>JBDSLC010000121.1:0-3273 GCA_039916585.1 Pyrinomonadaceae bacterium | reverse complement strand
CTGACGAATCAGCCGAGTTCTTTGCCGACGATCTGAAAGTTTTAGAGTCGGGAAAGCCGAAACTGGGCTATGAAGAAATGCTGCCGGGCGGTAACGGTGATAAGCGCTGGGTGCAAACCGATAAGGTGCCCTATTTTGACAGCGACGGCAAGCCGATAGGTATCATCGTCATGGCTCAGGACGTTACCGAGCGCAAGAACGCAGAAGAGGCATTGCGGGAAAGCGAGGAAAATTTCCGTCAGTTAGCTGAGAATATAAACGATTCTTTTTGGATACGTTCTCCGGACCTAAACGAGATCCATTATATAAGTCCTGCATTTGAGAAAATTTGGGGGAGATCTCTTGAGAGTGTAAATGCGACGCCGCATGAGTGGCTCAACTTTATTCTCCCCGAGGATCGAGAGCACGTACGTGAGGCCTATGAACGACTGATGGGCTCAGCCCCGACGATCGACATTGAATACCGTATCGTGAGGGCTGACGACGAGGTCCGTTGGGTTCGCACGCGTGGCTTTCAGGTTAGGAATGAAGATGGAGAGCTGATACGCCTCGCCGGAATTGTAACGGACATAACCGAAAGCAAGAAAGCCATTGAAGCTTTAGGAGAATCCGAAGAACGCTATCGCGAACTTGTCGAAAACGCCATAGACGTTATTTACACGCTTGATCTCAAAGGTAATTATACGTCGATAAATCGTGCGAGCGTAGGCCTAACCGGATATACGGTCGAGGAATCGCTGAGCAGAAACATTGTCGAATCGATGGCGCCGGAATATCGTGAGAAAGCAAGACAGCTGCTCGAAGCACAGATACACGGTGAAGATCTGTCTGCGTTTGAACTTGAGATCATCGCAAAGGACGGTCGCCGTATCGCATTGGAATTAAAGACCCGTCCGATCATAGAAAACGGGGTTCCGGTAGGCGTTCAGGGTATCGCCCGTGACGTTACGGAACGAAAGGTGGCCCGAGAGCAATTGGAGCAAAGTTCAGCTCAACTTCGCATTGCCGGTCAGGCGGCTCATTTGGGCGGATGGTCTATCGAACTGCCGGAACGCACGCTTACCTGGACCGATGAAAATTGCAGAATTCACGATGTGGAGCCCGGATACGTTCCGACTCTCGACGAGAGCGTAGAAACCTACTATTCCGAACATCGGGACGAAGTGATGGGTTACGTAAACGACTGTGCTGAGAATGGAACTCCTTATGATCTCGAGCGGCCGATAATCACGGCAAAGGGACGACACATATGGGTTCGCGTGATCGGTGAAGCCGTCCGGGATGAGGACGGCAAGATAGTTCGCTTGCAGGGAGCGATCCAGGACATCACCGACAGAAAGCAGGCCGAGGAAGCTTTACGGCAGAAAGAATCGCTCATTCGCATTGCGGGAGAATTGACGCGAACGGGCGGCTGGGCCGTCGAATTGCCGACGAATCAAGTTTTCTGGTCGGATGAGATCTCCGATATTCTCGAACTCCCTCGCGGCGAGATCCCCGAGCTTGAGCGAGCCCTGGAGCTTTACCCGCAATCCAGCCGGGATAAAGTCGTGGCCGGACTTGAAGCCTGTTCAAAGGATGGAACTCCTCTTGACATAGAAGTTGAAATAGATACGGCCACCGGACGTCGAATTTGGGTGCGGGTGTGTGCCGAGGCGGATCGCAAAGTGGACGGCACGATAACGCGGATCCAAGGAGCTTTTCAGGATATTTCGGAACGCAAGGGGATCGAAAGCCAACTTCGCCAGGCACAAAAACTCGAATCGGTTGGGCTGCTGGCCGGCGGCATTGCACATGATTTCAACAATATGCTGACTGCCATCACGGGCTACAGCGAACTGACGCTCAGGAGGATGGCCGAGGACGACCCGCTGCGCGGTAATTTGATCGAAATAAAGAATGCCGGCGATCGGTCCGCCGCTCTCACCAACCAGCTCTTGGCGTTTAGCCGTCAGCAAATACTGCAGCCTGAGGTGGTTGTTATTAATCAAATCATAGCGGAGACCGTCAATATGCTCGGGCGGCTGATCGGCGAGAATATCCAGCTCGTTACCATTCTCAATCCTAAGGTCGGACAGGTGAAGGCCGATCCCGGCCAATTGTCGCAGATCCTGACTAACTTGGCGGTTAATGCTCGAGACGCGATGCCTGACGGCGGCAAGCTGACCTTCGAAACCTCCAATGCCTTTTTGGAAGACGAATATGCTGGGAGACAGGTCGATGTCTTGCCGGGGGCCTACGTTATGTTCGCGGTGAGCGATACCGGTACGGGTATGGATGTTGAAACGCAGGAGCATATATTCGAACCGTTTTACACGACGAAAGGCGTCGGAAAGGGCACCGGGCTTGGGCTGGCGACGGTTTACGGCATCGTAAAACAGAGCAACGGCCACATATTGGTTTACAGCGAACCCGGGATGGGAACCACGTTCAAGATATACCTGCCGCGTGTAGTGGATGACTCGGAGAAAGCAGAGACGGCCCGCACCTCTGACAAGCTGCCGATCGGGACCGAGACGATCTTATTGGTAGAGGATGAAGAGATGGTGCGAAAGTTCACGCGGCAGACGTTGGAAATGTGCGGCTACACTGTGATCGAAGCCGGCAACGGCAGCGATGCACTTGCGATATTTGAGAGTGATCCGGGGCGTGTGAATTTGGTAATGGCAGACATAGTGATGCCCGGAATGGGCGGACGGGAACTAGCCGAGAAGATATCGCTGAGCTGGCCGGAGATGCCGGTGCTGTTTACATCCGGCTATACAGATGATGCCGTCGTTCGCCACGGTGTCGTAAATTCCGATGCCAATTTTATCCAGAAACCGTTTGCGACTGACGCTCTCGCTCGGAAGGTGAGGGACATTTTTGACGGGGTTGAGAAAGCGTAAGGTTTGGCGGTTCAAACCTGGCAGAACCAGGGAAACTTTTCCCAATACCTTTTGAGTTTTGTCACAGAGTCGGAGTGCGCTCCGAACTATCGTTTGCCTACCTAAATTTCGAGCGGTTCACGACTGCACAAGAACTAGTCGCCTTGGCGCGCGGAAAATGCAGGGTGGCGTCAAGCATCTGCCAAAAAAGTCGAATTGTACAAAACTTGCCTCGAAAACCGGCCTGTTTACTTGCTCGTAAAGAAATCGCATTTTTAGGTTTTACACAACTGTTACAATCCGCCCCGGATTTTTTTGTTAGGGTTTAAACAAGGGCGAAGTCCGAATTACTTCAAGGGGAGATCTGCAAAAATGAGTGATTTAACATTAACCGACGAACAAGCAGCAG
>JBDSLC010000120.1:0-9238 GCA_039916585.1 Pyrinomonadaceae bacterium | reverse complement strand
ATCGCGTCCATCACGGCGTCAACTTTCCTTATCTCGACAAGAACTTCGGCGAGTTTCTGATCATCTGGGACAAGATGTTCGGCTCGTTCGCGGAAGAGAAAGAAAAGGTCGTCTACGGCATTTACGATCATCCGCAAAGCTGGAATCCAGTGCGGATCAACTTTCATTTCTTCATCGTGCTCTGGAAATACGCAATGGCCACTCCTCGGCTATCAGACAAGATCCGCGTCTGGTTCATGCCCGCCGGCTGGCGACCGCCCGGAGTGGAGGCGAAGGAGATGGTCGAGATCACCACCGAAAACCAGATCAAGTTTCGCCCGCCGATGTTTGAGAATTCACGGATCTATCTGATCGTCCAACTGGGGGTCGGTGTCGTGCTGATGCTCGGCGTGATATCGAATCTCTTCGGTTGGAACACGAGCCAACGCTGGATCGGCGCCTCGCTTCTCTGGTGGCACGTCATCAATTGGAGCGGCATTCTCGAAGCAAAACCGTGGCTATGGGCCTCGGAGAATATGCGAGTGATCGTAACCGCATTTGCACTCATTACGATGAATGCCCTTTATCAGCCGTCAGGGCCCCTTTTCGCGATTCTTGCCGTGTCAGCTTATTCGATCCTTTGGACAAATCTCTATTTCCGCCCGGCGAGCCCGAAGCTCGTGCCGGCATAGGCTTTTGCGTACTCCGCGACTTTGCGTGAAAATTCCTCGTATGAAAGTCATCCTTGCAATAGCACTTACGGTCGTTGCCTCACTAGCCACTTTCGGCCAGTCCGACGCCCAAAAAACCAAGGCCGCCGCCGACATTCGATCAGTCATGAACAAACAGGCCATCGACTGGAATCGCGGTGACATTCCCGCGTTCATGGAAGGCTATTGGAAGTCCGATCAGCTGACGTTCGTTTCCAGCCGAGTTACAAAAGGCTGGCAGCCGACGCTCGACAACTACAAAAAGAGCTATCCGGACAAAACCGCGATGGGTATGCTCACGTTCTCTGACCTTGAGATCACGGTTGTCTCAAGGGATGCAGCCGTCGTTCTGGGAAGCTGGTCTCTCAAGCGGGCGAAGGACAACCCCGGCGGCAAATTTACGCTGATCTTCCGCAAATTCAAGGACGGCTGGCGAATCGTCCACGACCACACGAGCTGATTTACCTATCCAGACTGCCGGTTTTACCGATCTATTTCGTCTGTATGATCGATCCGAGGCCGCAGCTCCGCGTTAGTAACAGAACGCCGAGGTCCGGCCACTTCTTTATGCTTAGACGAATCCTTATATTTTTTCTCCTGTTGCTCGGCTTATCCGTAACCGGTTCGGCCAACGCTGCCGCATTGAAGATCTCGGTTGAACCCGCTGCAACGGCGTATCGGGTGAGCGTGACCTTCATCGGCGACGGCGACGGCACGACCAACATCCGCCTTCCAAACGAATGGGGCGGACAACAAGAGCTATTCAACGCCATCCGAAATATCTCTGTTTCGAAGGGAGCTACAATCTCCGACGCCGATAACCCGTTCACAAAAACGATCACGCATCGGCCGGGCGCTCAGGTCACGATCACTTACCAGATCGCTCAGGATTTCCAAGGCCCCCTGAAGAACGCCGTCCGTTATCGGCCGGTCACCGACCCTCTATACATCCATTGGATAGGTAACACAGTTTGGGTTCTGCCTGAATGGGATGACCAGGCAGAGATCGACACCTCGATCGAATGGAGTGGATTTCCTAAAACGTGGACGGTCGCAAACAGCTTTGCGACCGGTAAGAGAAAACAGTCGTTCAAGGCGAAACTGGTTGAGCTTAGCTCAGCGATCTTCGTCGCCGGCGACTTCCGACTGACTGCGACAAAGGCCAGAGGAAATGACGTGAATGTCGCGATTCGCGGTGAATGGCAGTTCAAGGATTCAGAACTGGCCGAAATGATCCGCAAGGTGATCGAGACTGAGCGCGATTTTTTCAACGATCACTCGCAGAAGTACTATCTCGTGACACTGGTCCAGACCGACGAGGGTCTGAATGCATTCTCATTCGGCGGCACCGGCCTGACCGACTCATTCGCTCTTTTCGCCACGCCCAACGCGACCATCGACAAATTCCGAGGACTTCTCGCCCACGAATACGCGCATAACTGGATTCCCGGGAGACTCGGCCGAATGCCCGATCCGGAGCAGGCATTGTACTGGTTCAGCGAAGGGTTTACGGAGTTTTACACTTACAAACTGCTGTTCAAAGATGGTCTGATAACACCCACGGACTTTGCCGCAGCCTACAACGATCGAATCCGCGAGTACTATATGCTCCCTGTACGTACGGAAACGAACGAGAGGATCGTAAAGGACTTCTGGAGCGACCGAAACGTGCAGCGACTTCCCTATCTTCGCGGATTTCTTTTTGCAACCAATGTCGATGCCGAGGTCAGATCACGCAGCGGCGGAAAGGCCTCGTTGGACGATGCGACCCGCGAATTGTTCGTGGCGTCGAAGACCGCTCCAAGGCCGCTTTCATTCGAATCTCTTACGGCTCTTTTCTCAAAACATCTCGGCCGCGACGCTTCCCCTGACGTCGAGCGATATCTAACCGAAGGCGAACTGATAATTCCCCGGGCAGACGGTCTTGGCAACGGCTTTGCTCAGGAAACCGTACTGATGCCTGTATTCGAACTCGGCTTCGACTTCGACAAGTTTGCGAAGGACCGCGTTGTCGCCGACGTCAACCTCAACAGCGCGGCCTATGCTGCCGGGCTACGAAACGGGCAGAAGCGAAACGGCGGAGTATCGCTCGCATTTGGCGATACGACGAAAGAGGTCGAGCTAAAGGTGAAGGACGACGAAGCTGAGAAGACGATCAAATTTCTACCCGTCGCACGAGAACGCTCCATTATCCCTCAGTACAAACTTGTCAATTAAGTACCGAATCCGTACGTTCACGGACTGCTGGTTCAATAAAGTCTTGAGGATTTGACAAGGTACGCTGTTTGCAGGCTCCGCAGGTACGGAGGAATTTGTATGGATCAGAACCGCGACGAAGCGATCAACAAGATAAAAGAGCTTACGGAAGGAATCGATTTCTGTATGTTGACCACGATGGACGGCGGCTCTCTACGGAGCAGACCGATGTCGACGCAACAGTTCGAATTTGACGGCGACCTATGGTTTTTCACAAGCGATAATACGCACAAGGTTGCGGAAATCGACAAGGACAATCGTGTGAACGTGGCGTATTCGAACCCGGATGACAATACATATCTTTCGGTCTCGGGTAAGGCTGAGGTCGTTAAAGATAGGGCGAAGATCGAAGAACTGTGGAGCCCGGTACTGAAGGCATGGTTCCCGGACGGGATGGATGACCCGAATCTATGCTTGCTCAGGATCCCGGTCGAGCAGGCCGAATATTGGGACGCGCCGAGCAGCAAGATCGTTCAGCTATTTGGAATGGTGAAAGCGTTGGCTACCGGCCAGGAAGCCGATTACGGCGAGAACGAGAAGATCAACCTCGGCGCGGTCGGCTAGTACTTGCAACCACGATCATGGTTTTATCGCGTTGCCGCTCGCATTCGACCAGCGAGCCGCATCCAGAACTTTTTGAACTCTAACTCCGTCCGCGAATGTCGCAGCGTGTTCGACCAATGACGAACCGTCGACGATTGCTTCGATGATCTTGGGAGCAAACGCCATAAAACCTCTTGCAAATCCTGTATCCGGAACACCGGGGATCGGCCGGGCAAATTCAACGTCGACCTCGGTCCATTCTTTCTCACCATTCATTGCTAAGAGAACTTCGCCGCGATGCTCGACTCTCATCACCCCTTCGGTACCGAAAAATTCGAGCCGGTTCACATACTCCGGCTGCTCGACCATTGAGACCGACACCAACCCTGTAGCATCAGACGTCAACTGGCCATCGGCAAACCTAAGCAGCATATTCGCCTCGTCGTCGGTCGTCACGTCGCGTAATTCGTCTCCATAAGGACGCTGCTTTACGTGAGTCTGAAGCTGGCAGAAGACGCTGGAAACATCCGCTCCGAGAAACCAATTGAATGAATCGATGATGTGTGAATTGATCGCCCCCAGGGCACCTCCGCCGGCGTTTATGTCCGACCACCAATTCCACGCAACCTTCGGATCTCCGCGATGAGGTGCCCGAAAATTGTACTTCGCATGTCTTACAGTACCGATGGCACCCTCGCGAATCATCGACCACGCTTTCTGCCTTCCCGGCTGAAAGCGAAGCTCGTGGTCGATCAATGCTAGTACGCCGGCCTTATCAACCGCAGCCTTCATCTCTTCAGCCTCGGCGACGTTCATCGCCATTGGCTTTTCGGCGAGCACGTGCTTCCGTTCGGCTATCGCCGCCAGGACCATTTCTTTGTGAAGACTCGGCGGCGTGGTGATACAGACGAGATCTACACCTGGATGTGCAACTGTTTCGCGCCAGTCGGCCGTAAAGTGCTCCAGGCCGAACTGCTTTGCCGCAGCCTCAGCATTAGCAAGAGATCCACTCGCCACCGACACCAACTCCGCACGCTCACATTCTCCGAAAGCCGGCATCTGCACCGACTTTGCAAATCCCGTCCCGATAAATCCGATTCCAACAGCCATGATTCGATTCTAGGCGACGGCTCATAAATGCAGAAGCCCGCGCGTAGGCTTGGGCGTAACATCCGACTTGACTGTTACGCCTTGCTCACGCTCGGGCTTAGGCAATGACTAATTCGTCTCTAATCCCGGATTCGGAGCGCGGCGGCGTTTTGCTCCGAACCTGAGGAAATGTTCGTAAACTTCACGGTCGGCGTCCGAAATATTAGTGATCTCGGCTCCAACAATATATCTTTCGACCGAATCGTGGATACCTTCGCGCTCATAACGCTTCCCGATGACCTGCATCCGAACCTTCTCCCGCGGCAGGTCCATCTCGACGTTCAGCACTCGATTCTGACCAACGAGATAGTGCTCTTTCATGCGGATCGACGAGACCATTATCCCGATTCCCGTCTTGCTCAGATCGACGGTCTCGCCCGACATAAACAGACCGTCTGCCGTCGATGTGTGGATCAAACGCCCCGATTCTCGTTCAAACCAGATCTTCACCGGTACGGCATACTTCTTCCGCGGGCTGTGCGATCGCTCAGCGATCAATCCGGTGAGTCTTGTTACGAGTGACCTGATCATGGCGTTATTCCAATCGAGTTTAGGGGTACATAAATATCAAACCGTGCCGGGGTCCGATCTAACGGTAAATTCACTTCGCCATCGGTTTACCGCCGTTGTCTTTACTGCTTATCCGCGGCGTCGATTTGCCGTCGGAGGTTAAGAAAAATGATAGCTTGCCCGACTTGCCATACTCTGCCGGAGTCGCGTGGGCGGTCCAGACCTGTCTGTCGGGGGTAAGCGAGACAGCATAATTGTATCCGGTGGATGCAGATGTCTTAACGTCATCTGGCAACAGTTCGGCGGCGATCAACTCATCAATACCGGCGAAGTTCCCTCCGTTCTGCATAGCGAACGCGAGTTGGGCTTTTGCGATCCGGTCGAGCATGTCGCGGGCTTCGTCCTCGTGGGTTTCGATCTTTAGGACGTAAAAGTAATTCTTTCCTTCTCTCTTGATACGGGCTTCGGCGGCTTCGTCAACCGTCAGGATCACCCAGACATCGCCTTCTCTCCTTAGCTCAAGTTGCTGGGTCTCGAGTTTGTCCGGATCGTCACCCGGCAGGCTTGCTGTAACGGTCGCCTTATTGCCCGAAACGATCTCACCGTTAATGGTCAGCACCGCCGGAACCTTGTTCGCGATAACCTCGAAATCTACTTGAAACTCTTTAAGCTCGTTGTCCGTCAATCCTTCAACTGCTGGGCGTAGGTTGGTCAAAAAGATAGCCTCGCGGAATTTCTTCTCACGAAGCTTTGTGTAGAAAGCTCGAACAGTGTCGGCAGGAGAGCCGGGCTTGATCTCTATCGCCGACGCCGGAGCGCTCTTCGCAACTTCCTTATTCGCGATCACGGACGTGTTTACCGCACTCGAACTTGCAACCTCGGAATTACAGCCGCCACAGACGATGGCAAGTGAAGTGGTAATACAGAGGAAGATATTCGGCATCGAAAACCTGCGATACATTAAATTGATTACCCTGTTTGTACGAGAAAAGGAGATTGACCCTGGTGGACCGCGTGCCGGGGCCAAAAAAAGAAAGACACGCCAAACGTAAGTATAGCGTGCCTGTGGAAAAAATGTAAAACAAAATTTAGAAAGCTCGGTCGTTTTGCCTGATAACCGCTACTCCGTGCTTTCACTTCCCCTCATAAGTTTTTCACGGCCGACGAAGTACAGCAAAAACGCCAAGATCACGAATGGTATCGCGCCGAGCCACCACCCGTTATCGCCTCCAAAGAAAGGATTTGACGCCGCCGCCCATCTCGCCGAGTCGTCCTGGATAGACTTCAACCACGGCACGACAGCGAAGATAGCGATCAAGATCCCGGCGATCGCGGCTCCAGCGATGTACCCGGACGCCAGGAGAACCCCGTGAGATTTATCCGTCTCCGCGACTATTTCGTCCTCTGTCAAATTCTTCGAGGCAAGTTTACGTTTCAGATAGATATCAACTATCTTTCGGACGGCTCCACCTACGAAGATCGGTGCAGAAGTTGCGATCGGAAGATAAAGCCCGACGGCGAATGCAAGCGACGGCACGCCCACTAATTCCAACATTATCGCGATCATCGCGCCGATCAAAACGAGTCCCCATGGGAGGTCCTGGCCGAGCACGCCTTTAATTATGTAACTCATCAAAGTCGCTTTCGGAGCATCGTAGCGCGTCAGTTTATTGCCGTGCGAATCCTCGGTGATCACACCGTTGATCGCGGGATCGACCAAGTAAATGGGTTGGCCCTGATCGTTGACCAGATACTTGCCAACCGGGCCGGACTTCGGGTCGGTATTCTGCCAAACGTGGTATTGCGTCGTATCAGTAACATACTCGCCGGTGTGTACTACCTCTTTTTTCGGCTGCCCGCCTTCGCGGAAGAGTTTATCCGCCGTCACGGAGATCCCCGCCGGGAAATTCGCTGGATCGACCTTCTGGTAGTAAGTTCCGCCGTTGTTTAAATAAAGAAGCAGCGGCCCAAGGACAAGCGCGGACGCTAGAGCACCGACAAGGATAGCGATCTGTTGCCTACGAGGAGTTCCGCCGACCCAGAAGCCCGTCTTGAGGTCCTGCGATGTGGTTCCGCCGTTCGAGGCAGCGATGCACACGATTCCGCCAATCGAGAGGGCTGTCACGAAATAGGGGTCTGACGCGGTCCAACCGAGGGCGAGAAAAACCAGACACGTGAAGAGTAGCGTGGCGACTGTCATCCCCGAGATCGGGTTTGAGGACGAGCCGACCTCACCGGTTAGCCTCGACGAAACCGTCACGAATAGAAATCCAAGAACGATGATCAGCAGTGCTCCGAGAAACGAAACGACCGGATTATCGAGTAAAAACAGCCCAAGCGACGGCGAGAGCATTATGGCCGCCAGCAAAACTACGAGCCCGACAATGACCCATTTCATCGAGATGTCCTGGTCAGTTCGATCCGACGCGTCCGCCTCGGACGAAGATCCGCGAAGGTCCGCGAGGCCGGACTTCAGGCCGCTCCAGATGGTCGGCAGGCTGCGAGCGAGCGAGATGATGCCCGCTGCGGTCACGGCTCCGGCACCGATATAGAGAATATATTCGCCGCGGATCTGGCCGGGTGACATATCGGCGATCGCCTTACCAGTTGCAGGTGCAAGTGGCCCGGTCAATCCTTCGCCGAAAAATTTGATCAGCGGGATAAGGATCAGGTAAGACAAAATGCCGCCTCCGAGCATGATGGACGAGATGTACGGCCCGATAATGTAGCCGACGCCGAGTAGCGCAGGATTGTTCTCGAGATGGATCGAACCGCCTTTTAGTACGTTATCGGGCAAGTCTTTTCCTGGCTCCGGATTCCACGCGGAAAACACATCCATTACCGACTTATACAGAAAGCCTAAACCAAATCCGACCGCGATGATCTTGCCTCGATGTAAGACTTCCTCGTCCGACGAAACATCACCCCCGGCGTCGTGTGCGGCTTCGCGAGATTCCTTCGACGCCCCGGCGATCAAAACCTGAGCGCACGCCGTGCCTTCCGGATATTTAAGAATGCCGTGCTGATCCCGGATCAGTGCCCGACGCAGTGGGATCATCATCAAAATTCCGAGCAATCCGCCAAGTACCGCGACCAGGGTGACGTGCCAGATATCCAGGTCGAACCCGAGGATCAGGATCGCCGGCATCGTCACGCCAACGCCGAAAGCGATCGATTCGCCCGCCGAACCCGTCGTCTGCATCACGTTCGATTCGAGGATGGTCGCATCGCGAAATCCCGCTTTCGAAAGAAGGCGGAACAGCGTGATCGCGATGACCGCCACGGGAATCGACGCCGACACTGTAAGTCCGGTCTTCAGAACGAGATACAGGGACGATGCTCCGAATAATATGCCGAGAAGCGTTCCCACGATCAACGGAAAGATGGTCAACTCGCGCAGGTTGGTGACGCTCGCGGGAATGTACGGGCGAAAGTTCTCGAGGAACGGATTCTTCATCCTATTGGTTTCTCCTGGTTGTGCTTTATCTCATTCCCGAGGGCCGGGATGCAGCAAAATCTACGGACAGAGTTCTGCCTTGCAATTTACTCCGCATCCCCAAAAAAGGCAATGCTCTGATACACTTACAAAAAATTCCTTTCTCCGGAGCACAACACTAAATGAACTTCCTCTCTGCGACTCTGCGTCTCTGCGGTTTGATCTTTGTGGCGGCGGTGTTTGCGTCGGCCCAGGTGCCGGCACCCAAAGATACTCTCGGATTCACACCCGGCGATGACCGGAAGCTGGCTAGTTGGGCGCAGGTGGTGGATTACTTCAAAATGCTGGACGCGGCGAGCGAAAGGATGGTGTTTGAAGTGATCGGTAAGACGACGATGGGTGCGCCGTTCGTTTACGCGACTGTTAGTTCGCCGGCGAATCTGAAAGCGCTTGCGAAATACCGCAACATCAACGATAAACTCGCCGACCCGCGCAAGATCAAATCAAATGACGCGGCAGCGAAGAGGCTTGTTGCCGAGGGCAAAACTATCGTCCTGATCACGTTCGGCATCCACTCGACCGAGGTCGGATCGACATTGTCGTCAATGCTGATCGCCCACGAACTCGCATCGAGCAACGACGCGCGGATCAAGAA
>JBDSLC010000119.1:0-18016 GCA_039916585.1 Pyrinomonadaceae bacterium | reverse complement strand
ACGCCATCGCCTGCATAGTCGAATGCTCGTGAGCAAGATGCGGTTCCGAGACCACTTGGCGGATCGGCAGGCCGTACTTTTTCGCAAACTCAAAATCACGTTCATCATGGGCCGGCACGCTCATCACCGCACCGGTGCCGTACTCCATCATCACGTAGTTCCCTACCCACACGGGCAGTTCTTCTTTGCTGAAAGGATTGATCGCCTTCAGGCCGGTATCGATGCCGTCCTTCTCGACCTCTTCACCCAACTCCTTCGGCTTCAGGCTCTCCGCGATGATCTCGTCGATCTTCGCTATAACCTCCGCCGCAAACTGATCTCTATGTGCCCCAACAACCGGATGCGTCGCCGCCAACACGACCGCATTCGCCCCATAGATCGTGTCGATTCGAGTGGTAAAAACGCGGATCTTGTCAGTACCACCTGCGGTAGCGGGTGGTTCAACGTGGCCACCAGACACCGCCAGCCCAAAATCCACATACGCCCCCGTCGACCGCCCGATCCAATCCCGCTGCCGCTTGATCACATTCTGCGGCCAGCCGGATTCGATCCCCGCCATGTCGTCCAGCAACTGGTCAGCATACGCGGTGGTCTTCAGAAACCACTGCTCCAGATCCTTCTTCGTCACGGGATTCCCGCAACGCCAGCACAAACCGCCGCTAGCTTGCTCGTTCGAAAGCGTCGCCTGATCGGTCTCGCACCAGTTGACCTGCGTCTTCTTCTTATACGCCAGGCCCATCTCGAACATCTTCAGGAAGAACCACTGGTCCCACTTGTAGTACTCCGGCCGATGGGCCGCCATCTGCCGCGACCAGTCATAGCTCAGCCCCAATCGCTGCAGTTGGCCCTGCATCGACTTGATATTCTCTTCGGTCCACTCACGCGGATTCACCCCACGCTTGATCGCCGCGTCCTCTGCCGGCTGCCCAAACGAATCCCAACCGATCGGATGCAGCACGTTGAATCCTTTCAGCCGCTTGAACCAAGCGACCGCATCGCCCACCGAGTAATTCCGCACATGCCCCATGTGCAGGTTCCCCGACGGATACGGCAGCATCTCAAGCTGATAAAACTTCGGCTGATCGCTATGAGTCGCCTCAAACGCCCCCGTCTCAGCCCACTTCTTCTGCCACTTGGCCTCTACCTTCTTTGCAAAATACTTTTCGTCCATTTGAAACACTCGTAAAAACGCCAATTGTATCGAATAGCTGAACTGCTATCCAATGCAATTGATAATTGCTAATTAGTAATTATTAATTAATTTACAGGAACAGCCACTCCACAGCCGCAAGGCCGCGGGTGGCTACATAAGGGCGAGATAATATCGAACCGATCGCATATCGATATATTACTCAACACCGGGCCATCAGTCTAGCCGATTCGACCCCTCAACACTTCCCGTCTTCGCGACTTTGCGCGAAACTCCCCTGCCTTCTCTCGACAGCAATTACTATTGAATTTCTCATGAACTCTTGATATTCTGACAAAACCGTTAAGGTAGGAGTTTTTACCCAAACGACAGTCTTGATGAATACAAAAACTTTAATGCAGGCGTCGCCGACTTGATCACTTAGAGTCCGGCTTGACCGTCTGCCCCAAAAGTTAGGAGGCTAAGATGGTCAAACACACATCTGCAACTACCGCTCGCGATATCAACAACCCCTCAACCCGCACCGACCAAGTCTCCGTTTCTAGATCAACAAATCAAATACGCCCACAGGCCGACGACGTCATCCTCTCGCTTGCGAACGCCTACGAAAACAAACGCGCCCGCCAGGTGACCGAATGGGAACGCACCCAAGCCACCCGCTGGCACCGCGCCGCGTGAGCGCATTTAATTCTATCGGCCCATCTCGGCCCGCCAAGACACGCGGTCTTCTCGGCCGCGTTTTTCCCATTTTCTTCTTTCGTGGATCACTGCCTTCCGCCTCTCGTCCGGTTTCCGTTTTTTTGTTTTTTTGTGGTGCCTTCTTGTTGCTTGCAACAGCGCCGGCCTCTGCACAAGACCTGACCGCACTCGAAACCACCCTCCGCACCGGAACCGCCGAACAAAAACGCGACGCCCTCTTTCAAATTCGGAATCTCAGATCTGAAATTGCCTCTCGCATCGCCGTTCCCTCCCTCAATGATACCGATCCGCTCGTCCGCGCAACCGCCGCTGCGGCCGTCACATTTCTCCCAAAACCCGAAGCGATCGCCGTCCTGACCCCACTGCTAAATGACAAGGACGCGTTCGTAAGAAAAGAAGCCGCCTACGCTCTTGGAAAGGTTGAAAGCCCGGACTCAGCCGCTCCGCTTCTCGCCCTCGTCGACTGTGAAAAAGACCTCGAGGTAAAGGCCGCGGCAGCTTTCGCACTGGGTTACACAGGCAACCCATCAGCACTCGCGCAACTGACCAAGATCCTCAACGATCGGCCAAAGGAAGAAACCGAATTCCTCCGCCGCTCCGCCGCCCGTTCGATCGGCCAGATCGCGCAAACGTTAAGATCGGGCAATGCTAATGCCGTAACGCCCCAAAGCTTTCTACCGGAGAACTTAAAAGATCTCTCGACAGGCTCGAATCCAGGCGCACATTTCAACGCGCCCATCAAAACCCTCGAGACAGTTCTTCGCAGCAGTAAGGAAGCCGACGACACGCGCCGCGAAGCCGCCTTCGCCCTCGGCTCCATCGGCAGCGGCGATTCGGTCACCGTTCTCCAAACCGCCTCAACCAGCTCCGACCCATACCTTCTCGAGATCGCCCGCGAAGCCCTCGCTAAGATCGCGAACACGAATCCTGCAAATTAAATTCTGTGCCACCCTTGCAAGGCGTGCTATAATCTGACTCCGTTTCGTTAGGACGAGTCCTGCCGACGCGGATTTTCACGGCGATCCGCGCCGCGAAAAGTTTTTTTGAAAACCGTGGGACAAGGGCATTTTGTCGACGTAAGTGTAATGGGCCCAACAGATTACCTGTCCCACGCACTTCGTGGGACACCGCGGGACAAGATCTTGGCATCAAAACGTCGTAAGTCGTTGAAGGTCATGGGATAACGGGAATATTTCCGGGATCAGCAGGATTCAAGGAGGAAGGATGCAGGCAGCAACGGAGAGGGAACAAAAGGCGAGCTTACTCGAAGACTACAACCACGTTCGTTCGGCGACCGAACAGCTTTGCGAGCCGCTCGAGATCGAAGATTACATCCCGCAGCCGATCGTCGATGTCTCGCCCCCGAAGTGGAACATCGCACACACGACATGGTTCTTCGAGGAAATGATCCTAAAGAAGTTCGTGCCGAACTATCAGGTCTTCGATCCCGATTTCGGCTTTCTCTTCAACAGCTACTACAACTCCATCGGCGACCGCACCGCCCGCGACCACCGCAGCCTCAGCCGCCCAACGGTAAAGAAGGTTTTCGAATACCGCAAGTATGTGGATGAGCACATGGCCCGGCTACTCACGGACATTCCGCATTCCACATTCCGCGTTCCGCATTCGCTGGTCATCCTCGGTCTCAACCATGAGCAACAGCATCAAGAACTGTTCATCACCGACCTCAAATACACCTTCAGCGTCAACCCACTCTTCCCGGCTTATCGTCAAGACTACGCCCCCGAGGAAATGTCAGAACCGGGAGCGATGGCGACTGGGTTTCCGCGGTTTATTGAGGTTGAACAAGGCATCTATGACATCGGCCACACCGGCGACGGCTTCCACTTCGACAACGAACTCGGCCGCCACAAGGTCTATCTCGACGATTTCTCCATCTCAAACCGACTCGTCACCAACGGCGAGTTTCTCGAATTCGTTCACGACGGCGGATACAAGGATCACCGCCTGTGGCATTCGGAAGGGTGGGATTGGGTTAATAGAGAAAACATTACCGCACCGCTTTATTGGCTCAATCGCGACAGCGAATGGCACCACTTCACGCTCGGCGGACTTCGCAAACTGCCGATGAATGCGCCCGTCTGCCACATCTCACTTTACGAAGCATCCGCTTTCGCCCAATGGAAAGGGATGCGTCTGCCGACCGAGTTCGAATGGGAAGCGGCAAACGACAAATTCGAATGGGGCCTGCGTTGGGAATGGACAAACTCCGCATATCTTCCATATCCGGGATTCGCGAAACCAGATGGAGCCGTTGGCGAATACAATGGCAAGTTTATGATGAACCAAATGGTCCTCCGCGGAGCCTCGGCCGCCACCGCCAAAGGCCACAGCCGCCCGACGTACCGCAACTTCTTCCACCCACACCTGCGGTGGCAGTTCACGGGGCTGCGGCTCGCAAAGTCCGTACCACCTGCGTAAGCGGGTGGCCAGTTTGTATAGATTCGAACAGGGGAAGGTAAAGAGATCAGTATGCAGTCGTCGCAGTCACCCGAACTCACGCAATTCGCCGAAGACGTCCTAAAGGGCCTCTCATCGAGCCCGAAAACTCTCTCGTCACGATACTTCTATGACGACGAAGGTTCGCGGCTTTTCATGGAGATAATGAAGCTGCCGGAGTATTACCCGACGCGGGCGGAAATGAAGATCTTCACCGAGCAGAAGGCTGAGATCTGTAAAGCATTCACCGAAGGCTCCGACGCGATCGACCTCATCGAACTCGGCGCCGGTGACGGCACGAAAACTGCGGTTCTCATCGAGCACCTACTAGCGACCGGGGTCGACTTTCAATATGAACCGATCGACATCTCGCAAGAAGCCAACGACGCGCTCGAAACACGCTTCAAAGAAAAGTTCCCCGACCTTAGAATCGACCCGCACACCGGCGACTACTTCAAGATCCTCGGTTCGCTCAATAAGAATAATGGCCGCCGCAAGGTCATCCTTTTCCTCGGCTCGAACATCGGAAACTTTATTCGCGCCAATGCGGTCGCATTTTTCCGCTCGCTCCGCGAAGTGATGAGCGAAAACGACCGCCTGTTCATCGGCTTCGATATGCAGAAAGACCCGCGGACGATCGTCGCGGCGTACGACGACAAGCAAGGCGTGACTGCCGAGTTCAATCTAAACCTCCTACGCCGGATCAACCGCGAACTCGGAGCTGATTTCAACCTCGACAGATTCTCACACTACGCCCAGTACCGCCCAATGGAATGCGCCGCCCGCTCATTCCTCATCAGCCGTGAGAAACAGAAGGTCAATATCGAAGCCCTGAACCGCTCGTTCGACTTCGAACAATGGGAGGCGATCTTTATGGAGATCTCCCAAAAATACACCCACGCCATGATCGACGAACTCGCCGGCGACGGCGGCTTCGAGATCGCCCAGGAGTTTTACAACGGCGAGGACTTCTACAGCGATTCTTTGTGGAGACCTATCTGAAATTTGCCCGCTAAATATGCGAAAGGTAGCGAAACCGATCCGCCTCGAATCCTTTTTCGCGCCATTTAGCGTATTTCGCGGGTAACTCTTCTAAATGAACATCAATCTCCTTAACTTCGACACCATCGACTCGACCAACACCGAAGCCCTCAAACAGGCTCGGCTCGGGGCGGAAGAAGGTGTGTGTATCGTCGCCCGGCAACAGACCGCAGGACGGGGGCGGCATGGGCGGAAGTGGGTGAGCGAGCCTGACACGGGGCTATATTTCAGCATTGTGCTCCGGCCAAAGCTCGAGACTCAATATCTGCCGCTTATCACGCTGATGACCGGCGTCGCCGTGCACGAAACGCTTGCAGAGTTCGGCATCGCCGCCGACATCAAATGGGTAAACGACCTCCACGTCGACGGCAAGAAGATCTGCGGGATATTGGCAGAGACGACCGACACACCGAAAGGCCTCGCGGTCATCGTCGGTATCGGCATCAACCTAAGATCATCCAACTTCCCACCCGAGATCGCCGCCACCGCTACGTCGATCCAAGAAGTGCAGAAGCCCGCGCGTGAGCAAGGGCTTAACGATCAACTTGACCGTAGCTCCCTTGCTGACGCGCAGGCCTCTGCATTGGCCGAGTCCCT
Source organism: Pyrinomonadaceae bacterium (assembly GCA_039916585.1). Taxonomy (GTDB): domain Bacteria; phylum Acidobacteriota; class Blastocatellia; order Pyrinomonadales; family Pyrinomonadaceae; genus OLB17. The sequence continues at coordinate 12,069 of JBDSLC010000119.1, read as the reverse complement.
CACCAAATACCTCACCTATTTCTACGCCATCCTCCAATCTGACGACGGCCCGGCCAACATCATCGGAGAATGGCGCAAACGCTCAACCTACTTCTCTGGCAAACCGGTCCGCGTTGTGTTAGAAAATGAATCGATCGAAGGAGTCACCGACGGCCTCGAACCCAACGGAGCCCTCCGAGTAAAACGGAACGACGGCTCGTTAACAATCGTACAAGCAGGCGACGTGGAGCAATTGCGAGCGACCTAAGTGCAGAAGCCTGCGCGTTAACAAGGGCGTAGCGCCCAACTCGGCCATTAAGGTCGGCAGAATATGCGACGAATTTCAGAAATTCATCCTGTTATCTACAAGACCCGAATCAAACAGAAGCGAGCTTTTCGCCGGCTCGGCGATGCTTCGAAACGTGTCCGCTTCGCAAACGAAGTACAACAAGAAGACCTGAATTTCACCTGCAACAAACATCAATCCTTACTCAGAAGAAAGCTCGGCAACTCCGACCCGCAGCTTCAGGAAAACAAGGTCGGTAATCTGAAGATCGCATGTCCTACGATTGACGGACTGCTGATCAAACCGGGCGAGACATTTTCGTTCTGGCAGCAGCTAGGCGAGGCGACCGCCGAGAAAGGTTATCTCGAAGGAATGCAGCTTTCTCGCGGAGAGGTCGTTCGCGGAGTCGGCGGCGGGCTGTGTCAGCTTGCGAATCTGCTCTATTGGATGGCGCTCCACACGCCGCTCGAAGTTGTCGAACGCCACCATCACAGCTTCGACCCATTCCCTGACGAGAATCGCACGCTCCCCTTCGGCTCCGGCGCCGGAGTTTTCTTCAACTACATTGATCTGCGGTTCTTCAATCCGACCGACATGACATTTCAGATCCGTCTATGGCTGACGGACGAACATCTCAAAGGCTCGATCCGATCTGACGTCGAAACGCCGTTCTCTTATCATGTATTAGAAAAGAATCACCGATTCCTCCAACGCGAGGGCAAGAATTTTCGTGAGAACGAGATTTGGCGAGAGGTCATCGATCGCCGCACCGGAAACCGCGTTGGCGAGGAACTTGTCGTCAGAAATTTTTCCGAGGTTAAGTATGACCTGCCCGTCGGGGTATGTTCGACAGAAGCTTGTTAGATTGAACTTTGACCCTGTCCGTTGTAACGTTGGTTAAAGCTGTATGAATGAAGATTTTGACTTAGATTCCGAGTTCGATTTTGGCGACGAAGACTTCGCCGAGGAGATCGCAGATCTGGAAGACTCGATCGACGACGACTCGGATGTAATGCTCCGCACGGCGATCCTCCAAAAGGACCGAATGACCGCGCTTCTGTGCATCAAAAGTGCCACCGCTGGCGCCGCCATCTGCCGTGTCGACCCGCGAGAAACTTTCCCAGCCGTCCAGCTTTACGAAGACCCTGACGCGGCAATGCTTTGGTTCTCACGCTCGCTGAACTCAAGCCGCAAAAACGGCTGGAATGTCGTCTATGACGGCCTGCCTCTGGAAGGCTAACTTGCTAGTGGATAATGGATAGTGGACAACGGATAATTTCCGGAATTTTCCACTATCCGTTATCAGTTATCCATTTTCACTGTGCTTCTCGCCATTGACATAGGCAACTCCTCAACCAAGTTCGGCGTTTTCGACGGCGAATCGCTGCTCCATAAATTCTCCATTCAGACAAAGCGTGACTACACCGCCGAAGAACTTCTTTTCGATCGGCTGAAGGTTCACGAACAGGATTTCATCCAGATCGACATCGATACCTGCGTTGTTGCTTCGGTCGTCCCCGAACTCAATGGCGTGATATCGCAGGTCTGCAATGAGCTTTTCAAGATAACACCTAGGTTCGTTGATGCGACCTGGGATTTTGGTTTCACGATTGATTACGACCCTCCATCGGCCGCCGGTGCCGATCGCCTCGTCAACTGCTTCGCCGCGGCCGCCAAATACGGAACTCCGGTGGTGGCCTGCAGCTTCGGTACCGCGACGACGATCGATGTGATCTCCGAAGAAAATACCTACGTCGGAGGTATCATCGCTCCCGGCATCGCGACATCCGCGAAAGCTCTTCAGCTTTCGACGTCCAAATTGCCCGACGTGTCGATCACGACGCCGGATGCGGTCGTCGGTAGATCTACCGTCGCATCGATCCAATCAGGCATCGTGAACGGGCATGTTGCGATGATTGAAGGATTGCTGAAACGTATCGGCGGCACCGGAAGGGTCGTCGCAACCGGCGGATTCGCACGCATGATCTCGTCTCAAACGACGGCGATCGACGTCGTCGACGAAAATCTCACGCTCGAAGGTCTAAGACTCCTCGCTCTTCGAGACGGCTTACAAAGGCTTGCCAGTACTCACTGAACGTGGTTTAATGATGGTTTGCCTTTAGAGGCAGTATCTTTAGCCGAAAGGGGGTGAGAAAATAATGGCTTATATTTCAGTAAATAATAATGAATCGATCGAGAGTGCTCTTCGTCGTTTCAAACGCAAGGTTATCTCAGAAGAGATCATCAAAGACCTTAAAAAGCACGCTCACTTCATTCCGCCTGGCCAGAAAGCCAAGCTGAAATCGGCAAACGCCCGTAAGCGTAACCGCCGTCGTTTCCGCCAGCAGCGTCCGATGAACTCTGCACCCCGGCCGGACAACCGATAAAACGGTACGATCAGATAATAATGCGTGAGGCCATAATTTTAGACCTCACGCATTTCTTTTATTAAATGACGGCGAAATTCCCCAGGATCCTCATCACCAATGACGACGGCTACCACAGCGAGGGCATCGAAGCGCTTGAAAAGGCGATGCGGCTTGTCGGCGAGGTGTATGTCGTCGCCCCGGAATCGGAGATGAGCGGAGCGTCGCACAGCCTTACGCTCTCGCGTCCTCTTCGGATCAGGCAGCTCGACGATCGCCATTGGACGGTAGACGGCACCCCGACCGACTGCGTAACTCTCGCTCTCAACCGGATTCTGCCCGAAGAACTTCGGCCGGACATCTGCGTCAGCGGAATCAATCACGGCGCGAATCTCGGCGAAGACGCGTCATATTCAGGAACCGTCGCGGGAGCATTAGAAGCTACAATTCTCGGCGTACCGGGAATCGCATTTAGCCTCGTCGCTAACCGCAGTCACGATTTTACCGAGTCCGCCGTCGTCGCCCGAAACATTGTCGCACGCGCATTGAGCGAAGGTTTGCCCGAGTTCACGCTGCTGAACGTAAACGTGCCGAAAGGCCTACCGAAAGGGATTAAGGTAGCCAAACAGGGATTCAAATCGGCCCGACCGGTGATCAGCGAACACGTCGACCCGCGCGGAAAACCCTATTACTGGATCGGCGAGGTTCGAGACGGCTTTCGTGCCGAGGGCGGAACCGACTTTGAGGCGATCGAGGAAGGATTTGTATCGGTCACGCCGATGCGTGCTGATCTTACACACTATTCGGTGCTCGAAGATCTCCGAAGTTGGGACAAAACCACGTGAACTCATCGGCAGCAGGGCGGAACATTTCAGACGGCTACGATATCCCTCGCGCTCGGATGACGGACAATCTGCGCAGCCAGTATAGGATCGCCGACGACCGTGTGCTCGGTGCGATGAACACCGTTCCGCGACACCTGTTCGTACCGAGCGCTTTACAGTCGCAGGCGTACAAAGATAACGCCCTGCCGCTGTCGGTCGGGCAGACGATCTCTCAGCCTTTCATCGTCGCTCGCATGACCGAACTGCTGGACCTGAACGGACGCGAACGTGTGCTTGAGATCGGCTCGGGCTCAGGATATCAAACGGCTGTGCTTGGACTTCTCGCACGCAAGGTATTCGCGATCGAACGCATCGAGTCGATTGCGTCGGCTGCTAAAGAGAGATTGCGGAATCTCGGCTATCGAAACATTTCTTATCGCGTCGGCGATGGCACTCTCGGCTGGCAGGTCTATTCGCCGTTCGACGCCATCCTAGTGGCAGCCGGCGGACCGGAAATCCCACAACCTCTCGTATCTCAACTCGAAGTTGGCGGACGGATGGTGATACCTATCGGCGAAGATCAAAAATCGCAGGTTCTTGTCCGAGTTACAAAAAAGGAAGAAAGCTATTCGACCGAAAGTTTTGGGCCCTGCTCATTCGTTCCGCTGATAGGAGAGCACGGCTGGAAGTAATTTATGGACTGGATCTCCGACCTGATTCATTACCTTAATCCCAAGGTTCTTATCGACACCCTTCTCGCAATGTTTGGCAACTGGGTGTATGTGGCGCTTTGGTTCGTGATTTTCGCGGAAACAGGGTTAGCGGTTGGTTTCTTCTTGCCGGGCGATTCGCTGTTGGTCGTTTCAGGACTGTTTGCAGCAGCAGGAAAACTTAACGTTTGGTACGTCCTCCTCGCATTCTTCCTGGGATCGGTGATTGGTGACAGTACTGGGTACTGGACGGGCCGGCTGATGGGAAAGAAGCTTTTCAACCGCGAAGACTCGTTCCTATTCAAGCCTAGCAGAGTTCAGAAAGCCCACACTTTCTTCGAAAAATATGGAGTGAAGACCGTAATTCTCGCGCGTTTCGTTCCCATTGTTAGAACCTTCGCTCCGATCGTGATCGGTGCCGCTGAAATGCCTTACAAGACGTTTCTTACTTTCAGCGTTGTCGGCGGCCTGCTATGGATCAACAGCATGGTATTGGCCGGCTATTTTCTGGGCGGCGTGATCGAAACCGCACTCGGGATCAAGTTGGAAGACCATATTGAAAAGGTCGTGATCGTTGTGGTCTTTCTTTCGCTGCTTCCGCCTATCATAGAGTTTCTGAACCACCGGTTTCGGAAAGAAAGAAGATCCGGCGGCGAATTGACTTAGCTCTGGCCGTGACCTAGACTCAGTGATTGACTTGTCGGGGCGTAGCGCAGTCTGGTAGCGCGCACGGTTCGGGACCGTGAGGTCGGAGGTTCGAATCCTCTCGCCCCGACCATTTTCGAGTAAGTAAGCGGACGCGTAAAGCGTTCGCTTTTTATTTTGCCCCTCGCTTTACGAGCATGGTTAGCACAATCGTGAGCAAGAACCCAAATCCGCTGACCGCGATCACGGCATAAAACGCGCTCGTGTAATCACCACCTGCTGCATCCGCCAGCCTACCCGTAACAAGCCCGCCGATCGCTGCTCCAAATGTTTCGATCACGATCAGAACGCCGAGAATTCGAGGATAATCTCTATTGCCAAAGAAGTCCGACGCTATCCGCTGCAAAAGCACAAACGTCCCGCCGTATCCAAACCCGAAGGAGATCAGAAAGGCGAATACAGTAGAAGGGTTAAGCTTCAGAAGCACGAGCGTCGAGCCGAACATCACAAGATAACACGCTAACAACACATTTGTCGGAGTGAGCCGGTCGCTAAGCCAGCCGAAAAGAAATTTTCCCGCCACACTCAGAAAGAATAATGCCGACAAGCCGAAACTCGCTTGCTGGGGCGAAAGCCCGATCTTCGTCGCCTGCAATATGAACTGCTGGGTGGTTACAAAGATCGGATAGAACACTGCGGCAGCACATAATGCTAAGTTCCAGAAGATCGGCATGCGTAGAGCCTCGGGCAAGGTCTTTCCCGAGACAGTCACCGCAGTTGCAATGTCGATAGGGATCGGCTCTCCATCCGGAAGCAGCCCCATCTCCTGAGGACGATCTTTTACGAAGAAGATAATAGCGGGCACGAGCAGCAGCAAGATGACAAAGCTCAGTATCAGCATCGCCGTTCGCCATCCGTACGCGGTGATCAGCGGCGTCGCGATCAGTGGGATCCCGAAACCGCCGATGCTTGTTCCCGTGAGCAAGATGCCGAGAGCGAGGCCGCGTCGGAGAGTGAACCAGTTCGAAACGAGAACAATACTCGGCAGCACGCCAACTAGGCAAAGAGAGATTCCCATGACTGTGCGAGCGGCGTAAACGATCCACGGTGTCGATGTCTGCGAGTGTACGATCAAGGCCGCGCTGAGCAGGGCGCAACCAACGAGCATTAGATTCCGAAGCTGAAATTTCTGTATCAGAGAACCGGCGATGGGTGAGAGAACGCCCGAGAAAAAGAATGTAAGCGTCGCACCGAAAGCAATAAAGCTCTCAGCATTCGCAGCCGCGACGGTCCCGCTCGCAACAAAATCCTCGCGGATCGACTTATAAAAAACAGGGATCCCGCCGATCGATAATCCGTTGCTTACTACAAGAGCGAGGGTTGCGACCGCGACGATCGTCCAACCATAGAAAAATTTCGAAGATGTCATACGACGATTCAATTTCGGAACCAATCAGGTTAACCTGCTTTCTATGTACGACCGAATCCTCATCCTATCCGCATCTGTAGGCAACGGACACACGACCGCCGCTCAAGCGTTAAAGAAGTCATTCGAGAACGAAGGTGTCGGCAAGGATATCCGGCACGAAGATGTACTCAACTTCACCAATCCGCTGTTCCGGCGACTATACGGTAAGTCGTACATCGATCTCGTAAACAGCATGCCCGAGGTCCTCGGCTGGATGTACGACCAGCTCGACGAGCCGTGGAAGAACGAGAAACGCCGGCTATTCCTCGACAAGCTAAACACACAGCCTCTGATCAAAATGATCCGCAATTTCAATCCGGACTGGGTCGTCTGCACCCACTTCTTGCCGTCCGAGATCATCTCCGACCTCAAGGGCAAGGGCAAACTCTCATGCCGGCAAGCGATCGTCGTCACCGACTTCGACATTCACGCTCTTTGGTTTTGCCGCAACTTTGAACGCTATTTCGTCGCGATCGACGAAGGGCGTTGTTATCTCGAATCGCTCGGATTCCCTGCCGACAAGATCACCGTTTCGGGCATCCCGATCGACCCGAAATTCGCGACCGATAAACCCAAAGCCGAGATGCGCGAAAAGTTTGGGCTCGACACCGAACTCCCCACGATCATTCTCTCACTCGGCGGTTTCGGCGTCGGAAAGATGGACGATATGATCGCTTCGCTCCGCTCGATCAAAGTTCCGGTGCAGATCTTGGCTATGTGCGGCAGGAACGAGGAGTTGAAAGGCACGCTGGAAAAATTGTCAAACAGCAGCGCCGCCGTGAAGATCTTTCCGGTCGGCTACACGAAAGAGATGGACGAGTATATGAGTGCGTCTGATCTTATCGTCGGCAAGCCGGGCGGATTGACTACGTGTGAGGCTCTCGCGAAAGGTCTCGGATTTGTCATTGTGAATCCGATTCCCGGCCAGGAGGAACGTAACTCCGACCACCTCCTCGAGAACGGATGTGCCATCCGCTCGAACAATCCCGTTACCCTAGCGTACAAGATCGAAAAACTTCTCAAAGATCCGCAGCGGATGAAGTCTATGAGCGAGAACGCTCGCCGGTTTGCCCGACCCGATGCTGCAAAGGTGATCGCACAGACCATCAAAGACGAAGCTGCATGACGGCATTGATGCCGACCGAATTGCCGTACGGAAAGGTGAGCGTGCCGACGCGTTCGAAGCCGTGCCTGCGATAGAACGATTGCCCGCGGTGATTCTCTTCCCAAACGCCCAACCAGAGCACTTCCTTTCCCAGCACACGAGCCTCGGCAAAGCATTGCTCGAGCAGAATATCGCCGAGCCCGGTTCCCCACACACGTTCGATCAGATAACACCGCTGCAGTTCGATCGCGTTCCGGCTCCTCACTGATTCGTGAACTTCCGCGTCCCGCAGCTTTGCATATCCAACAGCTTTGCCTCGGCGACAGGCGATCAGGTAGATCGATACGGAACTGGATAGCTCAGCCGCGATCACGGACGGACCAAAGTTCTCGACCAGATAATTCGCGAGGTCGTGCGACTCGTCCTGCTCGAAATAGGCTTCGTAGAACGAAACGGTCGCGAGCGATGCCAGCAGGTTTGTATCTTCCGGCGTCGCACGCCGCACGGTGATCTCAGACATCGATCTGGTAGGTAGCAACACTGGTTGGGGTCTCATAGCAGCGGACCTTGTAGACCTTTACGCGGTCGTCGCCGACTCTGCCGTTCAGGTATTCGACAAAGTAACGAGCAATGTTCTCCGCCGAAGGGTTCAACTCTTCATCGAACGGCGGCAATTCATTTAGATTTCGATGATCAAGATACGTCACGATCTCATCCGCAGCTTTTTTAAGATCGCCGAAATCGATCAGCAAGCCGATATTATTGAGCTCCTCGCCGCGCGCAAAGATCTCAATCTTATAGTTGTGCCCGTGCAAGTTTTCACACTTCCCCTTATATCCACGCAGTTGGTGGGCGGACGAGAAGTTTCGCTCGATCATTACTTCAAAAAACGATGGCATATTGAAATAAGCAGTATACATCAAACTAAATCCGCTCGATTTAACCGGGTTTGCGACGGAGTTTTTGTTTCGACCCCCAATAACTTCATCTTCAAACATCTTTCTTGGTTAGATTTTATTGAATTCTGGCAATTAAGTAGAGAATGGCATCGATTTCGGGGAAGGAACTCTACAATCTTACGGCTTCGCTCTATGAAAGCGCGGCTGAGACAAGCGTGTCCGGGTGGCAGACAACCTACGAAAGGCTGTCTAAAGTAGTCTCCTCGGGACCGGGGACGATCCATTTTCGACATAAGAACGACGATTTTTTCGATCCCATAGCAGATTCCAACGAACCCGGATTCATCGAAAGATTCAACTCCATCTACTGGGATCTTCTCCCGTACAAGGAACAATTCCTCAGACTGAAGACCGGCGACCGGTTCTTGCGGAGCCGCGATTGCCCGGATGACCAGTTCGTCGATTCTCAGGTATATCAGGATCACTTCAAAAAGCTGGGAATATTTGAGGTACTTCATTACTGTCTTTTTGATGACGAACGCTTCACGGCCGGGATCACCTTCACCCGCCCCCGGTCGAAAGGACGGTTTACAAAGGCTGAACAAGATTTTATTGATTCCCTGGTGCCGCACATACGGCGGGCTGCCCGGCTGCATCTGGGGCTGCGTGAGGTGAATCTCAGCAACCGCATTATGACTGAGGCGTGGAACCGAATCGAGGACGGTGTCGTCCTGGTCTCGAAGAAAGGAGTTGTGGCATTCCAGAACCGGGCCGCCGAGGATATTCTGAGTTCGAAGAATTCGCTCCGCGTGAAGCGAAATGGAACGCTGGTCTGCGATTCCGCTCGCGAGTCGACAAAACTGCGATCGGTCATCAGTAGAGTCTTCGACACGTCGGGAAAGAGCAACGACTTCGGCGGCAGGTTCACTTTGGATCGGCCTAACGGAAGGCAGCCGCTGAACATCGCGATCACGCCATTCAAAGAGAACGATCGATACGCTCGTGAATCGGAAAAATTCGCTCTGGTATATATCTCGGATCCAGAAAGATCGTCCACCTCGAGCGAGGAAGCACTGCGAGCCGGATTCGGACTTACCAAGGCTGAAGCTCGAGTAGCGCAGCTGGTCGCGAGTGGACATGCTCTGGGCAAGGTCGGCGAAATACTCGATATCAGTCCTAACACGGTACGAACCCACCTCAAGCGTATCTTCAGCAAGACCGAGACGAATCGCCAGAGTTCGCTGGTCAAACTTATTCTCAGCGGCCCAACAACGGCAACCAGCAGTTTGAGTGCAATTATTTCTACGCTGTCCCTCATCTGGTTAACCATTTAGCTCCTTTGTTGGCTCCATCCGTAAGTTGTTTGTTCCGTTCCATTTCGTGGGGGTCATTTTGCTCCATTCGGAACAAGGTCATAGATCTTCTCCGGCCTCCTTCTTTTTAAGCGCTTTTAGGCAGCGATGGATGGTGGTTGAGCCGACTCCGAGTTCTTTGGCGATCGCCCGCTGTGTCAGCTTCCCTTCGGCGAGCTGCTCGACCCGTACCATAAATTCTGCTTCCAGGGAGTGGCCGTAGCTCCAGCCGATGTGGGATCGTTCGTCGGTGAGATCGACGTAAGTAAAGCCGAGAAAGTTTGCTTCCTTGCCGATCCTGACGGTGGCGACCTCGACCTCGGCTTCGCGGTCGGGGGCGTTCCGATGTTTGATCGACTTGATGTATCGCAGACGCTTGCCGCGGCGCGATGTTCCGAGGGCAAACATACTGTCGACAAAGACCGAAAGCATCTTTGAACCGTTGAGATGTGCGACCTCGATCGGCGTACGCGAGAAACGCTTTTGGGTGTGGGCCAGCACAAGGATCGAGACACCGAGTTCGTTCCTTAATTGAACAAGCGTTTTCATCAGCCGTTGCGCCGTGGGCGAGGCTTCGAGGTTTGGGCTAAGCCAGGTGATGTTGTCGAGAACGATGAATTTCGCCCCGAGATATTCGACGAGGTGCGTGATCGAGCCGATGAGAAAGTCGTGATAGCTGTCAAAACCCGGCGGCAGAGAGCGGAGCACCTGCGGCGGGCAGCGGATCAGGTCAATGGGAAAGGGAGATTCCTCGCCCGGTGTCGGGACGTCCGACGTGTATCGCTTCGCGAACTGATCATCGGTAAGCTCAAAATCGAAATAGGTAACGCGTCCTGGTTCGACGTCCATCTCGAACGGCTCAAAACGTTCCCCGCCGGCAAGTGCACGGGCGATCTGCATTGCCAAAACGCTCTTCCCACAGCCCGTTTCGCCAAAAAGCACCGTGATCTCGCCCTCAAGCCAAAAATCTCCAAACAGTCGCCGTTCGCTTTTCGGCTTACCCTTCGCCGCGTTCAAGAACGCCTTCGCCGGCCGGGCGAGAAACAGGTTGTCGTACCGGCGAAAGTTCAAAGCCGGAAGCTCTTCGGCGGAAACCGCTTCCAGATTGTGGTAATCCTCGCCATGCTCCTCCGCCACCACGCGCCGAGCAAGGAGCTTCGCCCGCTCGGTCGCCCGAAACGCCTCCTGCTCCGCGGTGAGTTTGTACGGCGGCGGCTCATACGGCTCCTCCGTCCCGCCATACAGGTGCGGATACGACTCTCTTAACTCTTCCTCAGTCTCCAGACCTTCATCTTCAAAACTCATAATCGTCACACGATCTAAAACGACCGGACGACTATAATGGCATACTGATGCGAGGATTGTAAAGTGTTTTGTGCGTGGGACGGCCCATATAGAATGATTTCGTGTTATAAAATTCGAGGGGAAAGCCGATAGGTGGATAATCAATGGCTCTCATACTTTCAGGCGTCTTAATATCCCAAGCCTTTGCGATCCTAATGCTGATCGGTCTGGTGGTGAGTCCGGTGTTACTGATCATGGGGATTACGTACTTCCTTCGACGCGACTATACGGCAGTTACGTTCGTGATCACAATTGCGGCGGCCTTCGAGCGGCGGCGGAGCCGCGGGAGGGTTGGGAGATGGACGGAAAAGCATAGCTTTTCCGCAAATAGAGCGGCATAGCCGCAGTTTGGGCGCGTTGTATTCGGATCGGGCCTCGTCGTGCGGCCGGCTTCGGTTAGGGCTTAACGGAGATTCGCTTTTTGATTAGGTAGTCGATTCCGTAGCCGATGAGGAGTGCGTAGGTGATGAATCCGACGAGGAAGCCGAGAATTGCGTCGCCTGGCATTGCGTGTCCACCGGGGCCGGAGGGTAAGAGAAATTCTCCTAGATACAGCCAAGGCATGTAGATCGCGATCTCGCCGTTGTCGGTAAAGAGGGAAATGATGAATCCAAGTAGTAGCTGGGCAAGCACGCCGAGAAAGAGGAACTTGAGGATTCTGAGGACGTCCATAGCACTGGAGTAGTCACACGTAGTATAGCATCGAATGGACGTCAGTTTGGTCGCCGGGAGAGAGATTACCTCTCAGACGGAGAGAGTTGAGCTTGGGTGAGCCAATGAACGTCCGTTCCGCCGGATGCTTGTTTCGAGTGCTCCGCCTCGGCGCCGCGAACGTGGCGATCGAAGAACGTCAGCAGATACGTATCTATAGTGTGTAGCCCGGCGCGGGGGTTGAAGTTTTTGGGTACGAGGAGTGGTGAGAGGAGTTGGGTGATGGTGAAGGAAAAATGGGTGCTGTTGGGGAGTTCGAACCAGTATGCGGGGGCGTCTGCGTTGGCGATCATTTTCGTCCATTTTTCAACTGCTTCTGCGTTCCGGCTGCTGTCGGCAGAGGTCATCAGCAGTAGCGGTCGGACGGCGGGCTCGGCGCG
>JBDSLC010000118.1:0-32284 GCA_039916585.1 Pyrinomonadaceae bacterium | reverse complement strand
ACGAGTTCATTCGCAACGAAGCATTCAACGCGAATGAATGGGGAGCAGTTGTCGACAAGGCACCATATCGCCGCAATCAGTTTGGCGGAACGATCGGCGGACCGATCATCAACGATAAAACGTTCTTCTTCTTTTCCTACGCGGGCCTACGTGAGAAGACGAGTCGATATTTGAACGGAGCTATCGTACCCACCGACTTGGAAAGGGTCGGCGACTTTTCTCTATCGTCGAACGCTCCTCCGAAAGATCCAGCCTCGGGAGCCGGAGCTGGTACACGATTCTCATGCAATGGCGTTCTGAATGTGATCTGTCCTAATCGAATCGATCCTGTTGCTCTGAAAATAATCACTGACTATATTCCGCGCTCCAACTACACGCTCTCGAACGGCCGGGCGGGATGGCAGGGAAATGTTCCAACTCCTTATAACTCGGATGAATTTCTAGTAAAAGTCGACCATCAACTGAACGAGCCCCATCGCTTGAGCTTCATGTATTTTAATACCGCGGGCACTGCCACAGTATTTCCGGGTTCTGGAAATCTCCCGTGGGCGACTCAGGACTATAAGTGGCGACAGCACAATTTGAATGTCAGCGATGTTTGGGTAATCAGCCCGGACAAGATAAATCAGGTTTGGCTGACGTTCACGCGGAATTTGGGTGGACGTTTGAACTTTCCGGAAACGACACTTGCCGACCTCGGGTCATCGTTCGTGCCGCAGGGAAAAGCATCGCTCCCACAGATAACCGTCACCGGATATTTTTCGCTCACCAACTCGATCGGCGGACCGCGGGCCGGAACGAACTTGTACTCGATCCGTGATGTTTTCAGTTGGAACAAAGGCCGCCACGCGATGAAGATCGGCGGAGAGTTGTCGTTGAACAGGGACATTCAGGAGACCCTTCTCAACAACTACGGAGTTTTTGGCTTTAACGGGAATACCACGGCGAGACCGGCGGTTACGGGAGCCAATCCTGTTCCCGCAGCATCGGGAAACGCTCTCGCTGATTTTCTGCTCGGCGTGCCAAGTTCCGTCTCGCAGGACACACCCGTAACGGCTTATACGAACACCTGGTACACAGCACTCTTTTTGCAGGATGATTTCCGTGTGTTACCCAATCTTACCTTGAACCTCGGCATGCGCTGGGATGTGCAAACCCCACCAACGGATCCCGAGAATCGCGTCGCAAACTATGTTCCGGGCCAGCAGTCGGTTGTGAGGCCGACCGCTCCGTTGGGAGCACTGTTCTATGGTGACGCGGGCGTGGAGCGCGGTGGAATTCCGGTCAGCTATAGCCATTTTTCACCGAGATTTGGATTCGCGTGGGATCCATTCAAGGACGGCAAGACATCGATCCGAGCCGCTGCAGGCATCTTCTACGGAAGCATTTCCGGAAACGAGTGGAATACGCAGACTAATTCACAGCCGTTCTCTACTCGACTGACCTTCACGAACGTACGGACTGCGACGAATACATCCGGAGTTCCGCTCGGAGCTTCGCTTAGCAATCCGTACAACAACTACGTTGGAGGAAACCCGTTTCCCTATTTGGGAGCCTTCACTAACGGCGGAGGTTTCTTCGCTGTCGCCGAAGACTTCAAATGGCCCCGCACGTTCCAGACCAATGTGTCGATCCAACGTGAGATCATTAAAGACTGGACCATTGGAGCAGCGTACGTCGGTACACTCAGCAGCAATCTGCCATTCGGCAGGGACGTCAATTATCCTGTGCTGACCCCGACTGCAACGACTGCGAATATTCAGGCGAGACGTCCGAATCAAGGATTTGGAGCTGTTATGATTTTAGACTCGGATCAAGATGCTTCCTATCATTCAATGCAACTCACCACGGCGGGACGCTTCAGCAAGTTCGCAACGTTCAATGCCTTCTATGTTCTAAGCAAGACCCTTAGCAGTGTTCAGCTTCACAACAACACCACTCAGGGACTTGCCCAGAACTACAGCAACCTTGGACTCGACAAGGGACGTGCGGATACCGATCAGCGGCACGTTTTCACTTTTAGCATGAACTTCCGTCCGGATTTTTACTCCGGCGATAATAAATATGCAAAGGCGATCCTAAACGGGTGGAGCATTTCACCGATTTTGAAGATGCGGAGCGGCCGACCGTTCACAGTCACGAACTCCAACGTTGATGCCAATCTTGATGGCGTACAGACCGATCGCGCCCGCTTGATTGGCGATCCGCACTTGGATAATCCTACTGCCGATAGATGGTTCAATATCGACGCCTTTGCCAGAAACCTAGTAGTCACAGGGGTTGCGACCGACGGCAACTCGCCCAGAAACTTCCTCGACGGACCTGGATTCAAGGTTGTGGATATGGCTCTCTCCCGTGACTTTCGTTTCGGCGAGCGGTATCGACTGCGTCTTAGGGCCGAAGGTACCAACGTCTTCAACATCGTAAACTATGACCAGCCGAATGCCGGCGTACCGGTTAGCCTCGCCTCGCCTGGAAACTTTGGGCGAATCACTGGAGCAAGGGATATGCGGCGGCTACAGTTCGGTGCTCGGTTTACATTCTAGGGCGGCTCGCACGTAAAGAGAATAGAGTTCGATCGGATAGAGCTTACGATCTTGTCGAACTCTATTTTCATTCTCTTTCAATAAATATCGATGACGAGGTTTATAAGATCATCGCTGGTGGCAGGGTATGTGCTGACCTTCCTGGTCGGACTAATACCGCAGGCCTTGAGGCTGTCAGCCCAAGTTAAGTCCCCGGTTTCCTCGAAGGCTATCGCGGCTGAGACCCGTGAGTTCCTAGCAAAGGAGGTTGCCGCGCACTTTGGGAATATTCAGACACTTCAACCGCCTCCGGACCGCGTGTTCAACGCGCTAACGGTAGGCGAGTTCTCGTGGGGGAGCTTCGCACGTGCGCTCGCCGCTCAGGCGGATCTCGGTGGCAGCACGACGATCGCGGGTAAGGATACGGCTCGGGCGATCGCGGAGATGGGTCTGCACGAATCGCGGGCAGGCGGAAAGGCATTCTCGCAGCTTTATTCGACGCTGGCGTTGCGGCATTACGGCACAGATCTGTCAAAGAACGCTGTTTGGCAGAGCATGAACGACGCCGAGCGGAAAGAGTGGCAAGCGCTGCTTGATCCCGGCCGCTTCTACGACAAAGAGAAGCGCGAAGTTATCAATCTGCCTGAGAATTATCTTGGCGTCGCGGCTAGGATCGCGGCGATGAGTTGGCAGATGGGAGCGCTGAAAGATCGTGCGTTGGTCGATTCGGTGGTTGAACGTGCCGCGAAGCAGTTTCTCGACGGGGCACTGTACGCGGACGACAATCTTCCGACTGGTCGCTACGACCGATACTCGAATGAGTATGCGCGATTCTGCTGGGACGCGGCGGATGTCGCTGGGCGACAGGATATCAAGGAAAAATTGAAGCCGTCGCTGAAACACCAGATGAAGATCTGGTGGGACTTGGTTTCGCCTGAAGGTTACGGTTACAACTGGGGCAGAAGTCAGGGCCTTGTGAGCTATCTCGACACGCTTGAGATAGTTGCATTTCTTGGCGAGCACCCAGAGTTTCGTCCCGCACCTATGACGGAGCTCGCTGCTCTGTACCATCAGGCATGGCGTTGGATCCGTGCGGACTATAATGACGAGACGCATATGTTTCGCGTGTTCGATTACGGCCGCGGAAACTATTCGTACATCAATCCGAAACGTGAATGGCAGCAGACTGGCACCGGATTTGGAAAGATCATTCTCGCGAACCATTCATTCTTTAAGACTCTTGAGAGAGAAAAGATCGCGGAGTTTCCGTTGGCTCCAACGCTGCCGGATGTCGCTCGCTTCGACTTCTTTCTGAAGGGGAAGGACCGTCAGTACGGAGTCTGGCTCGTGCGCCGAGGGAATCTGCAGTTCGCTCTTCCGATAACTGTCGGCACTAAACCAGGAATCTCAGACTATCTACCGACCCCGTACGGGTTGACGGGATACGCGGCCCCGGTGGAGCAAGTCTATCCGTCGCTGACACCGTTTTGGACGCTTCAGGACGGCGGCGTTTATTCCGCTTCCGACGGGGCGGATGAGATACGTCCTGGTGCTGACGCTCTGTCGCTGTCTACGGTAAACTCCAGGTGGGCAAAGATCGGGAGTCCGTCCGGATCAAACTACTCGAATGGACTTCGGAGCGAGGTCGAATGGCAACTCAGTGGGCGAAAGCTTACGCGCCGAGAGACGGTAACGGCAACCGTGGATGTGTCGGTGAAAGAATGGAAGTTCGTGATTCCTTCGACGGCAACCTCAGCCGGGCAGGGGAATATTGCGGCAGTCAAAACCTTCGACCTGGTTGGGTCCGGTTGGACTCTGCGAGCAGCGATCAAGCCGATGCCGGATACGCGATTTCGAATCGTCGCTGCCGGTAATGGACCGCTGTCTAGGGGCGTGCTCGGAGCGATCCCGATCCATATCGTGGCAGAACGTACTGCTTTTTCGTTGAAGAAAGGCGAAAGCGTTTCATGGGAATTAACATTGGAACTGTTAGACCGATAGGCAAATTATGATCAGTAAGAAATCCGCGATATCAGCTCTTGTTACAGATTGGGGCCGAATAAAGAAGGAAAAACCGGCCCCGGGAATCGAACGGCAAATGGTCGTCGGCGAAAACGTGATGATGGTGCGGTTCACGTTCGAGCCGTTTCTCGTCACGCCCGAGCATACACATCCACACGAGCAGATGACGCTCGTCGTCCAGGGCAAGGTGAAATTCTTTATCGAGGGCGAAGTGAAGATCGTATCGCCCGGCGACGTGCTCCACTTTCCGCCAAACAACCGGCATGGTGCCACGATGCTAGACGAAGAGGTCGTGCTGATCGATATCTTTTCCCCGATCCGCGAGGATTTCCTCACGGGTCCCACTTTTAACGGGAACAGATCGAGCAAATGAAATACGCAGTGGCCGTGATCTCTGCTGTTCTGCTGCTCGGTCTTCACGGGAGCGGCCAATCGGCGCCCAAGACGTTGGTAATTGACGGAACATTGCTTGCGAGGCAGCGAGCCGATCATGCGGGCGGCAGAAGTTCTAGAAGAAGCGAGATCGCCGAGCTGATAAAGGCGGCGAACAAAATAGTAAAAGCAGACAAGACTTATTCGGTCACCAAGAAAATTCAAACGCCGCCAAGCGGAAGCAAGAACGACTATATGAGCCTCGGGCCGTATTGGTGGCCCGATCCGACGAAGCCAAATGGTTTGCCGTACGTCCGCCGCGATGGTGAGCGTAACCCCGAGATCAAGAACATCCCCGACGATGAGGAGTATAACGACATGCTCGGGGACACTGAGGCTCTTGCACTTGCCTACTTTTTTACCCACGATGAGAAGTATGCGAAACAGGCTGCTACGGTTCTTAAAACGTGGTTTCTCGATCCGAAAACGCGGATGAATCCGAACCTGAATTTCGGTCAGGGCATTCCTGGAATTTCGCCGGGACGCGGGATCGGTATGATTGAGACGCGAGCAATGTATCGTGCAATTGACGCGGCTATTTTGCTGCAGTCGAGTAGGTCGTGGCCGGCGAGCGATCATCAAGCCCTCAAGGCTTGGTTTCGCGAATTCCTGAGATGGTCGATCGAGAGTCCGCTTGGGAAGGACGAGTCCGATGAGCGTAACAATCACGGAACCTACTATGACGTTCAAGTTGTTGCGTATTCGCTGTTCACCGATCAGATCGATCTAGCCAAGAAGCAACTGAGTGTGACCCAATCCCGCATCGCATCTCAGATCGAAACCGACGGAAGTCAGCCGCACGAGCTTGCCCGAACGTTGAGTTGGGGTTATGTAAATATGAACGCCTTCGGTTTTTTTACCCTCGCGCGGCTCGGGGAATCAGCGGGCGTCGACCTTTGGAATTATCGGACGAAGGACGGCCGAGGCGTTCGCGAGATCCTGGAGTGGATCGTCCCGTATGCCTCGGGCCAAAAGGAATGGGCCCATAAGCAGATCAAACCTCGAGCCTTCGATCTCACGGTACCCTTGCTTGAGATCGCTGCGATAAAATATAAGAAGCCGGATTACTCGGCGATCGCGTCTCGAATCAAGCACGATAAAGTTCAGGAGTCATTCCGCTTTCTTGGGCGCTATTAAATTATGTTTAGAAAGACTTACTACGCTACGAGTCCTAAGAATCTGCTTGGGGCGTCGAACGACGAACTTCGCGATGATTATTTGATAAACGACCTATTCGCAAAGGGCGAGATCAGGTTGAACTATCTTCACTATGAGCGATTCGTGATCGGCGGGGCTGCTCCCACCGAAAAGGCGATCGTACTGCCGCGGCAGTCTGAGCCTGAATCAGCCAAGGGACAAGCGTTTCTCGAACGACGGGAACTCGGAGTCGTAAATGTTGGCGGTGCTGATGGCCGGGTCACCGTCGATGGCGCCGCGTTCGAGCTAAAGCCAAAGGACGGCCTTTATATTCCAATGGGAAGTGATGAGGTGTCGTTCGAGTCCATTGGCGATCCGACGCACTTTTACCTTGCTTCTACGCCAGCGCACGCTCGGTTTGAATTAAAGCATATCTCGATCGATCAAGCAGTTCCGCTCGAACTCGGTGGAACCGAGAATGCAAACGAGCGAACCGTTTATCAGTATGTGGTGCCGGCGGTTTGTCAGTCCTCGCAGCTCCTGCTTGGCCTGACGGCGATGAAGAACGGGAGTGTCTGGAATACCTGCCCGCCGCATTTGCACGATCGTCGGTCTGAGATCTACTTCTACTTTGACCTGAAAGAGAAGCAGCGGATCATGCATTTCATGGGCGAGCCGGGGAGTCTCCGGCACATTGCGATCGATAATGAGATGGCTGTCGCGTCACCGCCGTGGTCCATCCATATGGGGGTCGGGACAACGAACTATACGTTCATCTGGGCGATGGGCGGTGAGAATTTGGACTATAAGGATATGAATGTTCTCGATATCTGCCAGTTGAAATAGAATGAAGCGGATCGCATCACTCATCTTCCTCTCCATCATTTTCTCGATGACGGGCGTAGCCCAGTCTGCCGATATCTTCAAGCGGAAAGAGATCGAGAGGCGCATGCTGTCGGTGGCGCGGTGGCAGCTTGCGAATCCGAAGCACGAACTCTTCGACTGGACGAACGGTGCGTTCTTCGCCGGAGTTTTCGCGGCTTACGAGACGACGAAGTCGAAAGAGATCTGGGACGCGCTTGTTTCGATGGGCGAGAAGAACAAATGGGGCCCTGGCCCCCGCTTCGACCATGCAGACGACATCGTGATCAACCAGACCTATCTCGACATGTACCGCATCACAAAAGACCGTAAGATGCTGCAGCCGACGATCGACGTAATGACTAAGATCAAAGCGGATGGGGCGAAAGGGAGCGAGGTTGAACGTCATGGAATCATCTGGTGGTGGTGGTGCGACGCATTATTCATGGCTCCTCCAACGCTTGCAAAACTCGCGGCGATCACCGGTGATAGATCTTATCTTGAGCTAAACGATAAGTATTTTCTGGAGACATACGACCACCTTTATAACAAGGAAGAGCGGTTGTATGCGCGGGATGGATCGTTCCTGATCAATGCTGCAGGCGAAGGGAAACGCGAGGCGAACGGCAATAGGATCTTCTGGAGCCGCGGCAATGGATGGGTAATGGGCGGGCTAGTGCGGCTGCTGAAAGAACTCCCGAAAGATCACCCGACACGCGAGTTTTATCTGAAGCAGTACCGCGACATGGCTTACCGAGTAATCGAACTCCAGCAGCCCGACGGCTTGTGGCGTTCGAGCTTGCTTGATCCCGCTGCCTATCCGGGCGGCGAAAGCAGCGGGACTGGCTTCTACACATATTCGTTGGCTTGGGGCATTAACAACAAGCTACTCGATCGAAAGAAATTCGAACCGATAGTGAGGAAGGCTTGGACAGGGCTAAATACGCTTATCCATCCAGACGGAAAGGTCGGTTGGACCCAGCCGATCGGTGCCGACCCGCGACGGAACTTTAACGCTGACAGTTGGGAAGTTTACGGAGCCGGAGCCTATTTGCTTGCCGGTTCGGAAATCGTGAAGCTTTAAGATCTTTGTCTCGGCGGAGCGGTCGACGAACAAGTGATCACCGTTCGAATTTTACGCGAATGCTTTTTCTGTGTTGTTCGGTTCCGGTTCATCCGGTTCTGTGGTCACCGTATTTAAAAACAGAAGCACGGAACACACAGAACGGGAAGCAAACACAGAATAGGAGATTCGGAATCTACTACTCGAGGTTCACGGCAATTTGTGATTGCGAATCGCCCGCCTGCGGCTTCGGGCGATGGCAACGGGCTGCTTTCGGGCAGTCTTTTTGTTTGGCAATAGAGGTTCCCGCACGAGGGCTTCGGCGATCGGAAGATCGAGTAGCCGCTCATCTGTTCTGTTCTTTCGGTCATCCTTGGTAGAATTACCGGGTCACTAGTTTCGAGAAGCCGGAGGAAGGGTTTGCAATACAGACGATTCGGAAAGACTGGCTGGGAAGTTAGCGAGATCGGTTACGGAATGTGGGGGATGGTGGCGTGGTCGGGGTCGAACGATGAAGAGTCAATGACCTCCCTGCAGCGTGCGGCCGATCTGGGCTGTACGTTTTTCGACACAGCGTTTGCCTACGGCGATGGGCGAAGTGAAGGTTTGCTTGGGCGATTGGTGAAGGCGAACCCGGATAAAAAGCTTTATACCGCGACAAAGGTTCCGCCAAAAGATAAGCGTTGGCCTGCGGCGGCCGATGCGACGCTCGATGACTGCTATCCGCCCGATCACATCGAAGAGTATTTACACAAAAGTCTTGAGAACGCAGTACTCGAATCGTTCGATCTGCTGCAGCTCCACACGTGGAACGATACGTGGGCAAAGGACGATCGCTGGGCGAAGAAGTTTAGCGATCTGAGATCGCAGGGGCTGATCAAAGCTTGTGGAATTTCCATCAACCGATGGGAGCCGTGGAATGGTTTGGAGGCGGTGAAGACCGGAGCGATCGATTCAGTGCAGGTGATCTACAATATCTTCGATCAGAATCCTGAGGATCAGCTTTTTCCCGCATGCCGCGAGCACGACGTAGCGGTCATCGCCCGTGTGCCGTTTGACGAGGGAACCCTCACCGGTGCGATCACCAAAGATTCAACCTTTCCCGCTGACGATTGGCGTGCGACATACTTCTCACCGGAAAATCTCGCCACAAGCGTTGAGCGTGTTGAAGGTGTCAAGCCTCTTGTTCCCGAAGGATCAACACTTGCGGAGACGGCGTTGCGATTTATCCTGAGTGAGCCGACCGTCTGCACGATCATCCCGGGAATGCGTAAGATGAGGAATGTAGAAGCGAACATTGCCGCGAGCGATGCCGGTCCGCTGTCTGACGATGTGCTCGAGAAACTGCGGCCGCATCGATGGGTACGAAAGCCTGCTCCGTGGTCGGACTAAACGAACCAGATGCAGCATTAGCAACGGTGTAACCGCGAAGTTGGAGATACGCCCTTGCGGCTTTGCACGATGCGTTACTTCAGAGCGAGTAATGGGACTTGGGTTTCAGGTAGCTTACTTCGATCGAGGGGCTGCACGCCTTCAGGAACCCAGCGGCTTCAAATACCGGTATCGGATTCGAAGTAAACGTCGATCTCACCGATCCACTTCCACCCGCACGACTGTGTTGCCGATCTGCTAAAACTTGCCGCCATTAGCCCGGTACCTCTGGCTATGCCTAACTAGGCGACACTCTATTGCTGCGTCTGAATGTTCTTGCGTGTCAACTGAAAAGTAATAACGGAGAGCTGATAGTGTTATTTTCAGTTTAGGCTTTTGCTTTCTTTTTGCTTCCTACGGTTCGAAAGATAGGGAATCCGTTTCACATATGAAGTTTCCGAGAGCATCAGGTATTTTGCTTCACCCGACCTCGCTGCCGGGCGAATTTGGGATCGGTGATCTTGGTCCGAGTGCCTACGAGTTTGTCGATCTGCTTGCCGAGGCGGGGCAGAAATATTGGCAGATCCTCCCGCTGGGTCCGACCGGATTTGGAGATTCGCCGTATCAATGTTTCTCGGCGTTTGCCGGGAATACTCTCCTTATCTCGCCCGAAATGCTGGTCAACGACGAATTTCTTGATGTGAGTATCTTGAACGATAGGCCGGACTTTCCCGACGATAAAGTGGATTTTGGCGGCGTTTACAAATGGAAGAACAGCATACTTCCGGAGGCTTATCGGGCATTTCATCAGACGACGAGCGTTGACCTTCGCGGTCGCTTCGAAAAATTCAATCAGGAAAACGGTTGGTGGCTTGAGGATTATGCAGCCTTCAGGGCGATCAAAGCCGAGCAGAAAGGGAATGCATGGTACAAGTGGCCTGATCCACTCAAACTCCGAATTCCGGAGGCAGTTGCAGCAGAGTCTGAAAGGCTCTACGAACAGATACAATCCGAGAAACTCTATCAATTTATTTTCTATCTGCAGTGGGGCCGGCTAAAAGACTATGCCACTTCGAAGGGGATCCAGATGATCGGCGATATCCCGATCTTCGTTGCGCTGGATTCCTCGGACGTCTGGTGCAACCAAGACAAGTTCAAGCTGAATATCGATGGCTCGCCGAAGGTCGTGGCTGGAGTTCCGCCCGATTATTTTTCGAAAACCGGTCAGCTTTGGGGAAACCCGATCTATGACTGGGACGCGATGCGAAATGATGGCTTCGGTTGGTGGATCTCTCGCGTAGCCGCGACGCTGCGGACTGTAGACATCGTTCGGGTCGATCATTTCCGGGGATTTGCGGCCGCGTGGGAAGTGCCGGGCGGGGACGAGACGGCGGAGAATGGACGTTGGGTGGAGGTTCCAGGGAGGGAGCTTTTCTCTGCTCTGAACCAAGCGCTCGGCGAGCTGCCCATCATTGCCGAAGATCTTGGGGTTATCACTCCCGATGTCGAAGAACTACGCGACGGATTCGGATTTCCGGGAATGCGGATCCTTCAGTTCGCATTCGGCGGCGACGCAAAGAATCACGATCTCCCGCATAACTATATCGAGAATTGCATCGCCTATACGGGCACGCACGACAATGACACGACCGTGGGCTGGTGGTTCTCGCAGGCCGGTGCGGGCTCGACTCGGAATGCTACCGATATCAGCCATGAGCATGATTTCTGCTTGAAGTATCTCGATACCGACGGCACAGACATCAACTGGGATCTCATTCGAGCACTTTGGGCGTCGGTCGGACACACGGCGATCGCGCCGCTGCAAGATATCATCGGCCTGGGTACCGAGGGCCGTATGAATTTGCCCGCATCAACGTCAGGCAATTGGGTTTGGCGATTTAGGAACGGAGCGATCTCGGCTGCAATGGTCGCGAAACTTAGGGAGCTAACGGAGACCTATGGGCGACTTTAGCGATTCATGGCCCACAATCCTCGAGATAGCTGCCAGCGCTTCACGATCTTTGTTTCCCTATCGAATTTGCTTCAGGGAGTGCATGGGCCACGTGTTAGGGTAGTTTTATAGGCCCGTGTTCAACCTCGCAGGAAGAATTTTGACAGGGCGAGGTAAAGCAAATACGCTATGCGCTCATCGGTTGCCGATCGCGCAACCCGCCGGAAAGCTGGGTCATCGCCGGTAAGTGAAACAAGCCTATCAGTTACGACACTTCATAAAGGAGCCAAGGCACATTTTTCAGATAGAAACTAGCCAATGCTGAAACAGCCGCTCGATACCGAAGCCCTTTCCAAACCAATTTGGGATCTTGAGAACAAACCGCTCGCCGGCTTGGGCCTAGCTGTTGTGTCCACAGCGGCCGCATTATTCATCACGTCGAACGTCGAGGTGATGTGGCAGCAGATGCCGTTCGGACTTTTCTTCGCTGCGGTTGTGGTTACCACTCGGTATGCGGGACGTATAGCCGGCGGCGTCGCGATCGTCTTGTCCGTGGTCGCCTGCGACTATTTCATCATCCCGCCTCTTTACTCTCTGTTCCCGACCGCCGTAAACGCCGTTCAGATAGGTCTGTTCGTCGTCATATCTATCTTTCTACTCGCCCTGGATTTTGGAGTCAGAAAACGGGAATCATCTGTTCGTGCGATCGAGAAACAAAACCAGATAGAGATCGAACGCGCACGGCTTCAGAATATCGTCGCCCATGTGCCCGGTGTCGTTTGGGAGTCTTGGGGAGACTTGGATTCGGCCGATCACAGGATCGACTTTGTAAGTGATTACGTTGAAACCCTCCTCGGCTACACCCCGGAAGAATGGAGATCCTCGAAGAACTTCTGGTTGTCGATCGTTCATCCGGACGACCGAGAGCAAGCCGCTAGGGCCTCGTCAGCCGCATTTAACGGGCAGCCGCTCGATCAGCCTCGCGAATTTCGATGGAGAAAGAAAAGTGGCGAATACATTTGGGTCGAAGCAAACTCGGTGCCGATATTGGATGACCAAGGAGATCCGATCGGAATGGGCGGCGTCACCATCGACATAACTGCCCGAAAAAGGGCGGAGGACGAGCGACGAATTCTAGCTGAGATAATGGAGGGCGTTCTGTCAGCCCCCAGCCTCAGTGATTTTCTAAAAACAGTACATCGATCGATCTGTAAGCTTTTGTATGCCGAGAATTGCTTCGTGATGTTAGGTGAAGCCGGATCGGGCACGGTCGAGTTCGAATACTGGGTAGACAAATATGATACTAAGCCTGCGTCCAGAACTTCAAGCCGGGGATTTAGCGAATACGTTTTGCGGACCGGCAAGCCACTGCTGATCTCCGAAGACTCGAGAAAACAGATAATTGAGGCAGGCGAGGCGGATCAGGTCGGGACTTTCTCTCCCTCATGGGTCGGCGTTCCGCTTCGAACGAACGAAAGTACGATCGGCGTACTTGTGCTGCAACACTACGAATCCGAGAACGCCTATACCGAGCGCGATCTCGAGTTTCTAACATCGGTCGGAGATCAAGTCGCTTTTGCAATTGACCGAAGACGAGGCCAGGAAGCCCTTGTCCGATCTGAAGAGCGATTTCGGAGTGTTGTGGAAACCGCCCCTGATGTGATCATCACTATCGACGAGGGAAGCAGGATCATCTTCGTCAACCCCGCCGTTGAACGGGTCTTTGGCTACACACCCGGTGAACTCATCGGCGAACCGATAGAGATGCTGATGCCCGACCGGCTTAGGGGACCTCATGCCACCGGCATCGCTCGATATCAAGAAACGGGCATTAAGCGTATATCATGGGATTACGTAGAAGTTACCGGCCTTCACAAAACGGGGCACGAGATCCCCATCACGCTGTCTTTCTCAGAGTTTGTGCAGGCCGGACGACGGCACTTCACTGGTATCATTCGCGATATTTCCGACCGCAAGCAAGCAATGGAGGCCTTGCAGGAATCCGAAGAGCGCTATCGCGATCTTTTCGAGAACGCGATCGACATTATTTATACGCAGGATCTCGAAGGTAACTACATTTCGATCAACAAAGCCGCTGAGCGCATCACGGGATATACCCGAGAGGAAGCCCTTGGCATGAATATGGTCAATGTCGTAGCTCCCGCCTTTCGCGAACGTGCGAGAACTATGATCGCGGCTAAGCTCGCGGGACAAGAGCTGTCTTCCTATGAGCTAGAGATAATCACCAAGCAGGGCCGCGCAGTTCAGCTTGACGTCAACTCGAGGATCATTTACGACAATGGCGTTCCGGTTGGAATTCAGGGTATCGCACGTGACATCACTGAGAGAAAGAAAGCGGAGGCCACGGCCGCCCGCCTTGTGGCGATAGTCGAGTCGTCGGACGACGCGATCATCAGCAAAGACCTGGACGGAATTGTCACAAGCTGGAACGCGGGCGCTGAAGCGATCTTTGGATATGCCGCCAGTGAGATCGTGGGCCGGTCCATCTCAATTTTGATACCCGCTAATCGCGAACATGAAGGAGCCGAAATCCTTCGCCGAGTGAGGGAAGGGCTTAACACGACCCATCTTGAAACTGTCCGCGTGAAGAAAGATGGCAGCCCCATCGACATTTCCATTACTGTCTCACCGATAAAAGATGCCGAAGGGAAGGTGATTGGAGCTTCCAAAGTCGCCCGTGACATCACTCAGAGTAAATTGATCTCCGATTCTCTGATCAGGAGTGAATGGGAGCAGCGGGAACTATCTGCTGCATTGCAAAGCGAGCGCCTCCGGTTGGTCGAAGCGCAGGCTCTGGCGAAGCTCGGTTCCTGGCACACGAACCTCGAGACAATGGACGTCATCTGGTCGGATGAGACTCACCGAATCTTCGAAACCGATCCAGAGAGCTTTCACCCAAAGCATAAGGATTTCATCCAACTTGTCCACCCAGAGGATCGTGAGGCAGTGAATTCCTCGTTCTTCAATTCAGTTGGAAGTGAGACGGAGTCATGCATTGAGCATAGGATCCTGCTTGCCGATGGCAGGGTCAAATTCGTCGAGGAACGATGGCAGATCGTTCATGATGCCAACGGGGAGGCGATCCGGGCGATCGGCACGGTTTTAGACATCACCGAGCGCAAAAATGCGCAAAGTGCCTTGCTTGAGAGCAATCAGAAATTTCACGAGTTGGCCGCCACAATCGACGATGTATTCTGGATCCGGTCGCATGATATGTCGGAGGTCCAGTATGTGAGCCCGGCCTTTGAGAAAATTTGGGGGCGGCCCGTCGAGCGGCTCCTCAATTCACCCGACGACTGGATTAGTTTTATATTCCCCGACGACCGCGAGGGTGTGCTAGATGCTTTTTCAGCACTCGGCGCCAATTCGACGCCGCTGGACATTGAATATCGTATCGTCCGGCCCGACGGTGATATCAGATGGATACGGGTTCGAGCTTTCGAGATCAGAAACGAGGAGCAGGTAGTAATACGATACGCCGGCGTCGTGACCGATATCACAGATCGTAAGATCGCAAATGACGCTCTTCGTGAAAGCGAGGCTCGGTACCACTCCTTGTTCGAGAACATGATCGAGGGGTACGCCTATTGCGAAGTGATCTATGGTGAAGATGGCGAACTTGTCGATCTGATCTATCTTGAGGTCAATCGCGCCTTCGGTGAGCTTACCGGATTGACCGATGTTGTCGGCAAAAGAGCGACTGAACTAATCCCGACCGTCAAAGAGACAAATCCGGAGCTGTTTCCGCTGTACGGCGGGGTAGCAAGCACAGGCCGGCCAGCAAAATTTGAGACATTTCTAGAACCCCTTGATGTCTGGTTATCTATCACACTCTACAGCCCCGATACGGACCACCTTGTTGCTGTTTTTGAGAACATAACGGAAAGCAAGCGCGTGGCAGGCGAGCTTGCGGCACTCAGCGTCCGGACCGAGCTGCGTGAACGCATGCTCACGATGCTGCTTTCGTCGATGACAGATTTTGCTCAGATCTACGACAATCACGGTAGAATTCTTTTCGTCAATCAACCTCTCTTGGACCTTTGGAATAAGTCGCTGGACGAAGTGGTCGGAAAGAACTTCCATGAGCTGGAATACCCCGAGGATCTGGCCACAAGACTGCAGGCGCAATTGGACCAAGTTTTTAAAACCAAGCAGCCGATCGTAGACGAGTCGGCGTATGCTGGTTACGACGGAATCCCGGGCTATTACGAATACATTTTCTCTCCGGCTATAGGCCCTGAAGGAAACGTCGATTTCGTCGTCGGGTCGACCCGGGACGTGACGGAACGGAAACTGGCCGAGGAAATGCTGCGATCTAGCGAGGAAGATCTTTCACGATCGCAGCGAATTGCTCATCTGGGCAGTTGGGAAATGGACGTTCCTGAAACCCTGAGCATTCACGAGGGAGAATTGCGTTGGTCCGACGAGGTCTTTCGCATATTTGGATATATGCCTAACGAGATCGAGGTCACCAGCGACATCTTTTTCAATTCCATATATTCAGACGACCGAAGCTTGGTTTTGGACGCTATGGCCTCCGCCTTGTATGAAGGGAAGGCCTACCAGATCGATCATAGGATCATGACTCGTGATGGGCACGTCCGATTCGTCGATCAGCACTGCGAGGTCGTTCGAGACGACGAGGCAGGACGGCCGCTCCGATTGGTCGGGACGATCCAGGACGTCACCAGCCAAAAAGAACTGGGCGAGCAGCTTCGTCAGTCGCAAAAGATGGAAGCCATCGGCGTCCTCGCCGGCGGGATTGCTCACGACTTTAATAATCTTCTCACCGCTATCAATGGTTACAGCGATCTGACGCTGCGAGGGATGGAGCCCGAAGACCCGTTCCGCAATAACGTCAAAGAAGTCCGCGAGGCGGGCGAACGAGCCGCCGAACTCACCGGGCAGCTACTCGCCATCAGCCGTAAGCAGGTGCTCGAATCCGAGATCATCAACCTCAATACTGTCGTCTCAGATATTGAGAATATGCTGCGAAGGTTGATCCGCGAGAATATCGATCTGCAAATTGAATTGGACCCGGAACTCGGGAATGTTAAAGCCGACCCCGGCCAGATAGAGCAGGTGATAATGAATCTTGTCATCAACGCCGGCGACGCAATGCCCGAAGGCGGCATGTTGACGATAAGAACCGAAAACTTCTATCTCGACCAAGATAGCTCAAGCATTCATCTGTCCATTCCGCGGGGACATTTTATCAAGCTCACCGTCATCGATACCGGCGCCGGAATGGACCCCGAGACACAGTCGTACATCTTCGATCCGTTCTTCACGACCAAGCCGGTCGGTAAGGGAACCGGCCTCGGCCTCTCGACCGTATACGGCATCGTAAAGCAATCGGGCGGCGACGTCAGGGTTTCCAGCGAACGCGGCCATGGTACGAGTTTTGATATTTACCTGCCGTCCGTTGACGACGTGGTCCAGAAACCGCGGTGGAATAGGGACGAGGCGGTCCAGCGCTCGGGAACTGAGACAATACTCGTTGTCGAAGATGAAGAGATCGTCCGAAACCTCGTCTGTGAGATCCTCAATACCTACGGTTACAACGTCTTAGTTGCGTCCGACGGCGAATCCGCCATCTCCATCTGCCTCACCTACCAGGAGCGGATTCATCTGCTCCTTACCGACGTGATCATGCCCCGAATGGGAGGTCGTACCTTAGAGATAAAGTAGTCGAACTGCTCCCGGATATAAAGGTGATGTTTATGTCCGGCTACACCGACGACGCAATCGCTGATCTCGGCACCCTAAGCTCAAACACTGCATTCATAGAAAAACCCTTCAACCCCGACGCACTAGGCCGTAAGATCCGCCAGCTTCTGGAACAGGAACCGTAAAACAACTTAAACCAAAAAAAAAAAAATACGGGAACCTCTCGGCTCCCGTAACTTGTTGATCAAATTGGCTCCGTACGTGAGCTCGACCTACAACCCTTCGGTTAACAAAAGCAATCTTCCGTTTGCCATTGCATATCGACACGTAACATTCGACCCCATTTAAACGCTTTGACTCGTACTCGACAACCTGCGCTCGGAGCGGTGATCACTCTTCTTTCGCTTTCTGACCGCCCCCCGTTTTCCTAATAGGCGGAGCGATCATGCGATCTGAAGAGCGGTCGCGCGTAGGGAAGCGGCCGAATCAGGTTCCCGTGAAGATCGGGCTGATGTACACGAAAAGCGCACCGGCGGGGGCTGCCCTTCCCGATTGCTCAATCCGAGAAGGCTACGATAGCCAAACAATAAATGGTTATCAAAAGCGATCCGACAATTAGTTGAAGCTTGAAGTTGCGCATAAATTCCCCCGTCGGCCTGCGAGAATAATTAGGGCTGCAGCACGACCTTGATACAGCCATCCTCTTTTTTCTGGAATAGTTCGTACGCCGCAGGGGCGTCATCCAGCGGAATTCGATGCGTTATCACGAAGGACGGGTCGATCTCGCCCTTCTCGATCTTTTCAAGAAGAAGCGGCATGTACTTTTGAACGTGCGTTTGTCCCTGCTTGATCGTCAAACCTTTGTTCATCGCCGCGCCAAGCGGGATCTTATCCCCGAACCCGACATATACTCCAGGTATCGAGATCGTTCCGCCCTTGCGGCAGCTCATGATCGCCTGGCGAAGTACGTGCGGTTTATCGGTTGCGAGGTAGGCCTTTGCCTTGATCGCATCGATCGTGCCGTCAAGGGTTCCCCCTGCGTGTGCCTCGCATCCGACCGCGTCCATGCACCGGTCGGGTCCGCGGCCTTCGGTCATTTCCATCAAGGCATCGTAAACGTCGACGTCATCGAAATTGATTGTTTCGGCGGCACCCTGGGTCGCTGCCATTTCCAAACGCTCCGGCACGTTGTCGATCGCGACAACGCGGCCTGCGCCGAACATCCAGGCGCTCTTGATCGCAAACTGTGCGACAGGCCCGCATCCCCATATAGCGACAGTGTCACCTTCCTCGATCTGACAGTTTTCCGCAGCCATATACCCGGTCGGGAAAATATCGGAGAGGAATAACAAGTTTTCATCGGGGATGTCGGTCGGAACTTTTATTGGGCCAACATCGGCGTAAGGAACGCGAAGATATTCCGCCTGCCCACCCCAGAAACCTCCCAGCATATGCGAGAATCCGAGCAGTCCTGCCGGGGACTGGCCCATCGCTTTCGCTGCGATCCCGGCATTCGGGTTTGAACGATCGCACAGTGAGTACATTTCCTTCTTGCAAAAGAAACACTCTCCGCACGATATGGTGAAAGGAACGACGACTCGATCGCCTACCTTGAGATTCTTAACCGAACCTCCAACTTCGACAACCTCGCCCATGTTCTCGTGGCCGAGGACGTCGCCCTTCTCCATCGTCGGCATGAAGCCGTTATAGAGGTGGAGATCGGATCCACAGATCGCTGTCGAGGTGATGCGTATGATCGCATCGCCTGGTTCCTCAATGATAGGATCCGGCACACTATCGACTCTCACGTCGCCGGTTCCGTGCCAACATAATGCTCGCATTGCTCAGCTCCTGTTGGCCGTGGCCGCCTTCCCACTACTTTGATCTACACTGTCTAGAAACTCGGTCGCGGTCTCCTTGATCGCTCCGACCGTTTCTTTTGCAGCATCCTGGATATGTTCTTTAATTGATCCCGCTGTTTCGCCTAGCAAGTCGTTTTCCGCATCCGTTAGCGGCAGCGCCAGTCCCACTGCTAGCCCGATCGCCGCTGCGACCGCTCCGACCGCCATCGGGTTCTCATCAAGATAGCTCGCGTATTTTTCCTTACCCGTGGCCGCTACGTCAGCCACTTTAGATGCGGTGGACGAAACGGCATCTTCGACGTGATGATAAACCGAAGAGGCCGCATCGGCGATTCCAAGACCGCTCGACGTGCTGCCCAAGCTGTGTTGATTCTTCGCGAACTCGACCGTTCCACCGTTTGTTGACCGACCGTCTTTCGTGTTGGTCCCGCTTCCTCGGCGGTTCATCACAATTAGTCCCGCCCCCGCGCCGATCAGTACGAGCGGAAGTACACCACCGGTCATATTTGTTAGTGCTGATAAATTCTTCATAATGTTGTTCAACCCCTTACCCGCGGTTTCGTAAAGCAACTCTTTGGTAGAGTCGACCGCACTTGCAAACTGTTCCGAAACTTCTTCCTTTATGTTGGCTGTGATCGCCGGTACACTTAGGCGTTCCTGGAGTTCGTCGATCGTCTCGCCCATCTGTGATCGGACGTCAACGATCTCCTCCTTGATCTTGTTTATCTCGGCGTCACCATCCGCTGATGCCAGATCTAATTGTTTATCCGTTCCTTCAACCATTCGGTACTCTCCTTGATCGACGCAATAGAATCGTCCGGCGCCATCTCTATGTTCTTCAGTTTCGTAAGGCCATAGTTCGCCATTGGCAAGCCGATAACGAACAGGCCGATTCCAACGATAGTCGCGGCGAGCCATGACGGCAGCCAGATAGAAAGCACGAGTACCAGCGCCGCCGCGAGTACCAGAACTCCTACCAATGCGACCGCTATCCCAGACCCTAGCAAGATCACCGAATCGACTCCGCTCGATAGGTTGTGTCGGGTCTCCGCTACTACGAGACGCATTTCCTGCCGGACTAATATGCCCGTGTCGGATGCAAGCTTCGCGACAAGATCGCCCAGCGACCGCTCTTCCTTCTGCACCATGCTTTCCGCTCCGGAAGTGACCATTGTTATTAACCTCGCGTTTGTGTCGCGGCAGTACTTCTGATCATGCGTGAGAGCGCGAATCCCAACGCGAAAGCGCCGCCGACGAACACGGTAGGATTCCGTCTTGCGAAGCCTTTTACATCCTGGAAAAGTGCGGTCGCGTCATTCCGTTCAAAATATCCCGACACGCTTTCGATCTTCTCGGCAAGATCCCCTATATACCGTGCGCCTGCCGAGGCGAGAGGTTTATCTTCCGAACCTTCAAAGCTCGTGCTAGCCTTTCGCAATCCGTCAGCCAACGTGTTCAGTCCGCCCGTGATCTCACTCTTGTAGCCCTCGGTTGTCGAGAGCGTTTTCTCGCCTATCGCCTTCAACGACTTACTCGCGATGTCCTTGCCCGATTTCTGGACCTGAGCGAGCACGCCGGCATCGCTATCGTGGCCTGATCCCGCGCTCTTCGCCGCCGTTGCAGGTGCGCTCTTGCCATTGCCTGTGCCGCTCGGCGCATTCATCGCGGGCCCCCTACCTTGACTCATTGTCACGCCGTCGCCCTTGTCCATTGCGGGGCTTTTAGCGTTCGTTTCGTTTTCCAACTCGGTTTTTGTCATAACTACTCCTTCTGACCAACGTTTTAATTAGGCTAATCGCCCCAGTGCATGCTGAGTGTCTTCTCGCCGACATTGGCCTGAATTTCTAACGGAGGAATGTGTCTTAAATGTACCGTGAGGATACTAGGAATGCCGTCGCGTTCGATTTGACTCGCGTCAGTAGATCAACAAACCCAGGGTTAATGGGGAGTCGACCTATGCACTATTGAAATGGCTGAACGGTCCGATCGTCCTGCCCCCTGGGTCTAAGAAGGAACTTCTGGCCAGCCCTATCACAAGCCAGTGGCCACCAATACTGAAGGCCATTCCTGTTCAGAAACGGACGCGATTCGCAGGGATCCCCGCCTTGTATGCATTTATTTCGTATGCATTCATTGCAACAAACATGCCGCGGTTCTCTGAATTAACCCCGCATATTCAAGGCTTGACGCCCGTAATTTGCCTGTCTTCGCCAGTCTTGCGGTGACGTACCTTTGTTGGTACGAGGATTGCACTTCCGGAATGCACTTCAGTACGAGCAATAAATAAGGATGCGAAGGATAGTCGCTCGGATCTTTACTGATACGCAAGGATAAGATGTTGAGAAACGAAACATTTGAACGACCATTTTCCCGCATCTGGGAAGGTAGTGTACAACCTGCCATCTCCCTCGGTCGGGCGACTGATCGGGGCAGGGAAGAAGCTCCCGCACAAGTGATGCAAAGCCGGAACTCGGTATTGAATGCCCTTCCTGCGAAAACGATCAAAGCGTTGTGGCCGCACCTGAGGCGGATCCAAGTGGAAAGAGAACAGTTCATCTTGCAACAGGACGACGAACTTGAATTTTTATACTTTCCTGAGACGGCGGTACTTTCCGAGCTTCACATGCTCGATGACGGCCGAATGGTCGAGGTCGCGATAGTTGGCCGTAACGGCTCCATCGGACTCGCTTCACTTTATGAGCGTAATAGGATCTCCAATTGTGTACAGGTCACCCAGGCCGGAAGTCTTCTGCGAATGGAAAGCTGCCTGTTAAGGAAAGAAGGCCGAAACGATCCCGAGATGCCGGGGCTCCTTCATTCATCGCTCGCGGCTTATATTCGGCAGATATCTCTTCGGGCGGTGTGCAATATGTATCACTCGGTTGAGGAACGGCTCTGCACGTGGCTCCTTCTGGTTCGTGATCTTGGGGGACAATCCCGATTGCATTTAACTCATGAACAGATCGCGAGAGCTCTGGGCGTCTATCGACCCAGTGTTACGTCGATCGCATTAGGGATGCGGAAGCGAAAACTGATCGATTATTCCCGCGGAGGTATCTCGATAACCGATCGAGCGGGACTAGAAGCTACGGCTTGTGATTGCTACAACGAATTCACCCGAGATGCGACTCCGATCGATACCGCGAATGCGTGTTAATAACCTCTGAAGTATTCGAATGAACAAATGACACCAAGAAATACACATCACGACAACTCATCAAAGGATCTTGTTTGTTTCTCCCACCTACGATGGGACTTCGTCTACCAGCGCCCGCAACACTTGATGAGCCGCTTTGGGAAACACCGACGGGTATTTTTCATCGAAGAGCCCATTTTTCACGACGGCCCTCCAAGCTGGCTCTTCACCGCGGTGGAGGAAGGCGTGGTTCGCTGCGTCCCAAAACTACCTGAGAAAGCAGACCGCCGAAACGATGTGAAGTTGATTCATCGGTTGATGACGGATTTTGCCGAGCGATGGGACTGTCATGACTGTGTGCAATGGTTCTACACGCCCATGATGCTTCACTGGGCCGACGGGTTGGAAGCGGTTGCCGTCGTTTACGATTGCATGGATGAGCTGAGCAAGTTTAAGTTCGCTCCTACGGAACTAGTCGAGCTCGAGCATCGGCTCTTCAAAAGGGCCGACCTTGTCTTTACGGGCGGTCACAGTCTATACGAGGCAAAGAAGGAACAGCACCGGGCGGTCCACGAATTTCCGTCGAGCATAGACGCGGCCCATTTTCGCCATGCGTTGTTTGAACGCAACGATATGCCTGATCAGGCGCAACTCGCTCGGCCACGTATCGGGTACGCGGGTGTTATCGACGAAAGAATTGACCTGGATCTGGTTGCACGTGCGGCAGACCTTCGGCCTGACTGGAGTTTCGTAATGGTCGGGCCGGTTGTAAAGATCGATCCTGAGTCGCTGCCGCAGCGGGCTAATATCCACTATCTCGGAATGAAAGATTATAAAGACCTCCCACGGTATTTTGCGGGCTGGGACATAGGGATGATGCCGTTCGCACTGAATGATTCGACCAAGTACATAAGCCCGACGAAGACTCCGGAGTATCTGGCGTCCGGCTTGCCGGTAGTCTCAACAGCGATCACGGATGTGGTCAGGCCCTACGGACAAGTGGGACTCGTCGAGATCGTGTCCGACGCCGTCGAGTTTGTCGCAGCCGCGGAAAGGGCAATGGCCAAGGACAAAGCAGAGCGATTGCGAACGGTTGACGCCTTTCTGTCCGATCGGTCGTGGGACTCAACGTCGCGGGAAATGAACCGTTTGATCAATCGTAGTATCAATAGTTCGCGTCAGAAGCCGATCGAATCGACGCCCGGACAAGAACGTCCGCGGGGAGCCAGCATGGCAGCATAGCAACGAGGGGAATTTCAATGTTTGATTATTTAATAGTCGGGGCTGGGTTTGCGGGGGCGGTGATAGCTGAACGCCTTGCAAATGGTTCGGGAAAGAAAGTACTGATCTGTGATAAGCGTCCGCATATCGCGGGTAACGCATACGACCACTATAACGACGATGGAATCTTGATCCACAAGTACGGGCCGCATATCTTCCACACTAACGCGAAGGACGTGTTTGACTATCTTTCCAGGTTTACGGAATGGCGCGAATACGAGCACCGCGTGCTTGCCTCGGTCGACGGAATGATGGTTCCGATCCCGATCAACCTAGACACGATCAACCGGCTTTACGGACTCAACCTCGACTCCCATTCGATCCAGGAGTTTTTTGACAAGGTACGCGAACCTCGCGACAACATTCGAACATCTGAAGATGTTGTCATTAGCGCAGTCGGCCGGGAGCTTTACGAGAAATTCTTCCGCGGTTATACGAAAAAGCAGTGGGGTCTTGATCCCTCCGAACTGGATGCTTCGGTGACGGCACGCGTTCCGACACGGACAAACCGCGACGATCGCTATTTCACCGACACATACCAGGCGATGCCGAAGTACGGCTACACTAGGATGTTCGAGAAAATGCTTGATAGTCCGAATATAAAGGTTCTTCTGAGCTGCGACTATCGCGAGATCGCGGACGAAATTCCGTACCGCGAAATGATATACACGGGTCCCGTCGATGCGTACTTCGACTACGAATACGGCGAGTTGCCCTATCGATCGCTCGAATTTAGGCATGAAACCCACGACGGCGAAGTATTCCAACCCGCGCCGGTAATCAATTATCCGAACGAGCAACCCTACACGAGAGTCACTGAATTCAAGTATCTGACTGGCCAAACCCATGCGAAGACGAGTGTCGTCTATGAATATCCTCAGGCCGAAGGCGATCCGTATTACCCGATCCCGATGCCGGAGAATGCAGCTCTCTACGCAAAATATAAAGCGCTTGCGGACGCGGCAGAAGACGTCCATTTTGTCGGGCGTCTCGCTACCTACAAGTACTACAATATGGATCAGGTAGTTGCTCAGGCACTCACAACCTACGCGAAGATCGTAGGCGAGAACCGGAAAACGGCGACCGTCTTGGCCGCGAAATCCGGTTACTTGTATACGAACGGCAACGGCTCAGCCGCTGCCCACGGCCTGACTTAGTTCCGTCTGGTCTGCACTTATTTGTCTCTTGAGCATCCGATCGAATCGTTCGATCTGGGTCGAAATCTCTTCCGATAACGGGGTGTGGATCTCTCTCTCACCCCGATCATCTGCGTAGTCCCATAGACCATTGTGACAGTGCCGGTTATCAACCCATCCAGGATGATTCGCGATCGGATACAAACAGATGCCCTGCACCTGCACGCCATGATCGATCGCTAGCGCCACTTCATCGCAAACATATCGAAACCATTCAGCCCTTTCGTCGTTTTCGATGCCTGTTTCCGCGATCATTAGGGGACGTTTGTAACGCTCGTAAAACTCCGCGAGTATCTCGCTTAATGGTCGATATAGTTCGTGTCCTAGCGGAATCTTTCGGCGGCTAGGGTAGCGCCATTGGTTGTGAAAGTAGTAGTTCAAGCCGATCACGTCATTCATCGATTCGTCCGGCGGAGAGCTTTCAAGAACATCCAGAGCTTCGAACTGCGATCGGCGATATGTTTCCGCGGAGCGCCGGGCCTTGGGCGAGTCATCCTTCGGCACAACGTGTATCGCAGGTTCGGTGAACATGATGGTCGTATCCGCGTTGACCTCCCGGATACGTTGTACCGCGGCGATCGAAGTTTGGATCAAACGGCGTTTTAATTCGCGGGAACGTCGCGCTACGGCAGGGTAGAAATGTGCACGGTCCGCGGCGACCCACGAGAAGAACGAGATCTCGTTCACCGGGCAGACGTGTAGTGCTTCTCCTAAAGTTTCTACTAGAAACCTCGTCACCGCTTCTGCGAAAGAGCAAAAACGCGCAGAAAATTCATCGGAGAAGATATCGAGATCTTCGGGGTAGCCGTAGTGAAAGTAATCCCAAATGATCTCAATCCCCGTTTGTTTCGCCGCTGCGGTCTGGCGTTCGAGGCTGGAGAAATCGTATCTGTAAGGTTCTTTCTCGATCAGGTGCCATCGTACCCCGTCGCGGGCCGTAAGCAGTCCATGATCGATCATTCGCTGATAGTCGCCCTCGGCCAGCTCGTCGTGGCGCGTCGATTTGATCAGATCCAGCCGCTTACCGCGATGATCTCGATGGGTGGAACATTCAAAGCCTCCCATTATAAAACTGTTGAATCGCTGACTTGTTGTCATCAAATATAAATATTACACGGCGGCTTTGAACCAGCGTGAAAGCGCAACATCGCCTGATATTCATCCAGAATGTTCCAGCAAAGGCGATTCGGCGCCCCCGCCGCCGACCTCGCCGATGCTTCCAACTGGGTCTGATATATAAGCCTTGTACTGTTCCACTAGAGGTGACGGCTTCCAACGAGAGATTCCTCCTTCGCGGTTCAAATTATAAAGGCCGAGTTCGAGATAATAATTCTCCAGCGGATCGCTGCCGAATCGGTATCTCCAGTCGATCATCGTGAACATCGGAAACCAGGTGTACCCGATTATCGGAAACCCGGCCGAACGCATTTTCTTAACGACCGCTACGCTAGATTCCAGCCACCGTGAACGAACCTCATCAGGCCCAACCGCACTTGTTTCCGTGATCATTATGGGTGCCCGGTACCGCTCGAAGTATTTGGTGATAAGTTCCTCAAAGCCCTCACCTTCTTGCTCGGTCTCTCGAAAGGCTAGTTTGCCTTTCTTATCGATGAACAATTGTCGTGTTGACCATTGCGGATAGAAGTTGAGTCCGACGACGTCAAATTCACAGCGGCTTCGTTCGAGTTCGACGAGTGAACCGGGAACAGCGCCATTTCTCACCAGCCAGGAAAAAAGTTCATGATTGTGATCAAGCCGGCCGGATATCAGGTCAAAGCACAAGAAGCCGCGCATTTCTTCTTCGCGAGCAAGCGAGCGAAGGTCATCGCTGACAGTGCGGTTCAGTCCCGTCGCCTCTACATAAACCATCACCGCGGACGGGTCGATCTCTTTAATATTCTTGACCGTGCGCACGATCCCCTTTGCGAGCTGCAACATGATCCGGATGTAGCCCTTATCACCCTTTAGATACGGCGGCCACAGCCCACGCAGCCCGCACATCATAGAGTTGATGATCGGCTCATTGAGCGGGGTGTACCAGTGGATCATATGCTTGTATCTACTCGCGAACTCGCCCGCGTAATCGGCCACGTATCGCGGATAATCCCGGTGAGCGAACTCTTTTTCAAGCCAGAGCGGGCACCCATAGTGCATCAGGTCGATTATCGGAAGCACCTCATATTTCTCAACGAGGTTTGAGATCACGTCGTCGGTCCAGGCCCAGTCATACTTTCCCGGCGAGGGTTCCACGCGATACCACGGGACGCCCCATCGTATCGCCTTAAGGCCAAGGTCTCCGATCAGCTCTAAATCCTCTTCCCAATGCTCGTAATGACCCATCAACTCGTATTCATCGAGCGCACGATGACCCGGACGGGTTTGCGGGATAAACGTGTTCTCGATCCCTGCGGCCCACAGAAAATCGCGAGCCGTCAGTGATAGCTTCGAATCGTGCGAAGATTTGGAGTTAACGTCGTACAAAATTTTGTTTTCGGTTGAGCGAAACTAGATCAACCCGTCCTGATTGCCCGGACCATATCGACCGACAGGCCCCCATTAGTAACGATGCCTATTCTGCTCGGGTCGCTGCTAACTTTAAAATGAGCGAGACTCGTTCCTTCCAGATCGACCGTGAGATATCCGTCCAGTTTCACAAATCGGAATTGCGTATATCTCGATGCGTCGAATGCCGCGCGAAGTGAGACGGTCTCCCTCCTGATCGTTGTTTCGATCGACGGTGGGGCTTCAGTCGAGGAAAACTCTATCAGCATCTCGATCTCGTCGTCACGCGAGAGCAATGCAAAGCCGAATGCCGGATCTAAAAGAGGGCGCACGTTGGCCGCAAACTCGAACTCGCTGAAACAGGATCCCTTTGCCGCGATCGACAAATCGCCCCCAGTTCTTCTGATCGCCAAGCTTTCCATACTACTGCTGATGACCGTATCATCTGACAGGCTTTGCCATCCTGACTCTTGAAAATTTTCAGCGCCCTCCAAAAAGTCGACAAATCCTTCAGTAAGGTCGAGATTCAGAATGTCGACGCCCTTCGAATGTGCGACCTCGATCCGGATTTCATCACTTCCGGGCGTAATTGTCGTTAGATGCCAGGGGCGGCCGTTGAGCGTGAGTTGCAATCTCGGGCCGTTAATCTCGATCCAGAGACACTGATAGTTGCTGAAGTCTGAGCCAGACGGTATCCGCATCAGCGGATCGCCATCCATTCCTGGATGAAGGTTGACGCGCCCACCTGAAAGTTCCAGTTCGGCAATTCGGCTTCGATTTCCCCCAGAAATAGAGACACGCAATCGGTCCGCATTCTCTAATAACCGAAAAGTGGTCTCGAGAAGGAAGTTGGCTGAGACGTTATCGAAGATGCGATTGCCCGACTCGTCCGGTTGGGATACGGATCCAGGCAAAAACGGCGACGGCTGAGCGAAGACCGTCGGGCCCAAAAGGATCATCCGGTCGTCGACGATATCAGTTCGATCGATCGACATCACTCGTTCCTCATTCACCCAGCTGTGATAAACGCAGAACAGTTCGCGGCTGTTTGGCCCAAGGACCACGCTGTTATGTCCGGGACCAAGAACGTTGCCTACCGACCGTAGGATCGGGAGAATTGTAGTCCCGTCGATGGACTGCTCCCATTCTTCGGAATTTAGCAGGCTTTCCGAGACTGCATATCCAACGCCATAGCTCTCGTTCTTCCAGTTGCCGCCGCTAAACATCTGAAAATATTTGTCTTTACGCTTGAGGACGGACGGGCCTTCTACGGTATGCCAACGCACGTTGCCTTTCTCCGGACGCGAAGGATCATAGACCTGCCAGTCATATTTGGCTCGTGTAACCGGCCGCGGTTTTCCCTCTAGCCGATCCCAATCCAGCATTCTGTCGACAACAGTTCCTGTACCAATGTGGGAATGCGACAGAAAATCGGTGGCGTAAAACAGGTATTTCTCGCCGTCGTCATCGATAAATACGTGGGGATCGATCGCAAATTGCTCGCTCGTAAGACGCACACCACTGTCCACGAAGCCTCCTTCCGGACGATCGGAAACGGCGACCCGCAACTCCATGTTCACTTCATTACCGCAGCTGTAGTAAAGATAAAAACGACCCTCGGAGTAAGTAACCTCCGGAGCCCAATAGAATGGCGGGGCCGCTCGGATCGGAGCCATCGCACCGCCGACCTCTTCCCACTGGACGAGATCGTTCGAGTTGATCACCGGGAAAACGCTGTGTCCGTCGGGTAAAATGCCGGTCGAATATCCGAAGAAGGAGCCTCCGAATCTTAGTACAAATGGATCGGGAAACGAACGCGGGAAAACGGGATTCGTGTATAAATTGGATGGATGCAAACTCTATCGGCTCGTATCAACTGTCGGCTCGGTCCCTCCGACCCTGAAGCCATTGACCGACCTCCTCTATCGAAAGCGATCTTGCTCCGGCATTTCTTTCCTCTGAATATAGAAACACCGAGAGGTCGCTGTCGAGGCTCATAAAGCTGCTTATCATCTCCGATACGGCCGGAACGTCGTCATGAATGCCTCGCGGAATGGTAACCACCTCGGGCACGTTTGCGGTCGTAAAATCCGACATAAGATCGATGGCATCGAGCGTATCGGAGGCCTCATACGACGAGAAGGATTGAGATGCCAGCCAATCAGACAGCACCTTGCGATCTGTGGAAGATCGTGAATTAAATAGAAGGATCAACGGCTTCCGGGCCATTGTTGCCCTCACTGTTCCGTGCACTCTCATTCCTTAAATCTATCTTGAGACGACGGCAAGTTTGGTATGCCGGTATACACGAGCTTATGTAATGCCGATGACAATGGTGCCTTTCGAATAGGCCTATGTTTAGAGAAAAGGACATGAGACATAAGTCAACTCTAGTAAATATGAATGCAATACAACTGCTGAAGGCTGACCACGACACGGTCGAAGAGCTGTTCGGAACGGTCGAAGCTACGGAACGCCCGGACCACGCGAGGATCTTCACCGAGATCAAGGCAGAATTAGAGGCTCACGCCCACATCGAGGAGACCATTTTCTACCCTGCGCTCCAGGAACAAAGTTCTGACGACCTTCTGGATCTGGTATCGGACGCCCTAAAGGAACATCAGCAAGCCAAAGCTTTCTTAGGAGAGCTTAGCGTCGCGGCTGAGGACAGCGATCGGTTCGAGGGGCTACTTACCAAGCTCATCGAGGACGTGCGCCATCACGTGCGCGAAGAAGAGGATGAGATGTTCCCGCTGGTGGAATCTGAATTCGCGGAAGAAGCTATCGATCAACTCGGCGCCCAGATGGCCGCCGAGAAGGACCGATTCAATTCCAGCACGGAATCGGCGCACGCGTAAACCGCCTTACACGATTCAATCTACCAGCTCGAAAAGGAGACGAATGGCGACCAGAAAGAAGAATACTAACGTTAGCAAGAAGCAACTCGACCTTGATATAAACCGAGAGGTTGGAGCCGACCAGTACCTGACTACCAATCATGGTGTTCGGATCAACGATAACCAGAATTCATTGAAGGCCGGCGATCGTGGTGCGACGCTTCTCGAAGATTTCATAATGCGTGAAAAGATCACGCATTTTGACCACGAGCGTATTCCCGAGCGCATCGTTCACGCGCGTGGGTCTGGCGCTCACGGTGTCTTCCAGGTTTACGAACCGATGGCGAAGGTGACGAAGGCAGGCTTTCTCAACGACCCAAAGCGCGAGACGCCGGTCTTCGTCAGGTTCTCGACGGTCGCGGGATCCCGTGGATCCACGGATCTCGCCCGCGACGTACGCGGGTTCGCGGTAAAGTTTTACACCGACGAAGGCGTGTTCGATCTTGTCGGGAACAATATGCCCGTGTTCTTTATTCAGGACGCGATCAAGTTTCCTGACCTAGTACACGCCGTCAAGCCTGAACCGCATCACGAAATGCCGCAGGCCGCATCAGCGCACGATACGTTCTGGGATTTTATCTCGTTAATGCCGGAATCGGCGCACATGATCATCTAAGGCATGGCTCAGAGGCTCTGCAGTCCGACAAAATCACTTTCGCCGAACTGGCCGAAAAGTATTCTGCTGTTCGGTTGGCTCCAGCGGTCTACTTCAATGGAATTAGGGTGTCGGGGAGAAAAGATAGCAGCTCCATCAAATCCGTTGTAAAGAACCTGAAGCAGCACTTTGGAAAGAAGCCCATCCGACTCATTAAAGCGAGCGACATTGAAGAGTTCAAAAACACTCGAATCGCGACGCCGGTTATCACACACGTCAACGAGTTTCAGA
This sequence comes from Pyrinomonadaceae bacterium, assembly GCA_039916585.1. Taxonomy (GTDB): domain Bacteria; phylum Acidobacteriota; class Blastocatellia; order Pyrinomonadales; family Pyrinomonadaceae; genus OLB17. The sequence continues at coordinate 1,471 of JBDSLC010000118.1, read as the reverse complement.
AGGTCTACAACCCTAAGACGAAACGAACGAGGACAATCAAAGTGAAAGTGGAGCAGCACCACCCACGCAGCATCACTACCGTCAACCGGGAAATGCAGCAGCTCAAAGCGATGCTGAACTTCGCGATTCAAAATGACTGGCTGATCCTCAATCCCTTTGCAAAATGTAAAGGGATCATAGCAACATCTCTGGAAACGAAACGGGACCGCGTCCTCAGCTATGAGGAAGAGGAAAGACTATTGCGCGCTTGCCACGACCGCCGATCCCATCTTCGGCCTATCCTAATTTGCGCCCTAGACACGGGAATGCGCCGGGGTGAGATCTTCCAGATGAAATGGAAGGACGTGGATCTGTCGGGTAGGCAAATCTACATTCCGCAAACCAATACGAAAACCCAAACGGCTCGTACGGTAGGGATAACCGAACGACTAAAGAAAGAACTTCTTGCTCTGTGGGAGGCCTCACCAAAACATCCCGAGTACATCGTGTTTGGAATATCCGTGGATGTGAAGAACGCCTGGAAGTCCGCACTCCAGGCGGCGGGTATCGAAAACTTCCGCTTCCACGATTGCCGACACACCGCTACAACCAGGATGATCGCGTCTGGGTGTCATCACACCGAGGTAATGAAGATCACAGGTCACTCACAAATTACAACGTTTCTGCGCTATCTGAACATCACCCCTGAAACTGCACAGCGGGTCGCTGATCGGCTCGGAAATTATCTCTCCAATCGTGAGGCTGTCTTCGACGACGTGCCGATCACCGGGTATGTGCACTGAAGTTTTCGTCTCGTTGAAAGAGCTCCAGGCCGTGTTCGGCTGATCTTTAGCCGAAGGGTCAGCCTACGAGAGAAATACTTCTCGCCACGGCTAGTGACGAAGACCTGGGTCAAAATGGCCCAGGTTTTTTATTTTTGACCCGTTTCACGGCGGCTCGTGACGGCTTCTTACCCTTTCGGCTAGATTCTCATTGCCGCGTCAGAGATGGGGACACAACGCACGGTTGCCCACGGGTGAGGTTGATGTCTTTGCGTGCCTAGGAATCGCAGCAGACGCGATTTATGGGGCAACAGGAATCCTTTTCAACCCGCTAACCGCGAACGTCACAGACGTGCATTATGCAATGGACCTCCACGTTGGAGCGGATCGGATACGACCGATTCTAGAGCGTTTGGAACTGCGGCAGCTACCACGACACAAACGCATCCGGCTAGATCACGGAGTAGAGTTCAAGCAGCGCCAATCATCCACACAGATTTACTCGAAGGGCGTCGAGGTAAAAATGCAGACTGAAACAGGACACATCCTACCGGAGCATCATTACGATGCATTACAAGCCTCCGACGGCGTTCTACGCGTGGAGTGCAGGCAGACACTGCCCGCTGTCCACCGTTCGCAGGAAAGGCACGGATTAACCCGTGTAGCATCCGAAGTCCTGACACCGGACGCATCACACCGGATCATTACCG
>JBDSLC010000117.1:0-6740 GCA_039916585.1 Pyrinomonadaceae bacterium | reverse complement strand
GGTTATCGTTCATTATTTGGCAGGCTTTTCGAGGATCGCCGAAAGCTCTCTCAGCCGATGTTGATCATTAGCGTCCTTGCCTGCGATGTTGTGGAGTGAACTCGCCTGCTTCTTGAGGCCTCCCTTATTGCCCTTGTCGATCGCGGAACGGATAGCAGCGACCTGATCAGCAGACAAAGCTTGCGAGCGTTCGAGCTGATCGACGTAGGCCTTAGCAACCGTCAGGCTTCGCGGCCAGACGATGCGTTGCTGGCTCTGAACATTCAGCTCGGCGACTCGCACTTCCCTAGCAGCATCGATCTCGTTTTGAGTCAGAAATTTGCTCGGGGTAAGTTCGAGCACGTCAAGGCCGCGTACCATCTCGGAAGAATATATGTATCCGTTGTACCAGTAAGCCGACCATGTCCCGCCGCTGATGAGCCGTTCACCGTTGATCGGACCTCGGTCGAAATAAGCTATCTCCATCGGGTGTGTCGCATCGGTGAAGTCCATCACGGAGATGCCGCCCTGATACCATGACTGAACTTTCAGATCGCGCCCGGGTACCGGAATGAGCGATCCGTTGTGTGCAACGCAATTCTCCTGCTCAGTCTGCGCGGCCGGCAACTTGTAGTAGGCCGCGAATTGAAGCTTGTTGCCGTCTCGATTGAAGATGGCGTCTGCTCCCCAAATGTTGGGGTCAGTCGTGCGGCATTTCGGTCCGCCGCCGCCGCCCCATTCATCGGTGTAGATCACCTTGCTGCCGTCATTCGAGAACGAAGCCGAATGCCAGTAGGCGTAATTCTTGTCATTCACCGCGAAGACGCGCTTCGGATTTACAGGGTCTTTGATGTCGAGCAGGATACCGTTGCCAGAGCATGCTCCGGCCGCGAGGCCGAGTTCCGAATAAACAGTGATGTCGTGGCACTGATCCGTCGCTTGAGCCCGAGGCGATTCGTGAGAGCCGCCGTTGTCGAGCGCGTTGATCTTGCCCGCTTCATCGCCGAAAATACGTGGCGAGTTGACGATCTTCGCGTCCTGCGGAGCTGCAAGAGGCACCTTTATGACCTCGATGCGGAATAATGCGGTATTCGGATCCTTTTCGGGCAACGCTCCGGAACAGCCCGCCAGTTCGTCGGCCTGACGGACGAACGATGTTCCGGAGACATAAAGGTAAACATTTGCCTTGTCGTTCGGATCGACTACCAACGTATGGGTATGCGAGCCGCGACAGGACTGGACCGTCGCTACCTGTTTCGGCGAGCTAATATTTGATATGTCGAAGATCCGAACGCCGCGGAAACGGTCTTTTTGCGGTGCGGGCGGTCCTTGCTGTCCGGGCTGTCGCGGCGGAAATCCTTGATCCCCGCAGTCGATGCGTCCGTTGGCGCCCTCGACCGACATGAACATCAAATTCTTATAGACCGAGACATCACCCTGTCCGCCTGGGCACAGCATCGCGGTCAGGAGTTTCGGCTGAGACGGCTGAGCAATGTCGAAGATGCCGATACCGTGATAGTTACCCTGAAAAAGATAATTACCCTGAAACGCGAGATCGCTGTTGTCGAATCCGGCCTCAAGAAAATCCATCAGGAACGGTAACTGTTCTTTCGGGAACCTGGAAATGTCCGGGATCCCGAACCCAGCGAGAGCCTTTAGGACTTTCGGGTCTTCGAGATTGGAACCGATCTTGAAGGTGTTCGGCTTCTTAAAGAGCGCCAGATGCTTCATACCGAACGCCGCCTCGCCGGCGTCAAAAATGCCCGGTTTCAGCTTTGATCGGGGATCGTCGGGATTTGACCCGGTCATACCCGGCGGAAGCGTCGGTGCCGGCTTCGGCTGCTGTTGGGCGATCGTGTTCGACACGATCGCCAAAAGGACGAACGACAAGGCTATGAATGCACGGATCATTGTGGTCAGGCTCCTGTGAAATTTTCTATCTTAAGTAGTCTTCTAGTTTAGTCGATGCGTCCGTTTTTTCATCGCGGTATTTGACGATTATCGGACAATAGATCGAAAGGCCATTAGCCTTGCCGAAGTCGTTCGCGACGGCTCGCGAGCCCTGAACGACGACGGCGCACGCGGGAATTTCAAGCGGCTTGTCGCCGTCGGCCTTGATGATCCGTTGGTTTGGGAGATCGAAGACCGGTGTAGAGCGCGTGAGGATAACACCTGTTCCGAGCACGGCTCGTTCGCGGACGATCGTTCCTTCGTAAACGCCGGTGTTGCCGCCGACCATTACATCATCTTCAATAACAACGGGCACGGCCCCTACCGGTTCGAGTACGCCGCCGATCTGGGCGGCTGCAGATAAGTGAACACGTTTCCCTATCTGAGCACAGCTTCCAACCAGTGCATGCGAATCGACCATAGTGCCTTCGTCTACGTAAGCTCCTACGTTGATGTAAGCAGGCGGAACTACGACAACGCCCGGTGCAACATAACAGCCATCACGGATCGCCGAGCCGCCCATCACGATCCGCACGCCGTCGGCGAGCGACATTGGCCTGAGCGGAAAAGTATCCTTGTCGAAGAACTGAAGAGTCTCGGTCGGCTGCGACATCTTGACCATCTTGCCCATCCGAAAGCCGAGCAGAATTCCCTGCTTCACCCACTTATTCGCATGCCAATTACCCTCGGCGCCTTTCTCAGCCGAACGGATATCCCCGCGGCGGAGTGCAGATTTGAACTCTTCGTATATCTCGCAGTCGGCGGAGCCGAACTCTGCCTTGGCGAAGAGTGATTCGACCTTCTCTTTTAAGCTCATAGATCTCGCGTTGGCAGATGCCGAAGCCCAACCGCGAGGAAGGGCTTAACATTCGAGTTGATAGTTACGCCATTGCTAACGCCCGGGCTTCTGCAATCTGTTGTACTTCTTCAAGGCCTCCTGTAGCCGGTCGTGCGGGAGGGCGTAGACAGTGTTGCCTTTGTAACCGGTTGACGTTTCGGCAGCCACGAGGGCGTTGATGATCGCTTCCTCAGTTGCTTGAGCCGTCGCCCAAAAAAGCATATTGATGCGGTCGTTAGGGAGCATATCGATCTTTGCGACGCCTTCGTTTTTGCCGAACTCTACAGCGTTTGCAGTAGAGAACGCGATGAAAATGTCGCCCGACGAATTCTCGCCGCGGCCACCGACTTTGCCGACGCCAAGCGAAATTCGCTGCGCGATCCGCTTGAGCTGATGCGGCAGCAGGGGCGCGTCGGTGGCGAGTACGACGATGATCGAACCGGCTCCTTCTTCGGACTTCTTAAGTGTTGACGCCACTCCAGCCTGCCCCGGCTTCATCTGAAGATCGGTTATCTCGCGGCCGACCGGGACGCCTGCGACGGTGAATAGTTGGCGTGACCCGTAGTTCGCCTGAACCAGAACGCCGATGGTGTATCCGCCAAACCTAGCATCCAGAACTCGCGACGCCGTCCCCGTTCCTGCCTTGAACCCGTGGGCCACCATCCCCGTTCCACCGCCTACGTTGCCTTCGGCGACCGCTCCCGTTTTTGCAGAATCGAGGGCCGCGAAGACATGCTCTTTCTTGACGTGAAATCCGTTAATGTCATTCAGAAATCCGTCCCAGGTTTCGGCGACAACGGGCAAGGAGAAATCGCCCGAGTAGCCGTCACCCGGAAACTTTTTTGCTCCCCACTCGATAACTGCGTCACGCACGACGCCGACACTGTGCGTGTTTGTGATCAGGATCGGCGACCCGAGACCGCCTGATTCCTCGATCCACGTCGTCCCGGTCATCTCACCATTGCCGTTGAGCGTATGCCAAGCGGCGAAGAGGCGGCCGTTGAAATCCTTACCCTGCGGCAAGATCGCCGTTACGCCGGTCCGGATAGCCTTGTCGCCACTGCCGGAGTTAAGCGTCGTAAACCCGACCTCGACGCCCTTGACGTCGGTGATCGCATTGCTCGTTCCGGGCGTTCCGTCGAACGGCACGCCGAGATCGCGCGCACGCGGTTTTGTTTGAGTGAATACAGTTGCCGAAATGCAGGCTAGGACAAGAAGCGTAAAGAGCTTTTTCATCTTAGTTTATCCGTGCGACCTGACAGCCTTCGCCAGCAGGCCGATGCCGCCTGCGAAGAGAACGAGCATCACGAGTGTGTTGAAAAGAGACGTCGGCTGAAAGTAGATCTGCAAGTTCATGATTATGCCGGCGAGAATAATTACGGAACCGATAAATACTAGAAGCCATCCGATCAACGACTTGCCGTTAAAGAAAACGATCCCGATACCGAATATCAAAGGTACCAGCGAAAGCCCGAATGTATTGTAGCCGCCCCAATTCCAGAAGCCGCTCGTGACGGTGACGCGGCTGATCAACATATAGCCACCCGCCACTGCCATCGCCAGGCCGATCAGGAATTCCCAGAGGCCGCCCGGCGTTCCGCCGACATTCTTTAGATCGTCGATTTCCATAGCTAAAACATTCTAAACCCGATCTCGAACTTTCGGAATAAGTGATAGGTGATAAGTTGTAAGTTAGAAGTCAATCAAGGCCGACCTGCTTCATCACCGCATGCAGGGTTGTTCGGGTTTCGGCGGTCACTGCGACGAGCGGCAAGCGAAGATTTTCTTCCAGCAGGCCCATTTCTTTCATCACGAATTTACATGGAGCCGGCGATGACTCAATGAAGTTTGCTTCCATCAGCGGTAGGATCTTGTAATGTATACGACGTGCGAAATGGAACGAGCCATTCAGTGAGTGCTCGACCATTTTCGCGGTTTCCTTCGGCATCTCGTTGGCTATCACCGATACGAGCCCGTCGGCACCGAGCGCGATGAGCGGAAGTGCCGATGCGTCGTCACCGGAGAAGACGCGGAAATTCCTGGGGCGGTTCGCAATGATCTGCATCACCTGCGAATAGTCCCCGGATGCCTCCTTCGTCGCGACGATGTTTTCGTACGCTTCTGCAAGCCTGAGAGTCGTGGCGGCGGAGATGTTCGACGAGGTTCGCGACGGAACGTTGTAGAGCATGATCGGGAATCCTTTCACGCTTTTCGCGATCTCTGAGAAATGGGCAAACATTCCTTCCTGCGTCGGCTTGTTGTAATAGGGTGCGACGAGCAGCGCAGCGTCGGCTCCCGCTTCGCGGGCCTTGCGGGTGAAATCGATCGTCGCCGCGGTATTATTACTGCCAGTCCCGGCGATCACTTTGGCCTTCGTACCTTTAGCGGCGGCGACCGTAAGCTTGATAACGTGAAGACGCTCGTCCTCATTCATGGTCACGCTTTCGCCAGTCGTCCCGCACGGAACGAGCAGGCTTACGCCCCCCTTGATCTGCCGGGCGACGAGCTTCGTAAAGCACGCGTCATATATCGAGCCATCCCTATGAAACGGCGTCACCAGGGCGGTAGCACACCCGCGCATCCAATCGACTCTGCTGGTCATATCTCAAGAAACGTCAGTATATTCCTATCAGCGGATAACTTCTAATTAGGTCCCGCCATCTCGCTCAGCACTTGAGAGAACTCATAGAATCCCTTCTTCCCGACTATCCACTCTGCAGCCTTGACCGCACCAACGGCGAAGCCTTCACGAGAGCGGGCGGTGTGTCCCAGCAGGACTTGATCGGCTGCGGAATCGAAGCCGAGGCGATGAGTTCCGGGAATATTGCCGGCGCGGGTCGCCGCGATGTCGCCGATCTTTACGCGTTTTTCGACTAGATCCTTTAGCTTAAGTGCGGTGCCGCTTGGAGCATCTTTTTTGCGGGAATGGTGTTGCTCCTCAATGAATGCTTCGTACTCCGGAAACTTTGCAAAAAGCTTGGCAGCGTATTCGGCTATGTTATAGAAAAGGTTAACCCCGATCGAGAAATTAGCTCCGAAGATAAGGCCTCCGTCACCTGCTTTGACGACATCCTCGATCTCCTGACGCTGCTCGTTCCAGCCGGTGGTACCTAGAACGATCGGTACACGAGCCTTAACGCACGCTTCCACATTCCGTCGCACCGCCATCGCTACGGTAAATTCGATCGCAACATCGCACCTCTTCAGTTTTTCGGCAAATTCACCATGGAAAAGATTCAAATTGGAATCGTCGATGATGACACCGATCTCGTGGCCCTTTTCGATGGCGAGACGCTCGATGAGCTTTCCCATTGCTCCGTAACCGATGAGTGCGATCTTCATAAACTCAAGATTCTAACGCAGAGTCGCTGAATAGGCAGAGATCTGATTTCTGATTTCTACTCTTAGTTCTTTGCGCTCTCTGCGTTCAATAACTTCTTGACAAGATTCACATAAAGCTCTACCGCCGTCTCCAGATCTTTCTTAAGAACGAACTCATTCTTTGTATGAGCAACGAGGATCGAACTGGGCCCGAGAAGGAGCGGTTCGCCCCAATTGGGGAGATACGGGATGTCGGTGGTGAAGCGGACGACTTTTTGGTTGAAGCCGTCGACCTCGAGAAGTTTTACTGGTTCGCTGCACGACAGCACTTCTATCTCGCCGCGGTCGCGGACAATGCTTTGCAATGCCGTCTCGATCGGCTCGCGTTTCGTCGTGAGGCGGATGAGGAGGCTCGCCTCGGCGTGCGGCGGGATGACGTTCAGAGCAACGCCGCCTTCGATGATGCCGATGTTGACCGTCGTGTCGCCGAAGAAATCGTCGTTAGGAAATTTGGTCTGACGGATGTCGTCGAGGATGTCGAGCAGCGTCAAGATCGCCGAATCCCCCATCTCCGGATACGCCGAATGGGCTGCCTTCCCTTTCGTCTTTATCTTCAACCGGAACGAGCCTTTCGAACCGATCGCAAGGTCAT
>JBDSLC010000116.1:0-12171 GCA_039916585.1 Pyrinomonadaceae bacterium | reverse complement strand
GTCCAGGCCGAGATGTTAGGAAGATTTCGTCCTCGCAGAACTGTGAACCTGCTGCCTTGTCCTGTCGAAAGAGAATACTGTCCAAACGACGTGGCAACGCCAGTCTGTCTTCGAAGGTTGCAATCGTGGCCAGCTATCGATCACAAGGGAAAGTTAATTACGCTACACTCTTTCGTAAAATTCGGTTGACCGAAGGTCCGACATCAATGTTTTGAAACGCTGATCCTCAAACATTGGCTTCCACATCGGATTGCTTTCGAACCAAGGGAGGTTATGGTTTCCGACATGAATTGACCGCTCTAACCACATTAGGGCCGACTCTGTCTTGCCCGCCATTAAGTACGCGGACGCAAGCCAATATGAAACATCCGGGTCCACCGCCGCTATTCGTTCTGCGCCGTCGGTTAATTCGCTAAGCGCTGCCTCGTGCTCGCCCAACGCGCTTAGGCACATTGACATATAGGGCCGAAAGCCTTCGCTGGGGTACACCTCATATAAACCTCTGAGTGTATCGGCCGCGCCCGCCGCATCACCACCCGTCTATCAAGTTCCGAGTCCTGAGCAAGAAACACCTCGCCCATTCCGCCCTCACCTATACTCCGGATGATCTTGTAGCGGCCAAGAGCTTGTCCGGGTTTCAACTTCACCGCCGATTCGTCAGGCAACAAACCTTCTAATGCATGGACAAGAGGAGCATCCATGAAGCTCCCAGCTGTTTCTGAAGCGGCAAGTAGGTCTTCAAGTTCGCTCAATAGGTCCACATCATCGGCACATGCAATTTTCAGGAACGAACTTCTTTCGCTCGCTTCCATTTCAAAGGCCGAATCAAAGATTGCCTTAACCTTTTGCCAGTTCTCGGATTCCATCGTGTCCGCTCAATTCGCGATACAACCATGCTTTAGTCATTTTCCAGTCGCGCTTTATCGTTGCAGGGGAGATGCCTAAGATCTCCGCGGTCTCTTCAATTGTCAGCCCGCTAAAGTACCGGAGTTCTACGATTCTTGCCTGTTGTTCGTCTTTCTTTGCCAAACTCGTTAGTGCCTCATCCAGGGCCAGCAGGTCAACTTCCTTGGGCTTTGTCGCTCGAACGACCCCCTCATCGAGCTCCAGATCCTCTGCTGCTCCGCCGCGCTTCTTTCGATGTCGAGCATTTGCATAATTGACCAAGATTCGACGCATGACATTCGCGGAGATCGCAAAAAAATGCTCCCGATTTTGCCAGCTGATGTGCTTCTGCTCAACCAGGTTTAGATATGCTTCGTGAATGAGCGCCGTGCTTTGCAGGGTGTGATTGGGCCTCTCTTTGCGCAAGAAACGACGAGCCTGCCTTCGCAGTTCGTCATAAACGAGCGGAAGCAGATCGTTGAGCGCGTTGCTGTTCCCCTCGCTCCACGCGTGCAATAAGCAACTTATTTCGTGCGGGCTGATCGTCTGTCGGCACATTAAAAAATCCCCCCTCAACCATTTATCAAGTACTTGCTTAGGAATTCATATTCAGGAAGCAACGAAGAGTTCGGATGCGACAACCCGTAAAAGAGTTTCACTCTGCTGAATAATAAATGAGCCGATCTTCGGAGATATATTGCATTAGATCCTCGCAGGCGATCCGCAATTCTCAACTGAAACCCGAGTCATTGAAAACCCACCTGCACGTCCAGACTATCAGCACCTACCGGCGTCGGTTACACCCTCACCAGAGAAAACGAAATCTGAAGGGCGAATGGGACATCTGTATTCGAAGCATTCCTCCCGGGCAGTCGAGATACATCGTCAGATGTCGGAATTTTCCGTTGCGTGCATCTCAGGGATCTGCTCAATGTCGCAGATACCTCAGACGGAAGAGTCTCACCGAATAAAAAATAATTGAGCCAATTTTCTTCATTTTGTTGCATTAGAAGACCGAGACGGCGAGGCCCGTTTCGTGAAAAGTAAAAAGGAAGACCAAATAAATGAAAAAACACATATTCGCAATCATCATCGCGATCGTATTTTCGGTATCCATTAATGCGAGCCAAACTTACGCTCAATCAGGTGCCTTTAGAATCGACGTTCCGTTTGCATTCACCGCTAACAACAAGACGCTACCGGCCGGTACTTACATAGTGAGGCCCGCCAGCGATAGCAGAATTCTGTGGACGATTCAGAGCGCGCACGAGAGGCCAGGCGTTTACCTAATGGCGGGAAGTCTCTCAAGCCCCAGCCAGGACGGTTATGCCCGACTGACATTTCGCCGCTACGGTGACCGAAACTTTCTGATCGGGTTCAGTTCATCTTCATACCAAGTTGCCTTGGGCAAGTCGGCGAGCGAGAAAGATTTCCAACTGACATGGAACGACGTTGCTCAAAACCATCCCGTCATCGTTAATGCAGTTTCTACGAACTAGCTAAGGTTTTCGGTATCCGGCCGAACGATAACCGTGGCAGTCAAGAAGGCTTGGAGGCGACGAACCGATTCGGCCGCAAGTTCTGAGCGATTACTAGATAAATTTAAGGAGTTCTTCAAAATGAAAAACGCAATACATAGATTCCTAGTGGGCAATTTTGCTCTCCTCTTGTTTTTAGGTTTTAGCAGTGCGGCTGCCGCGCAACGTGGCGATAACCGCGCTCCTAAGGTCCCGGACGAAATCGCTGTACCGGACGGAAATAGGGTTCACTTTCACGGCTTTGCGCTGGGCGTTCAGATCTATACATGGAATGGCTCTAGCTGGGGAGCCGCCGTACCTGAGGCTACGCTGTTCGACGACGATGACAACGTCGTGGCTTCTCATTTCGCGGTGTTTGATGACGAGGGCAAGGTTGTGGGCCGGGCGTGGGAGAGTAACAGTGGCAGCCGAGTTGTCGGAGACTTGCCGCCATTGGCCGCCATCGTAGATACCGAATCCATCCCATGGCTGCGGCTCGGGGCAGTAGCGGAACTCACGTACGGCCCCGGCGTCTTGGCAAACACGACATTCATCCATCGCGTGAACACCGTCGGCGGGAAGGCTCCTAAGTTTGCCGGCACCGTGATCGGACAGGTTGCCCGCGTTCCATACACAGCCGATTACTTTTTCTACCGGAAGACAAACAAATCGCAGAATCCTGCCTTGGAGATCGGAAAATGAAATTCAAATCAAGCGGTATCTATGCCAAATTATTCATCGTAGGTCTTGCCGTCGCTATCTCTTCAGCAACTGCTTCGGCACAAGTAATCCAAAGAGGCGCTTTCGGTGCCAACCCGGCCGCGATCCAAGGCGCGGTGGATCAATTTCGGGCCGATCTCGGAGAGTTAAATCCTAACACTGCTCAAACGTTCTCTTCGGGACGCCGTGAGATCAACTGGGACGGTGTTCCCAACGGTGTCGCTTCGCCAAATCCGATCTCGGGTGATTTCTTTAACGTAAACAGTCCGCGCGGCGTAGTCTTTACATCGACCGCTGGCCCAGTGGTAACGGGCGGTCCTCTGCAGCCGTTTCAGATCAGCTCGACTGTTGCAAGCGGCGTTCCGGTCCGATTCGGAAACGTCAATCCGACCTACACAAATGAGTTTCAGACGTTTTCGGGCGAGCGTTTGTTTACAACAACTCGCGGCAGCAATGTTGTCGAAATAGCCTTCCGTATTCCGGGCACGGACATTCCGGCAACGGTTAGCGGTTTCGGAGCGGTATTCACGGATGTCGATTCCCGGTCGACGATAATGCAGTTTTATGACGACAAGGGGAAGCTATTGCGCTCGCCGAACGGACCGGTGGAAGGTGTCGACAAGGGGCTGTCGTTCCAAGGCGTTTCCTATAACGACGGCACACGGATCTCAAAGGTCGTGATCGTTCTGGGAAATGTACCGCTAAGTGCAGGAACCACAGATGGTCAGGCCGACATCTTTGATGTGGTCGCGATGGATGACTTCATCTACGGCGAGCCGCGTGCAGCAGAGTTTCATTCTGGTGATGCCGATGGGGACGGCGTTGCGGACGCACGAGTATTCCGGCCAGCCACTGGGACGTGGTTCACGATCAATAGCGGATCGAGTACGGTCAGCATTGAGCAGTTCGGCCTAGACGGAGATATCCCCATCGACGGCGATTTCGACGGCGACTCGAGGGCAGATATTTCCATCTTCCGTCCATCGGACGGAAATTGGTGGATACGGAGAAGTTCCGACAAATCTCTTTTCGTAGTCCAGTGGGGCCTAGCCGGGGACATACCGGTCGCTGCCGATTATGACAAGGATAAGAAGACTGACATCGCCGTCTGGCGCCCGTCCGAGGGCAACTATTACACGGCGTTTAGCTCGACAGGCTTCTCAACCAATTTGGCCTTTAACTGGGGGGAAAATGGCGACGTCCCGGTGCACTCCGCAACACATTAGAGCAGATTCACACTCGACAGCGCCGTGCCATGCGGCAGTAGGAACAGATCGCGGATCCTTTCGAAGTCCTACCGAAGGATTCTCGATCAGTAAGGTTTGCAGCAATTCTGCACAGCGCAGATATGCGCCATATTGGAGGTTTTATTTATGTTTAGGGGATTAAAATACTCGCTTTCGGTAGTTGTCGGACTATTTCTCAGCTCCGCATTTATCTATGGCCAAGTCACCGGCGGAGCCGTTACCGGCACCGTCACTGACGTCAATGGGGCGATCGTTCCAAATGCAACTGTGAAACTTGCCGACAAAGCAAGAGGCCAGGTTTTCACTACACAAACCTCGGGCACGGGATCTTATCTGTACCCGAATGTGGCCGTAGGAAAATACACTATCACGATCGAGCAGGCAGGCTTTGAAAGGGTTGCTAAAGATCTAACCGTTTCTCTCAATCAGACCATCGCCGTCGATACGATACTTCAGGTCGCAGGCAGCAAGAATGAGGTAAACGTCGTTGCCGGCGGTGACACGCTTGTCCAGACAGACACTTCACAAGTCGGAAAAAGCTTTCAGACTCGCGGCGTACAGGATCTTCCGAACGCGGGCAACATCAACGCTTTGGCCGCTCTTGCGCCGAATGTACTTCCAAATCCTGTCGGGCTTGCTACCACGACGCCAGTGATAGGCGGCGTGCGACCTCGCGGCAATACATTTAACGTCGACGGCGTCGATAACGATGACCCGGGAGTGACAGGCCCGGCAACGGCTCCTATCCAGGACGCGGTTGAGGAGTTCACGCTGCTTCAAAACAACTTCAATGCCGAATTTGGAGCCGGCGCGGGCGGGCAGTTCAACACTGTCACCAAGTCGGGTACAAACCATTACCACGGCAGCGTTTTTACATATATAGACACACAAAAGCTCAACGCTCCATCGACGACCGAAAGCGATAAGCAATCAAAGGATTATTTCAAACAGGCCCGTTACGGCGGCACCTTCGGTGGCCCGCTCCCATTTTTTAAGTTTGGCGACGGCGACAAACGCTTTTTCTCCGGTAAGAACAAACTTTTCTTTTTCGGGGCTTTTGAGAAGACATTTAATGAAGGGGCCGGTTCGGCGGCCGGCATCGCGTTCCTGCCGACGCAAGCAGGCTTAAATCAGATCGCCGCGCTTCCGGGCGTAAGCCCATTCGTCGTCAATACTCTTAGAAACAATGTTGCCCTGGCAACCACCGCGCAGTTCACCAGCGGTCAGCGCAACGCGGCCGGGAATTTTATTATCGATCCTGTCCTTGGTGTTTCGGGAATCCCATTCGGAGCGGTCGCTCTCTCGATTCCGAACAGTTCAAATAACAAGGCTTTCCAGGTCAACATTGACCATCTTCCGAATGAGAAGAATCAGATGCGTTATCGGTACAGCGATTCGCGCTTCTCGGCCGAGCAGCCGGGGAATGGTGGATTAGCCTTCAACAATTTCAACGTTTACAACACAAAGCTGTTTTCGGCCAAATGGATAAGTACGGTAAGTCCCACCTTCATAAACGATCTGCGCCTTTCGTATCGTCAAGCGATCTCGGATAACCCTCTTGTTAACGCATCGCTGGCCGATTTTCCGAATATAGAGGTACAGTCGCTAAATCTTTCGATCGGACCGGCCGGTAATCTGCCGCAGAGCGGTGCGGATCACTCGTATCAGGTTTACGATTCTTTGACCTTCGTGCATGACGATCATACTTTCAAGTTCGGCGGCGAATTTCGCGATGTGATCTCAAGCAGTAACTTCCTGTCGCGCTCACGCGGCGATTACATATACAGCAATTTCGATAGGCTCCTCAGAGACCTCGCCCCCGATAACCAGAACATACGCGGCACCGGCTCGGGAGCTTTTGTTTCAAGCAATTACAGATTGTACGGATTCGCCCAGGATGACTGGAAGATCCGCTCGAACCTTACTCTCAATCTAGGAGCACGCTACGAGTATCAGTCCCTGCCGCGCGACGCGGCTCTGCAAAGGCTAAACTCCGTTTCGACCGTTCCGGGCGTGATCGAGTTTGGCGTGCCTAAGACCGATAAGAACAACTTTGCTCCTCGCGTCGGTTTCGCATGGGCACCCACATGGCATACGCGCGTCGGGAACGTCCTCTTCGGTAAACAGGGCGACAGCTCTATCCGTGGAAATTATTCGATAGCCTATTTCACCAATTTCTCGAACCTTGTCCTTTTGAATCTGCCGCCCCAGCTACAAGCGGAACTTCAGTTCTCGGGAAGCCCGACGCAGTTTTTGCAAAAGGGAGGTGCACTGAATACGTTCATTCCCGTAAGCGGACAGGCAGAGTCGAGAAGCCAGACGGCTTCTTTTATCGAAGATCAAACTGTTCCGAGAACTCACTCGTTTTCGCTTTCCTACCAACGGCAGCTCGGCAAAAGCATGGGGATAGAGCTTCGCTATTTGAATACGAGATCGTATCAGTTGCCGGTGCAGGTCCAATTAAACAGCGGCGTGGTAAACGAAGCTGCGTTGGTAATACCAACGCTACTTGCGGCTCCAACACCGGGACAGTTGGTAGGTCTCCCGTCTATGGGAACTATCTTGGCTGCCAACCCCGCGATAGGAACGGGAAACCTGGAGCACTTCGGATTCAATAGCGCCGTAACTGCTTTCCCGGGAATTGGAAGAGCTTGGTACGACGGAGTGTCTGCGAGCTTAAATCGTCGATTTGCGAAGAATTTCAGCTTTACGGCGGCCTACACCTTCAGCAAGACCCTCGATGATTCGACAAACGAATTGAATTCGAGCGCACTCAACCCTCGACGGCCGGAGAACGCCGGTAGTCGTTTCGACTCGAAAGGTCTGAGTTTGAAAAATGAAAAGGGATTATCGGCCCTCGATATCCCGCATCGTTTCGTGAGCTCGTTTAACGTGGATCTTCCATTTTTCGACAAGAGCGAAAGTTCGCTTCTCCGTATGGCGTTGGGCGGCTTTCAGATCAACGGCATTTTTCAAATACAGGCGGGTCAGCCGATCACAGTGCGGTCTGGCCGCGACAGTAATCTGAATTTTGACGCCGCGGGCGACCGGGCGATTTTCAATCCAGATGGTGATCCCGAAATTAGTAGCGGTGTCTTTGCTGTCAACGCGGCGGGAGTGCGAATCGTAAATGGGACGGGCGCTGATGTGCTTAACGATCCTTCGACGGTGGCTTACGTTGCGCTGAACCCGAATGCCGGTTATATCAGCACGGGATTTCTTGCTCGCTCAACCGCGGGGAGAAACTCTTTACGAACTAGAGGTTTCAACCAAACGGACGTCGTGGTGTTAAAGAGCATGCGTTTTGGTTCCGACGGACGCTTCAATTTACAGATAGGCGCCGAGGTCTTCGACCTCTTCAACCAACGCCCTAAAACCATAGGCGGTGTAGGGGCACAAACCAGTGCGTTTTCTATCGCGGGAAATCCCAATTTTAACAACTACGATATTGGCAATTTTACCGGACGCACAGTGACCATGCGGGCAAAATTTATCTTCTAAACGAATGAAGATCCGCAAATCAGCCTCCCCAAGAACGAGCAAGGGATTGGCGTTCGACAGAGCCTCGGTTGCTGAGGGTGCAATCCCAGTGAAGTACAGGGAATGGATCGCCGTCGCTGTTAGTACGCAATGTCTGTACTGCATCGATATTCACGGCAACAACGAGCGCGTTGCCGGAGCTACCCAAGCTGAAACTATCGAGACCGCCATGGTCGCCGCTTCGTTCCGAGCCGGAGGAACGGTTAACCACGTAACGCACTTACTCATGAACTAAAAGGCCTGAGTATCAGACCGTTTTCGTTTAATAGCGATAACGCACTTTAAATTTATGAAAAATACGAAATACATCAAATCAATAATAGTTTTCTGCCGAACACTCCGTTTGGTTATGTCCTTGATCTCGTTTCTTTTTTTGGGAAGCGCAGCTATGAACGCCCAGTCGGTTCAATCGATCGACGTTTCACCGTTGGTCACGGGGCAAACTTTCACGATCTCCGTTGCGGGGTCTCCGGACGTTACACAGGCGACTGCAACATTCTCCTTTCGTCCCGGTCAGCCTAGGGCGGTGGAGATTCCATTAACTCAACAAGGCCAGACCTGGACGGGTTCCGGCCTCGTTCCTGCAGATATTCGCCTCCAGCTTCCCGGAAGCGCTGGAGCGATGGCCAAGGTTGTTCTCTTCGATGCCTACGGCAACAAGTCCCAAAGCGTCGTCCAGTTGGCTGTTAAGGTCGAGTCCATCACGGCAGTCTTTGACGGCGGTGTTTTGACCGTCACCGGCGATAACCAGGACAACATCATCACAGTCAGCCCCGACGCCGGGGGAACACTCTTGGTAAATGGCGGCTTGGTGCCCGTGGCATGCGATGCGGCGACTACTGCCAACACATCGCTCATCCGAATGCTCGGCCTCGACGGCGATGACATTCTTCAAGTAAGTCAGGATAATCCGATGCCGCGAGCAAACATTCTCGGCGGCAGCGGAGACGACACGCTCACCGGCAGCTCAGGCGACGACGAACTCGACGGAGAAGCTGGAAACGACTCGCTCTTCGGCGGCCGCGACGGTATCGATCGTCTTCTCGGAGGTACGGGTAATGATTTTCTTAGCGGCGGGCGCGGGAACGATCAGCTATTTGGCGGAGAGAACGACGATGTGATCGATTGGCTTCCCGGCGACGGGAGTGATCTTGTCGAAGGGGGTGAAGGGCAGGACACAATGCTCTTCGTTGGCTCGAATGCGTCCGAGAAGGTGGACATTTCCGCCAATAGTCAGCGGCTCCGATTCTTCCGTGATATAGGCGGAATCACAATGGATTGCGATGGAATAGAGAACGTGACGTTCAAGGCCCTTGGCGGTGAGGATCAGGTAAACATTGGCGATTTGACCGGAACTCAAGCAACTAACTTGGTCGTCGATCTGTTCGCCGCGGGCGACGCTGAGATAGCCAAGGTGGACATTGTCACAGTCAACGGAACGGCCGGGAATGACAACATTACAGTCGCGGGATCGGGTGCCGGCGTGAGTGTCGCGGGGTTGACCGCTGGAGTTTCCGTGATAGGTGGAGCAAGCGGCGTCGATAAACTTGTCGTCAACGCACTCGCTGGCGTAGATATGATAAATGCCTCTGAGGTAAAGGCGGGGGCAATTGATCTGACGCTAAATGGCGGGATTGCCAACGATACATTGACAGGTGGCGAGGGCAATGACCTGATCATCGGGGCTCAGGGTGTTGATACCGAATTTGGCGGCGCCGGAGACGATACGTCCCTATGGAACCCCGGTGACGCCAACGATATTTTCGAAGGCCAGGACGGGCAGGATACACTTCTCTTCAACGGAGCGAATATCGCGGAGAGAGTAGTCGTTTCGGCGAACGGTTCCCGACTGAGCTTTACACGCGATATTGCCGGCATCGTTATGGATTGCGACGACACGGAAAAAGTGGTCTTCACCGCGAGAGGCGGAGCGGACCTGGTCACTGTAAACGATCTTTCCGGCACCGATGTTCGTGAAGTTAAGGTCGATCTGTCCGCTGTCCCAGACGTGGTTGGAGGTGACAATGCCGCCGACACGGTGATCGTCAAGGGCACCGCCGGCAATGACGTTATTACTGTCGCCGGATCGGCCGGGAGTATCACGGCAACCGGGTTAGAGGCCTCGGTGACAGTTCTTGGAAGCGAGATCGCGAACGATATTCTCAGCATAGATGCCCTTGCGGGCGACGATGTCGTCCAAGCCTCAGGCCTTAATGCGGGAATTATCGGACTTCTCGCAAACGGGGGTGAGGGTGATGACAATCTCATCGGCAGTGCAGGCAACGATACTTTGCTGGGTGGAATTGGTGACGACGTGTTGATCGGTGGACCTGGCATAGACGTACTCGACGGGGGTCCGGGAGCAAACGTCGTCATCCAGGATTAGCATCAAGATCCGAGGAGGATGCCCATTTAACGATCCTTCTTTTTCCCAGACCAGACACCGCTTAATCAGCTCATGCGGTGAGTCCGGCCAACGCTCCAGAGATTCAAATCACGGTCCCTGGAGTGTTGCCGGGCCGCTATCCAATCATTGTCGCTTACGCGCAAGAAAGCCGCCAATACTATGCATTTACACGAAATCACGGAAACGGAAGATGAGGGTAGGACACAGTTTTGATAGCAAACCTACCTCCGACGTCGGGAGATGGATCGCGTTTAGAGGTCGTGACTGCTCTGTCGCACGCTCTATTACGCGAAGTAGGAGCATTGAAAGGCGACAAGATCAATTCGAATGAAGGTATCGATCTTGCGAAGGAGATTGAGTCCTATGAGGCAAACCTAATTCGAAGAGCGCTGATGCAATCGGGGGGGGCAAGCAATGCCGTGCGGCCCGGCTCTTGAATGTTAAGGCAACAACGCTGAACGCAAAGATCAAACGCTTTCGAATACTTGAAAAAACGTAAATGGTATTTTAGGCGGCAGGCCGAATCGACCGCCGATAAAGGAGTAGCTACTCGATCCGGAAGGCTAGTCGCGCGATCTCCAAATAGATCTCTATTGCCGGGCCATCGTGGTCGGGTTCCGAGACAACACAACGGGCATAGAGTTGCAAAACGACCCCTCACTTGTCACAATAAGCCGCCCTAAGACCACCAGCATCTATTCGACCTTTCAATGACCGAAATAAATCCGTTCAACGTCTACCGATCCCAAGGGACGATCGCTCAGGCCACCGAGGCGCTTCGCGCGGAACTGCGCAAGGGCAGCAGGCTGGTCGGCCACCAATGGGCTGACACGGCCGACGATTACGTCCGGCAGTTACTCTTTCTCGCAGCGAAGGACCTCGGAATGGTACCTATGTTGACCGAACACGCTGTCGTGGTGACCGGCTCGCTCGGCCGGCGGCAGGCCACGCCCTACTCGGATCTCGAGTTCTTCATAGTGGTCTCGAACGACAAACTGCTTGCGCCGTATCACATTCTGATCGACAAGATGTGGGACCTGAGTAAACAGATCACAGAGATCACACAGTCGTACACCCCGGACGTTTATTTCCGGAAAGGTTCGTCGTTCAACGTCATGACGGCGGACGGCGAGATGCTGCCTTACGACAGCGGGAGAGATTTGACGGCCGCGCCGGTCGGAATCTTGTTCGATCAGATCGTCCGCAATATGATCGAGGGCGGGCGATGCATCACCGGCAAGGTGCAACTCTACACGGATTTGTGCGAGCATACCAGTCACTTCACGAACCGCAAGCTGGCCCTCGCCGAATATAAAGAATGGATCGGCTATGCCCGAAAGGACTTTGGAAATGCGTTCGCCGGGGGCTCGAGGCCGACCGGGACGATCGATCTGAAGGGCATGATCCTGCGTCCCGTCTTGTACACCACTTACTGTCTGGGCCGGTATTACCGCGTGCCGGGCAACGGGGATCTAAGTCATATCCTCATGCTGCAATCGAAGGGCAAGATCTCGTACCCGGTCTGCCACTTAATGAAAAAAACGCTCGACGACGCGCAGCTTATCCGCCTGCAGTTGCACGCCCAGCACAAAGGTGAGTTCGACGAGGTCAGTTTCGATCACCCACGAGTCAAACAGTGCCTGCGGAACATCTCGGCGGTGATGGGCATGGGCGAGGCCTGGCTTAAGAAGAAGAAGGGCCAAGCTAAAGGTACCGAAAAGCTGAGCGCGACCTTCCGGACCATGATGCCGCTTTCATACGACCTTTTCCGCGTTGCTCACTTGTGCCGGTAATCGGCGATTCCGTGTCACGGCTTCCGGAAAGCGATACCATCGCCCGAGTACACGTAACACCC
>JBDSLC010000115.1:0-14286 GCA_039916585.1 Pyrinomonadaceae bacterium | reverse complement strand
GCGATCGTGTCGGTCGTGCGGCTGTAGTAAAGATAAACGGCCGGCGGCTTGCCGATCAGTTCGTAAGCCTTTCTGTTCAGGATCATCCGCCCGTTCGGCGCCAGGCTTACGTGTACACGCACCTTCGGATCTTCCGTCGGCCCGCCGCGATATTTTTCAAATTCTCTTTCGATGGGATTGTTAAGCATATGGGTGGTTCACGTCAGCCGACGCGAATGTCTTATCATTAGCACATCGTTCCATTCTCAGTCAAGCATTAGCCCTGCCGCGTTGGACCGTTCACCAAGAGTCTCTAAGGCCGTTTCGCTCGTGCGTCTGATTGGCATAAACCTACGCGTCTCACCCTTGATGTCGACAGGGCCGCACGGTTTCAGTGTTCGTTTCCTCTGTGCCGACGGTTTGTGTGAACCCGGGTGTTTCAACGGTTGCCGAACCGGTGCGTCCGTCTCGCGGCATTTCGCCGATCTCACAAAAAAGGCCCGTAGATCAGGGCTTGAAAGCGCGCGACTGGAGGGCAAAAGCGCGTTTCAAATGCTTTGTTTCGCGTAACCGAAAGGAGAATAGTGCCCGTTTTCGTGCGGCTGGACCCGAAAATGACGACAGCCGAAAAACTGTAGAGCGCCATTCATGGTTGACTCAGGTTAACTCAAACTTTCAGGGACCTTTTTCGATTCTCGGATCAAGGCTAAAGAGAGAAACTTGTAACTAGGAAATTGAGGTGGGGCGTGGCGTCGGGCGGGTTGAGAAGGCCGTGTTGAGACTGGTATAGACCGTGGTCGCAGCGTCTGCGTCGAGACGAACCATCTGGCCGCCGATGAAGTACACGACCATACCGCCATCGTCTTCGAACTCCAGATGCGTAACGTTCTCGGTGTTGATCATATACTGACCGGCTCTTACATACATGGTTTATTGATCCTCTTTATCCAAGTATAGCATCTGCGGCTTGGAGCGGGTTCCGTGAATATCCACTTAATTCCCTTCGACGAAAAAGCAGGTGTCGAAATCGACACCTGCTCCATTCATTTCGTGATCATATCGAAAAATAGCCTATAGTTCGTCGTCATCAAGATCGATCTTCATCGCCTCGTCAATGTCGAACTCTTCGGTTTCTTCGATGTCGAATGTCTCTTCGCCTTCGGCGTCAACATCGAATTCCTGGACAATGTCGCCGTCATCGATTCCCGGAACGCCGGCAAGGATCGGGATATCGAGCCCGCCGCGAATCGTTTCGATCTCATCGAATTCATCCGCTTCCTTACGGTTTTCGGTGTTATCAGGGAAGATCTCGACGTTGCGGTAGTGTTTCATACCGGTTCCCGCCGGGATCAAGCGGCCCATGATGACGTTTTCTTTGAGCCCGCGGAGATAGTCTACGCGGCCGGAGATCGCAGCTTCCGTAAGCACACGAGTCGTTTCCTGGAACGACGCCGCCGATATAAAAGAATCGGTAGAAAGCGAAGCTTTTGTAATTCCAAGCAGAAGCGGTTCGCCCACCGCGGGCTTTCCGTCTTCGTCCTGAACACGCCGATTCTCGTCGTCATAACGGAATCGATCGACCTGCTCTTCCATCAGAAACTCGGTATCGCCAACCTCGCGGATCTTGACCCAGCGAAGCATCTGACGAACGATCACCTCGATGTGCTTATCGTTGATGTTCACACCCTGGAGACGATAAACCTCCTGGATCTCATTAACGATGTAGTTCTGCAGAGCGTTGGTTCCGAGAACGCGCAAGATGTCATGCGGATTCAACGGGCCGTCCATCAGCGGCTCACCCGCTTTTACCCGGTCGCCCTCCTGAACGTTAATGTGGGTACCACGCGGAATATCGTATTCCCGTTCCGCAAGATCATCACCGGTGATGATGATCTTACGTTTACCCTTAGAAATAGGCCCGAAAGTAACGTTACCGTCGATCTCGGACATCATTGCCGTTTCGCCCGGCCGTCGAGCCTCAAAGAGTTCGACGACACGCGGCAGACCGCCGACAATATCTTTGGTCTTGGTAGTCTCACGCGGGATCTTCGCAATTACGTCACCCGGGGCGATCTCTTGCCCATCCTCGACCATAAGGTTGGCACGGATCGGCATCTGATACGTCTTCAAGGTCTTGCTTCCGTCCTTGATCTCAAGTCGCGGCTGATTCTTTTCATCAGAATCTTTAACCACAAGACGCTTCTGGCCCGTAACCTTATCGGTCTCCTCTTCAACCGTCTTGCCTTCCTTAAGATCTTGGAACTTAACCGTACCCTTGACCTCCGTAAGAATGGCGAATGTGAATGGATCCCACGTGACAAGCACATCGTCTTCCTTCACCTTCTGGCCATCCTTGACGTGAAGCTGAGCACCGTAAACGATCTGGTACCGGGCAACCTCGCGACCGCGTTCGTCTTCAATACCGATCTCGGACTGACGCTTGAGAGAGATCATTTCGCCGGCACGGTTCTTAATGACCTTCAGGTCGTCAAGATAGCGGACGATGCCGTCCATGGCAGCGATGTGCTTTGTCTCTTGTTCAAGTCGAGCAGTACCACCAACGTGGAATGTTCTCATCGTTAACTGCGTTCCGGGTTCGCCGATAGACTGGGCAGCAATTACGCCGACCGCTTCGCCGATCTCGACCGTATTGCCGGTCGCAAGGTTGCGACCGTAGCATTTTACGCAGATGCCGCGACGGCTTTCGCACGTCAGGGCAGAACGCAGACGAACCTTTTGGAGGCCCGAGAGCTGAACCTGGGCAGCGAGATCTTCGTTGATCTCCGTGTTCGCCGTTACCAGCGTCGTGCCGTCCACCGGATCGATTATATCGTCGAGCGACGTACAACCGACGATGCGGTCTCGGAGCGATTCGACTTCTTCACCGTTACGGATGATCGCTTCAGCCCAGATACCGCGAACGGTACCGCAATCGTCTTCAGATACGATCACGTCCTGTGCGACGTCCACTAGGCGGCGGGTCAGATAACCCGAGTCAGCCGTTTTCAATGCCGTATCGGCAAGGCCCTTACGAGCACCGTGCGTCGAGATAAAGTACTGAAGAACGTTAAGCCCCTCGCGGAAGTTAGCGACGATCGGTGTTTCGATGATCTCACCCGACGGCTTCGCCATAAGGCCGCGCATACCGGCGAGCTGACGGATCTGAGCTTCCGAACCACGAGCACCGGAATCGGCCATCACGAGGATCGGGTTAAGCTCTTTACGTTCCGCTTCACGCGTGTGCATCGCCTTGAACATTTCCTTGGCGACACGGTCGGTAACTTCCGACCAGATGGCAGTAACCTTATTCTCTCGCTCCATGTTGGTCATGGTCGCGTCTTCGTACTGTTTCTGCAGCTTGTCTACTTCTTTACGCGCATCTTCGATAATGCCCTTCTTGCTGGATGGCGTGACCATGTCGTCGATGCCGATCGACATACCCGAAAGCGTCGCATGCAGGAAGCCCATCGCCTTGAGGTCATCAAGGAGAGCGACCGTCGAAGCGTGGCCCAGACGCAGGTGAGAATAGCTCACGAGCGACTGAAGGCCCTTCTTCTTCAGGGTTCCGTTGACGAACGGAAGGCCGTCACGCGTAAGGCGCTCATTCAGGATCACGCGTCCGGCGGTGGTGTCGATCAGACGATCAACTTCGCGAGACGTCGCACGCATAACGTCCTGAGGACTGTGCTCGGTAATGAGATCGATCAGATCGCCCTTCCAGCGAAGTTTGATCTTGGTCTGAGTTTCGATAACCCCCGCGTCAAGAGCGAGAAGAGCATCGTCGATCGAGTTGAACGACTTGCCTTCGCCCTTCATTTCGTCACGAGCGAGCGTCAGATAGTAGCAACCGAGAACGATGTCCTGTGACGGAACTGTGATCGGCTGTCCTGACGCCGGCGACAAAAGATTGTTCGACGCAAGCATCAGAACACTCGCTTCGATCTGTGCTTCAGCCGACAGCGGGATGTGTACGGCCATCTGGTCGCCGTCGAAGTCCGCGTTGAATGCGGTACATACGAGCGGATGGATCTTGATCGCCTTGCCCTCAACGAGCACGGGCTCGAAAGCTTGGATGCCGAGACGGTGAAGCGTAGGTGCACGGTTCAAAAGAACAGGATGCTCCTTAATCACGTCTTCGAGGATGTCCCAAACGATCGGCTCCTGGCGTTCCACCATTTCGCGAGCCTGCTTGATTGTCGCGGCGTGAGCGTCCTTTTCAAGCTTGTTGTAGATAAACGGCTTAAAGAGCTCGAGAGCCATCTTCTTCGGCAGGCCGCACTGATGAAGTTTCAGCTCCGGGCCGACCACAATAACCGAACGTCCCGAGTAATCCACACGCTTTCCGAGAAGGTTCTGACGGAAACGTCCCTGCTTACCCTTGAGAGTTCCGGAAAGCGACTTGAGCGGACGGTTGTTTGCACCGCGAAGCACGCGACCGCGACGTCCGTTATCGAACAAGGCGTCAACTGCTTCCTGAAGCATTCGCTTTTCGTTACGAACGATAACTTCCGGAGCACGCAGCTCGATAAGCTTCTTTAACCGGTTGTTGCGGTTGATAACACGGCGATAAAGATCGTTAAGATCTGACGTCGCAAAACGTCCGCCATCTAGCGGAACCAAGGGTCGCAGTTCTGGGGGAATGACCGGGATCACATCCAGAATCATCCATTCCGGCTTGTTGCCGGATCGAGCAAAAGAGTTAGAAACTTTCAGCCGCTTTGAGAATTTTAGCTTTTTCTGCTGCGACGTTTCTTCGCGCATTCTGATACGCAGATCGTCAACAAGCTCTTCGATCTCGATCTTCATCAGGAGATCTTTGATCGCTTCAGCTCCCATCTTAGCCACGAACTGGTTCGGATAATCCCGAGTAAGTTCGCGAAATCGCTCGTCTGAAAGAAGATCTTTTTCCTTAAGGTCCGGCACTTCGCCCGGATCGATAACGATGTAGGTCTCGAAGTAGAGGATCTTCTCCAGGTCGCGCAAGGTGATGTCTAACAAGTGGCCAATTCGCGACGGAAGGCCCTTGAAGAACCAGACGTGCGAACACGGGCTAGCGAGTTCGATATGGCCGAGACGTTCGCGTCGAACTTTAGATTGCGTGACTTCGACACCGCACTTGTCGCAGATCACGCCGCGGTGCTTCATTCGCTTGTACTTACCGCACAGACACTCCCAGTCCGAGACGGGGCCGAAGATACGTGCGCAGAATAGGCCGTCGCGCTCCGGCTTAAAGGTGCGGTAGTTGATCGTCTCCGGCTTTGTAACCTCGCCGTGCGACCACGATCGGATCTTATCGGGCGATGCCAGTGAGATGCGAATCGCCTCGTAGTTCGTGGTCAACTGCGTTTTGTTGTCGTTATTAAATCGAAACATTCTTTCTCCAAAATAAGTCCAATGTCCAAGGTCAAAAGTCCAAGGTCTCGTCTCGCGACGTTGGACCTTGGGCGAGGGACGTTGGACTCATTAATCAACTCCCACCAGCGTATCTACACCAGCCGCGATCGCATCGGGATCGATCTCATCGGCATGGATCAGTTCGACATCGAGGCACAAGCTCTGCAGCTCGCGGACAAGTACGTTGAACGATTCCGGAATGCCAGGCTCGAAGTTCGAGACACCCTTCACGATCGTTTCGTAGATCTTCGAGCGACCGGCCACGTCATCGGATTTGCAGGTCAGAAGTTCCTGAAGGATGTGAGCTGCACCGTATGCTTCGAGTGCCCAAACCTCCATTTCTCCGAAACGCTGTCCGCCAAACTGTGCCTTACCACCCAGCGGCTGCTGTGTGATCAAGCTGTACGGCCCGATCGAGCGGGCATGGATCTTGTCGTCCACAAGATGAGAAAGCTTGAGCATATATATGTAACCGACAGTCACCTTCTGCTCGAACTGCTCACCCGTCAATCCGTCATACAGACGCGTCTTGCCCGACGGTCCGACCGACGGCCGAAGCTTAAGATCGTCGAACTTCGCATTCGCCTGTCCGATATATCCCTTGATCTCTTCTTCGCTTGCTCCGTCGAATACCGGTGTTGCGAAGTGAAGGCCAAGAACGCGAGCCGCCCACCCAAGATGAGTTTCAAGGATCTGACCGACGTTCATACGCGACGGCACGCCGAGCGGATTGAGAACGATCTCTACGGGCGTTCCATCCGGCAGATACGGCATATCTTCCTCAGGAAGAATACGGGCGATAACACCCTTGTTACCGTGACGTCCGGCCATCTTGTCGCCGACGCTAAGCTTACGCTTCATCGCCACGAAGACCTTGACCATCTTGATCACACCCGGAGGCAGTTCATCGCCCTGCTTGAGCTTGGTGATCTTCTCGTCGTAGATATCCGAAAGGATATTGATCTGACGTTCGGTCCGTTTTTCGTACTCGCGGATCTCGTTCGTGATATCGATCTTACCCGCAGCAACATCAGCCTTTCGGAGAAGTTTGCTGTCTACCTCTTTGAGGACTTCACGCGAAAGCGTAGTTCCCTTCTTAAGGATGACTTCACGATTCTCAACGAGATCGGTCTGCAATTTGCGGCCGTCGAAGAGTTCGTAGATTCGCTCGTCACGCTGCTCCTGAAGGATACGAATTTCGTCCTCAAGATCGCGACGAAGAGCATCCTCTTCCATTCCTTCGATATCGAGTGAACGTTCGTCCTTCTCCTGTCCCTTGCGGGTGAAGACCTGAACCTCGACGACAGTACCGTCAATTCCCGGCGGGCATGTCAGCGAGGCATCCTTAACGTCGCCAGCCTTTTCACCGAAGATCGCTCGGAGAAGTTTCTCTTCCGCAGTCAACTGCGTCTCGCCCTTCGGCGTAACCTTTCCGACCAAGATCGAACCCGGCTTTACCTGAGCACCGATGCGGATAATTCCCGATTCGTCTAGGTCGCGAAGCATATTCTCGCCGACGTTCGGAATATCACGCGTGATCTCCTCCGGTCCGAGTTTCGTGTCGCGAGCTTCGATCTCTAATTCCTCGATGTGGATCGACGTGTAAAAGTCGTCCTTAACAAGGCTCTCGGAAACCAGGATCGCATCCTCGAAGTTGTATCCGCGCCACGGCATGAACGAGACGAGTACGTTACGCCCAAGTGCGAGTTCGCCCTTGTCTGTACACGGTCCGTCCGCGATCACCTGGCCCTTGCGGACACGTTCGCCCGCCTGGACGATCGGCCGCTGGTTGATGCAGGTGTTCTGGTTAGAACGCTTGAATTTGACCAGCGAATAGATGTCCGCAGTAACCTCACGTGAGATCGTGCCGTCAACCTGATGATCAGCTTTAACGATAATGCGTTCGCTGTCCACATAATCGACAACGCCATCGCGCTTGGCGATGACCACCGCACCCGAATCGCGAGCGGCGATCTTCTCCATACCAGTTCCAACATAAGGAGCCTCAGCACGAAGTAGCGGAACGGACTGACGCTGCATGTTCGAACCCATTAAAGCTCGGTTGGCATCGTCGTTCTCCAGGAACGGGATCAGCGAAGCTGCTACCGAAACAAGCTGCTTCGGTGAAACGTCCATGTACTGGATGTCGGCTCGGTCGGCGGTTATGAACTCACCTTTCTGTCGAGCCGCGTTACGTTCGTTAACAAAGTGGCCCTTAGGATCAAGCTCAATGTTCGCTTGGCCGATGATCCATTTGTCCTCTTCCCAAGCAGTCAGATAGAACGGATAAGGCTCAAACTCAGCCTGCTTTCCGCCTTCCTTAGCAACCTTCTTGTTCGCCTTCTCGACATCCTCGAGCGGAGCGTGATCACGCGGCTTGAAGGGGGTGTCGCCGCCGTTGTGAACCTTGACGTATTCGATTACGCGGCCATCCACGACCTTACGATACGGTGATTCGATGAAGCCGTATTCGTTGATGCGGGCAAAGCACGACAGCGACGAGATCAGGCCGATGTTCGGTCCTTCAGGCGTCTCGATCGGGCAAATGCGTCCGTAGTGAGTCGGGTGAACGTCGCGAACTTCGAATCCGGCCCGTTCACGCGAAAGACCACCTGGTCCCAACGCCGACAAGCGGCGTTTGTGCGTGATCTCCGAAAGCGGATTGGTCTGATCCATGAACTGCGATAGCTGTGATGAGCCGAAGAACTCGCGGACCGCAGCCGTCACCGGCTTCGCATTCACGAGGTCACGCGGCATCGTGGTGAACATATCCTGTTGAATGGACATCTTCTCCTTGATCGCCCGCTCCATACGCTCAAGACCGATGCGAAACTGATTTTCCAGCAATTCGCCAACCGCACGAACGCGTCGATTACCGAGGTGATCGATATCGTCCTGTGAGAAGTGATCGCTATCCTTCTTCATCCGAAGGAGATAGTTGACCACTTCGATAAAATCGGTCGGAGCAAGAAGCGGATCGTTGATCCGATCTTTCTCGGGACGGCCCATTTTGATATTGAACTTCAAGCGTCCGACACGCGAAAGGTCAAAACGGCGAGCGTCGAAGAACATTCCCTCGAGCAAGTGATAAGCCGTCGGGACGGTCGGCGGATCTCCCGGACGCATCTTTCGATAGATCTCAAGAAGCGCATCGACAGGCTTGGAGATCGCATCTTTACGTAGCGTGGCCGCAATAACCTCGCCGATCTGGTCGTTTTTGGGGAAGAACACCTGAAAGCCGGTTACTCCCTCTTCGATCAATTGCTGCAGTTTCCCCGCCGCGATCTCGCCATTCGATTCAACAACGACCTCACCCGTCTCTTCGTTGACGACGTCAGCAAGGGCATAGGCTGTTTCGAAATCAGCCGTCGAGATCTCAACGCGTGTGACCTTCATCGAACGCAACTCAGCAAGAGCAGCCTTAGTGACCTTCTTGCCGGTCTTAACAACGTCTTCGCCCTTATTCTTGATCGATTCTTCGGCACGCATGCCCACCAGGTTCGTATCACCTTCAGGCTTGACCTTCAGGTAAACTTTGCCCTTGTCGACCTCGACCTCGTCAGTCGTGTAGAACAGCTTGAGGATCTCAGAATCCGGATACTCGGCACTCTTCACAACCTCTTCGAGTATGTTGTCCGAGACCGTTTTCATATCGATCTGCGGCGATAGCCAGAGGCCGAGAGCACGCAAAAAGATCGTGGCAATGATCTTTCGTTTACCGAGACGGGCGTGGAGAATTCCCTTCTGATCGTATTCGAACTCGACCCAAGAACCGCGGTAAGGAATTATCTTCGCGAGGTATTCGTCGCGATCTCCCTTGAAGAACACACCGGGCGAACGATGGAGCTGCGATACGATGACGCGCTCCGTTCCATTAATAACAAAGGTGCCGTTCTCGGTCATCAGCGGGATCTCGCCGAAGAAGACGTCTTCTTCCTTGATATCTCGAATTGTCGAAACGCCCGTTTCGGCATCCTTGTCGAAAACCGTCAGTCGGATCTTTACCTTGAGCGGAACGCTATATGACATTCCGCGTTCCTGGCATTCCTTCTGGTCGTGCTTATGCTTCAATCCGACCGGCTCACCGCAGTTCGGACAGAGCTTCGGGCGAACAGCGTTGAACGTTCCGCAGTTGTTACAAAGAACTTCCGCCGGGTTAAACGGATCAACCTTGATCTTGGAACCGCAGTTTTTACAATTTGCTCGAAGATGCTCGAGGCCCTCGAGGTTGCCGCACTTACACTGCCAGTTACCGATCTGGTACTCGACAAACTCAAGAGTTGCCGTTTCTCGGAAGTCGGAGACGGGAAAGATCGAACCGAATACCGACTGAAGCCCGATCGTGTCCCGCTCTTCCGGAATCAGATCCATTTGAAGAAAACGATTGTACGATTCACGCTGTACCTCGATCAGATTAGGGATCTGTGCCGTCGTATAAATCTTTGAAAAATCCACGCGCTCGGGTGATTGGCTCGTGCGCTTGCCGATCCCGACCGTATTGTTTTGAAGCGGATTGTTGATCATATTGTTTGAATGCCCTTACGAATGGCGTGCTAAATACCTATTGCTTTCTCCGCCAAGAGTTGCTAGGATGCCCGTGTCAAAGTGCTCTCCTCGCGAGGGTCTTAACGGAAGAGACGGCAAAACCGGCCGAGGGCAAACTATGCCCTGACCGCTTTAGTTGCAGTTTTAATTGCCGATCAAATTGTTTGAGAGTGTCGAAAGAGACACCAACTCTCCGTTCTTCCCGTGAAACCTGTTCCCGCAAACGCCCTGCTTTCAACACTTTAGCAGATTCGCGATCCCATCGATCACGACTACGGGCGAGTTTCGTCCCTGTAAACTATCACTGAGTGTAACAGCGACTGTTACTAATTGCAAATGTTCCAGAAGCCCTGGATTGGTGAGGGCGTAACATCCAATTGGGGAGTTACGCCCCTGCCGCGCGCAAGGCCTCTGCCGTGAACTATTTGACTTCGACAGTTGCGCCTGCTTCCGTCAGCTTGGTCTTGATCTCTTCAGCTTCGTCCTTCGAAACGCCTTCCTTAAGAGGTTTCGGGGCACTGTCTACCAAATCCTTCGCTTCCTTAAGCCCGAGGCCTGCAACGATCTCGCGGACAACCTTGATCACCGCGATCTTATTGCCGCCGGCGCCGGTCAGGATAACGTCAAACGTGTCCTTCTCTTCCGCCGCCGGTGCTGCGTCGCCCGCAGGTGCCATCATCATCGGTGCAGCTGCTGCCGCTGCAGAAACGCCGAATACTTCTTCGAGTTCCTTAACCAATTCCGACGCTTCAAGAAGCGTCATCCCCTTCAAAAATTCAACTACTTCGTCTTTCGTGATTGCCATGACTTTATCTATCTCCTAACTAGGGTTCTTGTGTTATTGAACCGACATTTCGGTTCGCCTTTGTCAGCCGCTAGAACCCACGGGACCAACTGGAACGGGTTGCATCTCCTTTCCTGAAGATCCGAGCAGCACTGGCGACCTGACAATCACCCGGCTCGTTTTCCTTGAGTACGGCTAGAGCGGGCTTTGCCCGCAATTTCAAATTGAGATTTCAGATCTTGAATACAACCTGAGATCTCAAAAACCTTATTCAGCTTTCTCTTCGCCTTCGGCAGCCGGAGCTTCCTCAGCAGGGGCCGCTTCAGCCTCGGCGGCCGGAGCCTCCGTGGCAACCTCTAGGGCCGGCGCCTCTCCTGCGGGTGCAGCTTCCACTTCAGCGGCCGGAGCGGATTCAGCCTCAACAGGAGCTGCGACTTCTTCAGCCTTAACCTCTGCCGCCGGAGCCTTTTCGCCGATCTGTTTGATCACAACTGCCAGGTCGCTCGGCACGGCGTTGATAACCGTGACGATTCGCTGAGCTTGAGCGTTGAGAACGAACAGAAGCTTCGAGATAAGCTCTTCTTTCGAGGGCAGACTAGCGATCGTCGTCAACTGAGTCAGATCAACCAGCTTCCCGTCGACAACACCACTCTTAAAAGTGTAGTTATCGGCGTTGTCCTTCATGAACTTCGAAACCGCCTTGGAAAGGACTACGGGGTCGCCGTCGGTCCACGCGATCGCGGTCACGCCCTTGAATGATTCGGTCGCCTGTTCAAAGTCAGTCCCTTTGACGGCGATGCGAGCAAGCGTGTTCTTAACTACCTGATACTTTGCACCCGCCTCACGGATACGGTCGCGGAATTCAATGTCCTTGGAGACGGTAAGCTTATTAAAGCTCACGACCAGAGCCGAGGTTGAAGTCTGAAGCGAGCTCGTGAGGGCTTCCAAATCTCTATGTTTTGTCTCTCTTGATTTCATTACTCTATTCGCACCTCACTTAAACGTATGCCAGCTCATCGAGCAGGACGCCCGGGCTCATCGTGGCAGCTAGGTTGATCTTCTTTAGATAACGGCCCTTCGCGGTCGTCGGCTTCGCTTTGATAACGGCGTTGATCAGAACGCGTGCATTCTCTTGAAGCTTGTCCGGGTCGAACGAAACCTTTCCGACAGGCGAGTGAATAACGCCCGTCTTATCGACACGGTATTCAACCTTACCGGCTTTCGTTTCCTCGATCGCGGTTTTGACGTCCATCGTCACGGTGCCGGTCTTCGGATTGGGCATCAGGCCCCGCGGACCCAATATCTTACCGAGTTGGCCAACCTTTCCCATCATGTCAGGAGTTGCTATGAGCGCATCAAACTCCAGCCACCCTCCTTTAATGCGGTCGACAATATCATCGCCGCCGGCCTCATCGGCTCCAGCTTCCTGAGCTTCTCGGATCTTGTCGCCTTGAGCGATAACGACGACCTTCTTGGCCGCGCCGCCAAGGCCGTGGGGAAGGACGATGGTGCCGCGGACAAGTTGATCTGCCTTACGCGGATCAACACCGAGCCACATCGTGAGTTCGACCGTTTCGTCAAACTTTGCAAAGGCAACCTCTTTCAATTTAGAGATCGCTTCGTCGAGAGCGTATTTCTTGCCAAACTCGATCTTCTCGAGTGCAGCAAGGTATTTCTTACCTCGTTTCATTTTACCTCCAGGTTCAAACGAATCGCATTGCGATTCTCCCTAGCGAAAAACTAAAAGCTGACAACGAAAAGTTTAGAATTCCCAACACTTTTCACTTTTCACTTTTCACTTTTCACTTATTCCACGACCAACCCCATGCTCTTCGCCGTTCCTTCGATGGTCCGCATTGCGGCATCGATGTTCGTGGTGTTGAGATCGGGCATCTTCTTTTCGGCTATCTCGCGGATCTTATCCCGTGAAATAGTCCCGACTTTTTCCTTGTTGGGCTTTCCTGAGCCCTTCGGAAGGCCGGCTGCTTTTCGAAGCAGGTCACCGGCGGGCGGAGTTTTCGTTTCAAATGTGAACGAACGATCCGCGAATACCGTGATCACAACCGGGATCTTCATATCCGGATCGTCGTTCTGAGTCCTGGCATTAAACGCCTTACAGAACTCCATGATGTTGACGCCGTGCTGACCCAATGCCGGGCCGATCGGCGGTGCAGGATTCGCCTTACCGGCGGGGATCTGCAGCTTAATGTATCCTTCTATCTTCTTTGCCATGTTTGATTTACGATCCCGTGTTTCTCGGGAATGTCCTCATTAATCTTCTTCCGCGAACGTGACTTTCTCCACTTCCAAAAATCCAAGTTCGTAAGGTGTCGACCGGCCAAAGATCGTGATCGAGACCTTGAGCGTGCTCTTGTCCTCGTTTACCTCTTCTACTTTACCGGTAAAGGAAGCAAACGGGCCCGATTTGATCCTGACGACCTCGCCCACTTCGTACGTAAATTTGGGTTTCGGCTTCTCGGTAGCGACCTCGATGTTGTGAACGATCTGATCGACTTCCGCCTGCGTGAGCGGCGTCGGAGTCTTCCCACCTAAAAAGCCAGTAACTTTCGGCGTGGAACGA
The DNA here is from genome assembly GCA_039916585.1 of Pyrinomonadaceae bacterium. GTDB lineage: Bacteria > Acidobacteriota > Blastocatellia > Pyrinomonadales > Pyrinomonadaceae > OLB17. The sequence goes on along the minus strand of JBDSLC010000115.1, from coordinate 1,003 downwards.
ATCGCGTGAAAGACGTTATCCGGGATCTTGCCCTTCTCGTCACACTCGATCTCAACCAGAACATATCCCGGATAGAACATTCGTTCTGAGACAAGTTCCTTGTTACCGCGCTTCTCAATGACTTTCTCCTTAGGAAGAAGGACCTCGGTGATCAACTCAGCGAGTTCCATGTCGCGAATGCGGGCATTAAGGCTCTCAACAACCTTATTCTCGTGTCCCGAATATGTGTGGATGAAATACCACTGCCTCATTTTCAAATATCCTTAAATACCGGCGATCTTGTTGACCACCCAAGTCAATCCTTGCAGGATATAAACCCAGCCCTGATCAACCAAAAATAAGTAAACCGCAAAGAAGAGAACCGCGATAATAACAATGATCGTGGTGTTTCGGACGTCTTCAGACGACGGAAAGCTAGTGCGGCCAAGTTCCTCGCGAACCTCGCGGACGAACTCACCTGCACCTTGCTTCTTCTTGCTATCGTTAACTGTGTCAACAGCTTCTGACACTCTTTTTCTCCTTTGCTTCAATGGCAGGGGTAGCAGGACTCGAACCCGCACCTAAGGTTTTGGAGACCTCCATGCTAACCATTGACACCATACCCCTACAAAGATTTCAGATCCAAAGACCCGAAATTAACTATTTATTCTCGCGGTGAAGCCGGTGGCAGCGGCAGCGGCGACAGAACTTATTGAATTCCAAGCGGTTAGGCGTGGCTTTCTTGTTCTTTGTCGTCACGTAGTTGCGCTCTTTGCACTCAGTGCACTGCAGAATGATATTGTCTCTAGCTCCCTTAGCCATTTCGTACCTCTATTTGTAAGAGTGACGCCTTGGGCGTTCAACAATAACGGCTGAAGCCGTCACTCTTACGATTACTATTCAACGATCTCGGACACGGTACCGGCACCTACTGTGCGGCCGCCTTCGCGAATAGCGAAGCGTAGTCCCTTTTCCATTGCGATCGGTGCGATCAGCGTGATCTCCATCTGGATGTTGTCACCCG
>JBDSLC010000114.1:0-4311 GCA_039916585.1 Pyrinomonadaceae bacterium | reverse complement strand
GACGGTTGAACCCTTTCAGAGATTTGAACTAACGGAGAGGTTCACCAATGGCAGAATCTGCAAGACTCCTATTTGGCGATATCGACGCGGAGTTCCTATCTGAATCTAAACAGGCGCTTGAAAACTTTGGCTGTTTTGATACCCACGAAATATTCACAGAGGTCTTCACTCGCTCGGTTGATTTAGTACTCCGATATAATGCTACGCCCCAAACACTTCATTTATATCTGAATGAGCTGACTCTTGAAAATGGACTACACCTCGATGACTCACAATTAGAATTTCTATACTTACAAGTACTTAGATACTTTGCAGGAAATCCATTTGTTGAAATGACTCCTGACGGTCGCAGGGGTATTTTCCGTGTGGAATGGAGCGAAGAATGGATTTCTTGCGCTCCTTGCCCTTGTAAGCCGTTAGAAAGCATTTGCGACTGCGATCTCGATGCGAAGATAGATGAAGACGACTCTGACTGCGACTGTCACCTTTACCCGTATAGAAACTTGAACCATCTGATTCATCCGTTTATTGAATCCGGCGACTTCAGCTACCTGAAAAGACGTCTCGAATTACTTCCAAGCAATCAAGAAAAGCTTAGATTGCTCATTGAAGAAAAGACCGAATATGAACAAGAATTTGGAGTAGGAAACGATGTGGAGAGACACGGAATGGTCTGGCCCGGATTTTCTAGAAAGTGCGATTTGGAAATCGCGAAGTGTAAGGATCTGGCAGAACTCGAAACTGGATCGAACACAGCGCCAGAACTAGGATTGACACAGCCTGAAACAATCGACGAAGACGAACCGGAGCAATTGAAGCGAAGGGTGATAATTCTACTGATCGAGGAATTGATCCCGAAGTTTTCGGAGTTGGTTCCGGCGCAGAAAGCCGAATTCCTCGCTCTTATTTCCGGGATGACTAAGAAAGGTTTCGAAAATATAGTTGGCGATCATCGTTACGCGAGCAACTTCAAGCGGACGCAAAAGACTGCGGCGGACTGGCTAGAAAAACTGAAATAATTTTTTTCACAGTGTAACCGGTGACGTAACCGGTAACTTGGCAAGTTGTGAAATAACCTGACGTTCGAAGGGCAATCTTCGGGCGTTTTTGCATTTACGCGGAACGTCAACATTAACCGAAAGGAAGGATTGAATTCTAAATGACTCTGACGAAATACATCCGCGAGAAAGATGTTTTGGACGAATGGCCGATGAGCAAGGCAACGCTCATCCGGGCGAGGAAAAAGGGCTTGCCATTCGTAAGGCTGGGGGCCTTTGTCTGCTACCGGCCCGAAGATCTGGAAGCTCACTTTTGCCAACCGCGAAGCTGGAAGGCCGTGAGAGCCAAGGGCAAGGGGGGGAACGTAAATGGCTAGAAATGAGAAAGCCGACCTTCGCGGGATCGGCTCAAATGAAAAACGGTTGACGGCTAATCAACGGCGATTTGTCAGTCCCAATTCTAACACGGGCCTTGAGAATATTGCATCGATTATCGGACGGTTTATCCGTTGTCAATTTTGCGGTTCGGACTATATGAGGTTTGCCGTTGACGGTTACTGTCAGCGATGCCAACAGCGGGCAGAATTCGTGATCCGCGAACGTCCGGCGACGGCGGAACGAGCGAAGGCAAGGGGGGCTTATTGATGACAATGGGCGATCTTGTTTCTCGACTCGCGAAAGTTAAGAAAACGGGCAAGGGCTTTAATGCCCTTTGTCCGGCTCACGAAGATGAATCGCCTAGCCTTTCGATCTCGGAAGGCTCCGGCGGAAAGATTCTTTTGAAATGCCATACCGGATGCTCGACCGATTCGATCTTGGCCGCGATCGGCTTCGAGATGAGGGACTTGTTTCCTGATAACGATTATGCGCCGATAGTTCGTCTTAATGGCAACGGCTCGCATACAACGCCGAAGGTTGCAAAAGGTCAGAAGGCGATCGACGCGGTTTACGAATACAAGGACGCGGACGGCAAGATTCTTTATGAGAATGTTCGCTATCGACCGAAGGACTTCCGGCAACGCAGGCCGGACGGCAACGGCGGATATATCTACAATCTCGATGGCATCGACCGCGTACCGTATCGGTTGCCGGAAATGATCGGCGCGCTCGAAAGCGGAGTTGATGAAATCTGGTTTACGGAAGGCGAAAAGGATGCCGATAATTCGCGTTTGCTTGGCTTTACAGCCACGAATTTCAAGAAATGGACGCATAGCCTTAACGCTTACATTGAAGGCGCTCACGCGGTTCTATTTCGCGACCACGACAGAAGCGGAGTAAAGCAAGCAAACGACGCGGCCACGATCATCGCAGAAGTTGCAAGTTCGGTTAAGGTGATCGATCTTTTCGACGGCGAACCGCTGCCGGACAAACACGGCAAAGACGTTACGGATTGGATCGAAATTCGTCGCGGCGAAGGGTTGGCGAATGATGACATTGCGGAACAACTCGCGGTTATCGTGGAGGGCTCCGGCTATTGGCAGAAAGACGCTTTTTCAGAAAGTAACGTGAAAGTAACGTGGGAAACCAAGACCGGCTCGGGTTTGGAGATTGAATTTCTGAGCACGGTTGAGGCTAGGCAAATATCTTGGCTCGCAAAGCCACTAATCCCTTACGGTTTTTTTACGCTCTTAGATGGGATTGAAGGAATCGGAAAGACATACGCGATGTTGGACCTAGCGAAGCGGCTAACGCTAGGACTTGAGATGCCGATAAGCGGGGAAGTACACGAAGCGTCGAACGTGCTTTTCTTGAGCGTAGAAGATTCGCCGGAGTACATACTCAAACCGCGATTTGAAAAGATGCAAGGCGATTGCTCGCGGCTTGCAATTCTACGCGGACACTTCGATTTTTCGAACGGGGGCTTTATTGATCTCGAAACGACGATAGAAGCTCACGGAATCAGGTTCGTGCTCATCGATCCGCTATTCTCGTTCACCGGACGGGCGGACATTAACAGCACTTCGGACGTAAGGCCGATAACGGACCGGCTTAACAGAATCGCGGCTCGGTATGGAATAGCGATTGTGGGCATCCGGCACATAAACAAGTCCAAAGGCTTTGGCGATGCTCGGAACGCCGGCGCTCATTCGGTTGCCTGGCTCCAAGGATGCCGGAGCGGTCTGATGGTTGGACACCACGCCGAAGACAAATCAAAACGAGGGATCGCACAACACAAGCTGAATATCGCGGCGGAATCGAATACGGTTTATGGCTTTGAGATTGACGCGGACGGCACTTTTAACTGGACCGGGGAATCGGACCTTTCAATCTCTGGAATGCTGGCTCACAAGGCCAACGAATCGAACGAGGATCGATCGGCAATAGCTGACGCGATCCGCTTTCTTAAAGTACAGGTAGGGAACGGATCGAAGTTAATGGCCGATATTGTTGCGGATGCAAACGGCGAAGGAATCAGCAAGCGAACTCTGGACCGGGCAAAGCAACGGCTCGGCATCAAGTCAACAAAGCAAGGCTACGGGCAATGGTATTGGGAACTGTCCAACGCAAGCGATGCGTGATCGAAGGTTGCCAAGGTTGCCAAGTTCTCAACAGGTGGCAATGTTGGCAACCTTGGCAACCTTCGGAGTTACGCGAGCAAGAGGGATTCAAAAAGCGATGCAGCAGAAGTTGTGTAGCACAATCGCAGAGAATCTGCAGAGAAAACGATGGGACTTGAAACACGAGGAAACAGTATCTATTACTACCGGAAAAGACGAATCGGTAACCGCGTCGTCTCGGAGTATTGCGGAAGTGGCACCTTAGCAGAGTGCTTCCAGATTCTCGAAGAGGAAAGACGTTACGAGGCCCGGCTCGATGCGGAAGAAAAGGAGCGGTCCTTCGACGCCGAATGTAGGACACAGGACGAATTAGATGAGGTAATAGATGCGTTTTCCGACGAAGCCCAAGCGCTCGAAGAAGCCCTGTACCTGATTAGCGGATACCACGTTCACCAACGGCAATGGAGAAGAAAGCGAAATGACAACAAAGACGAAGAATGCTGAAACGATACTCGATCTGATCAAACTCACGGATAAAGAAAATCCGAAACCAGAGGACCTAGAGCGGATCCGCGCACGACTAGACGAGAACTCTTATCTTGTGAAAATTAACGAGGTAAGCGAACGGGCATTCAGTACCTTAGTGAAAACTTATTCCTCTTCAGCTTTGGTGACGGAACTCTACGAGCGGCAAATCGAAATGAAGCGGAAAGCATTAGGTTATGAATCTGAGAATGTTATGGTGCAAATGCTGATCAATCAGATGATTCTTTGCCATATCCGCTTGAATGCGTTCGAGACATTTCACGCCGAGA
>JBDSLC010000113.1:0-12032 GCA_039916585.1 Pyrinomonadaceae bacterium | reverse complement strand
GGCGAGATCGATGTGAGCGGGCGTTCCCTCAAGCAGCACATTCACAGATTCCATGATCAAACGCCAAGAGCTTGCAACGATGATCAAAGAGATGAGAGCCGACCCCACCGAGTCCGCCCACAGCCAGCCAAGTGTGAGGATCAGTACGCCCGCGATGATAGCCATTACGGAACCGAGCAGATCACCGAGCACGTGCAAAAATGCACCGCGCATATTGAGGTCGTGTTTGTGGTCGGCGTGGAGTAGAAATGCTGCGATGATATTGACGATGAGACCGCCGACCGCGATCAGAGACATCTGCAGTCCAGCGACTTCCTGCGGCGAATTCCAACGTTCGACCGCTTCGATAACGATCCATATCGAAAGCAGTACGAGCGCGATTCCGTTGACAAACGCCGCCAGGATCTCAAGCCGGTAAAATCCGTAGGTTTTTCGAGAAGTTGCTGCACGCGAGCCGAACCAGATCGCCGATAGAGTAAGTGTGAGCGCCGCGACATCGGTCAACATATGGCCCGCGTCAGCGATAAGTGCGAGCGAGTTAGTCAGCCAGCCGCCGATCGCCTCGGCAAGCATATAGACGAATGTCAGGCCGAGCGCGATCTTTAGCCGGTTTGTTCGGGCGGGCGAAACCTTGCCGTGGCTGTGCGAATGTACTTGTCCCGTAATGCCTCCTAAAACCGCCGAAGCACACGGGAATTGCGTAGGGATAGAACGAAGCCAGCACGATTGCCGCGGTCGTCGGTCAACTCGACGGGAACCTCACCTTGCCCGGACGAGACCTGCAGTCGGAATGATCCGTCATTCGCCGCAAAAACTTGATTACCCTGCGACCGTACGAGCAGGCCGGGCTGAGTTCGGCCGGAGATTATGTATACGCTGCCGCCGACTGGGTCGACTCCCCAACCCGAGACATCGATAGTCGGGCTCGATCCGGGGCGGACGACCGAGAACTTAGCGTGCGGGTTCCAGTCGCTCGTTTGACCCGAGCGGGCGGTCGACTTAACACGCCAATAATAAGTGCCGGGTTGAAGCCCGGCGAGTCGGAATTCGCGGGTTGTGAGCGAACTTCGGTCGACAAGGATCGAATCGGCCGCAAAGATCGGCGAGCGGGAAACCTGAATATAATAGCCGGAGATCGGGATCGTGCTTGCGTCTTCCCAAACGAACGTAACCCCCACGCCGGAACCGGAATCCACAAGCTGGGAGCCGTCGGACGGTTGGGCGGGCCGCGGCGAAACAAGAAGTTTTTCTTTCGATGTGATACGTCCGTCGTTGACGCTGGCAAACTCGTTTTCGTTGAGGGTTGTCTTGGCTCCGCCGACGGTGGTGTCTACGCTTCCACGAGTAATGCGGATCTCACCGCCGTTGGTTTGCCCATCTGCGTTGAAGCTCGCGTCCGTTTGCGACTTAACGGAGGTTTCGGACTCGGACATTTCGACGATATTTTTGGAGTCGGTCGGAAGGTCTTGGGTCCGAACGTTGAGCTGACCGTCATCAAGCGAAACACGAACGTTCGGTCCGCTGAAGATCGACGAGTTATCTTTAATTATCAGAGTACTGTTTGGCCGGACCGTCAGGACGGAGCCATCGATCATCTGGACGATCGCTTTTCCGTCCGACTGCGTCTGGATCGTATCACCAGCCGCGATGAAGGTCTCTTTGGTTACCACTACGGTCTCGCGGGTCGCGGCCCGGATGATGCGAACGTCACCTTCGAATGAAAGGATGCTGGCTGCGTTCTTTGGAGTCTGAATTACATTCTCTTGCGCAAACCAATTGTTCCGCATCGCCAGCCACGAGAAGATGCCGATGATCGCAGAGAGCACGAGAAGCCCGATGACAGCCGAGATGGTGCTTCGGCGGATCTTCCACCATTCTACGTAGAACTTCTTGTATTGAGGTTCCATCAGAAATTAGATCACGCCGGGATCATCCTCGGAATCTAGTTCATCTCCTTTCATTTCCGCTTCGGATTTCGGAAAGATGAGCGACAGCACTATCGAAGCTGCGATCGAAAGAACAACCACGCCGAGCGAGACGTTGATCACCAATTGCTTGATCTCTTCGTCGTTAGTCTGAAAGCGGCGAACCAGATCGGCAAAGGCACCGGTGCTTGCCTCACCCACCAATAATAACAGACCCGCAACTAGAAGCGGCAGGAGCATTTTCAGGCCGATGAACGTAAGAACGAACGCCAGTCCGAACTTGAGAAAGTGAAACCTCTCGGCTACATCAGCCAAAAGGAAATAGAACGTGCGAAGCCCGAGGATCGCGAAGATATTCGAGGTGTAAACGATGAATCGGTCAGTAGTGATCCCGAAGATCGCCGGTATCGAATCTACCGCGAAGATCAGATCAGCGACGTTGATAACGATCAGTACGAGCAGCAGAAGCGTGCCGGTTCGCCGACCGTTTTCCGTGACGAAAAAACGGTCTCCTTCGTAGTTCTTGGATATTCTGATGAAGCGTGTGGCGGTTTTAACAAGAAAGCTATCTTCGGGTTCGAATGCCTCGTCTTCGCCGAACATGCTAATTCCGGTATACACCAGGAACGCACCTGCCAGATATAGGGCCCAATGAAATCGATCGACGACTTCGACACCTGCGAAGATCATCACCAGCCGCATCACCAGGGCCATGAAGATGCCCCAGAACAAGACCCGGTGCTGGTACTTCAGGGGAACTTTGAAGAAGTTGAAGATCAAAAGGAATACGAAGAGATTATCTATAGAGAGCGAAAGCTCGATAAGGTAACCGGTAAGAAACTCCTTCGACTTGAACGATCCGAACTGAAGAAAGATAAATCCGCCGAACAAGAGGGCGAGGGATACCCAAACCGCACTCCAAATTACCGTCTCCTTTCGGGACGGAGCATGGGACTTTCGGTTAACGATGCCGATATCGACAAACAGGGCGACGAAAACCACCGCAAAGAACGATAACCAGACCCAGAGCGGATATTCGATAGGTGTCATAAGACAAGTAGATCCGACTCGAAGCACTTAAACGCCTAATTCGAACGGAATTGATTATCTTATCGAATTCGATGGGTGGAACCTACTCTGACCCGCAGTGGAATGAATTGGAAATGAGGCTAACTATCCGTTCAAGTCCGGCGGCATCGATTTCGGAAAAATCGTTCAACTGATCGCTGTCGACGTCCAACACGCCGAAAACCTGCCGTTCTGAGTCGAACATCGGAACAACGATCTCGGACTTAGACGCGGAGCTGCACGCGATGTGGCCGGGAAACTCATCGACGTCGGGGACTATGACGGTCTGGCGCATGCTGTACGCGTGGCCGCAGACACCGCTGCCAAAGTCGATTCGTGTACAAGCAAGCGGACCTTGGAACGGCCCGAGCACAAGCTGATCGCCTTTCTTTAAATAAAACCCAACCCAGAAAAAACCGAACGATTCTTTGAGTACAGCAGCAATATTGGCAAGATTTGCTATCAGGTCAGTTTCGCCGGTGATCAAAGCTTCGATCTGAGGGGCAATCTCAGCATAGACGGTTCCACGGTCACCGGCTTTTGAAAAGGCAATGCTTTCAGCCATGTGAAGATTGTACCGGATGGCGAAATGGGAAGCTATCTTCGCACTTATTGCAATTGGCCTTATAATTCTCGGTAATGGAAGCGTACACCAAGGTCTTTTCGGTAGCGGTCGGCGGAGCCTTCGGCGCCGTGGCTCGATATCTAATAAACGTCTCGCCCCTTGCGACCATCTTTCAGAATTTTCCGCTTCCGACACTGGTCATTAACGTCATCGGATCTTTCCTCATCGGTTTCCTGATGATCATCCTGACCGATCGATTTGAGGTAAGCGAAGCAATCCGAATGGCCGTGATCGTCGGATTCCTCGGTGCGTTCACTACATTTTCGACGTTTGAGATGGAGATCTACGGATTGTCGTCCGCAAGAGAATACCCGACCGCAATACTCTATCTACTGCTCAGTGTTGTCGGGGGGTTGCTGGCCGTGTTCGCTGGAGTGCGGCTTGCGAGATTATTCGTCTGATACAGTAAGTCGTGCTCGTGCCGTCCGGACTGCCGATGCGGCTGCTGTGGAAGTGGGGGCGGTCGCAGTCAAGTGTCCCATCTTTCGTCCCCGTTTCGCCTCGGCTTTCCCGTAGAGATGCAGTTTTACGCTCGGATCCGCGAGAGCCGCCGCCCAGTTCGGTTCACCATTTTGCCATACATCTCCAAGAAGATTTGCCATCGCGGCTGGACGGAAAAACTCCGTGGAGCCGAGCGGCAATCCGCATACGGCACGGACCTGCTGCTCAAATTGCGAAGCGGCGCACGGGCCGAAGGTCAGATGGCCCGAGTTGTGCGGACGCGGGGCGATCTCGTTTACCAGAACTTTTCCATCGCTGGTCAGAAAGAATTCCACGCACATGGTTCCGACGTAGCCGAAAGTCTCGGCAATGTTCCGAGCGATGTCGATTGCCTCGCGAAAGGCCCTTTCACTGACGATCGCCGGGGCGAATGAAACGTCGAGGATATGGTTGGCGTGTTCGTTCTCGATGACGCCGTAATGCACGAAATTTCCGGCATGATCGCGGGCACAGACGACCGAAACTTCCTTTTCAAATGCCACGAAAGCTTCGAGGATGGACTCGCGCCCGCCCATGGATGCGAACGCTTCGTCGAGATCCGAATAAGCCCGGATCTTCGCCTGACCTTTGCCGTCGTATCCAAATCCAGCGGTCTTCAACACGGACGGGTAGCCAAGAGCGTCGGCCGCATGAGAGAGGTCGTCGATCGTTTTGATGTAGCGGTACGGCGTGACGGGAAAGCCGTTGTCCGATAGAAACGTCTTCTCGCGAAGCCTGTTCTGAGTGGTGTGCAGGATCTCGCCCTTCGGGAGAACATCGACGAATTCGGCGGCCGCTTCGACAGTTTTCGACGGAACATTCTCGAACTCGAAGGTCACGACGTCTACGCTTTTCGCGAACTCGCGAACCTGATCGAGATCGTCATAGCTCGCCGAAGTCTCGACATCGGCGACCTGGCCGGTCGGCGTATCACTGTCTGGCGAATAGGTATGGACGCGAAAGCCCATCTTGCGCGCTTCGATCGCAAACATCCGGCCGAGTTGGCCGCTGCCGAATACACCGATTGTTGAGCTTGGAAGTATGGTTCGGGTCACGCTTCGTTGAAGGTCGAGAAGCGATAGGTTAACCCGTTTGAGTTTGTTTGGCGAGTCTAGCGTCCGTTCGAATTAGTCATTTCTTCGATAGTTTGCTCGGTATGGCGGGTGCGATTAGCCTGCTGGTTGAGCGCGGGACTTATCCCTACGAAATTCCCAACGCGTTGGCTGCGCTGGCGGTCCGCCTCGGTCCGCGAGAGCCCGGCGTCAGGCTGGTTAGCCGGCGGTGCGGCGACTCGTTTCGTGTCCCTCGAACTCACTTGATCCACTGAGGCTTTCAGCCCGGTGTACATGTAATATCCGCCCGCGGCCAGCGCGGTGAATATTAATAGTGAAATGAGGGCGTTTCGGCACGGCGGCTTGTTGGATGCGATCCGGTCGGTCGGTCGGTAGAGCAGTTTGCCGCAGCGGCGACATTCAAGATCCGTCGAGAAGTTTGAGAGTCCGCAGTTTGCGCATTTAAACGAATTCATTAGGCAGGCCTCCTGTGCGGGAAGTTCCTGTTAGAAGTAAAGGCCTAATGGGCCGCAGTGTCAATAACTTTTGACTAACTAATATCTGACTTGGCTTGTCTTGCTTCCAGCCTTTGCCGGACGGCATCACCGGTTAGCTCACGTAAGGCGTCCGCGGCGATCCAACGAGCCGAACGCGAATCCTGCTGTTTGATGCGGCTTGCGGCCTCGATCGCGAGAACGTTCAACCGCAAACTTCGCTTTCCGATCTGCCGTAACGCCCAATTCACCGCCTTCTTGACGAAGTTCCGAGCGTCGTCAGAATGCTTTTCTATGAGTGGCAGAAATGCGGCGAGTTTCTCGTCAAGGGCCCTTTTGTCGTGTACAGCGAGATAGGCGATGAGTGAGAAACCGGCACGCTTGGTGAACTCGCCGTCCTTTCCGGCCCACTCAACTGCTAAGTCATACGCGTAATGCGTGCGACGGAAAAGGTATCCGCAGGCTCCGTCTACGGTCGCCCAATTGTCGAAATCCATTGCCCACGCGTTCATCTGCTCACGTGTGACCTGCTTCGGATCGTCGATAAGGAACGCCACAGCTCTCGCTTCGTAATTACCCGTCTTCCAAAGACCGAGAGCCAGCTGATGCCGATCATCCGCCCTCTTCTTGAGTTCTTTAGCGTAGTTCTTAATAACGGGAGTGGGAATGCCGAACGCTTTCGAAGTGAGGATACCGAACCTAGCCATTCCCTCCAAATTCGAAGGCGAACCTAGGGCTTCGAGTTCCACGAGAATTTCTGTGATGCTCATTTACCCGGCCGAGTTTTGAGCACTGCTTTGGTCTGCTTCGATCGAAATGCGTGTAACTTCCTGCGAAGTTCAGGACGCGAGTTTGCGAGGATAGAAATGGCAAGGAGGGCGGCATTCTTCGCACCGGGTTGGCCTATCGCGAGCGTTCCTACTGGGACCCCGGCCGGCATCTGAGCAATGGACAGCAGGGAATCGAGGCCCTTGAGTGCCTTGCTTTCGACCGGAACGCCGAGTACCGGAAGCACAGTCTGCGAAGCACACATTCCCGGCAAATGGGCCGCCCCGCCAGCTCCCGCGATGATCACCTCGATGCCCCGCTCTTCGGCGGATTTTGCAAACTCAAACAGAAGGTCTGGCGTGCGATGTGCCGATACGATCTTCGACTCGTGAGGTACCCCGAACTCATCAAGGATGAGAGACGCCTGCTCCATCGTTGGCCAGTCGCTCTTGCTGCCCATGATGATCGAGACGATCGGGTTCTTATTTTTCACCGTCATAAGGATACGCTACGACCGATCCGCCCCAATAGTCCTCGCCGGCCCAACATTTGACCCCATCGACAAAGCAAATACCGTTCTCCCGCGGCTCTTTTGTATCTTCATAAAATACGCTATAGCCTGGAACGGGCAAATATCCGAATACTAATTTACGACCGCATTCGTCGATTGCTCGGGACCAGCATTCCGAGCAGATCTGCCTCGGATAACGAAGTGATGGCGTAACGCTAGCAGAACAGATCGGACAGAACTGTTCGCTCATTTCGCCAACTCACCGCGCACGACCGCCTCGAATTTATCCCACGCATGAACGGTCGTACGCCAATATACGATCTCGCCGGTCTTCGAAATGACGATGTTCTTCGGATAACCGTTGAAGACAAACTTCTTTAGTTCGTTGGCGGCTCCCGCGGTTTGGATATAGGTTAGCGGCTCCGTCTTAGCAAAATTTCGAACATCGCTCGGCGGATCGCCGGTGACGGCAATAAACACCACATCATCACGCCCCTCGAACTTCGTTTTGAACGTGTTCAGCTTCGGCTTGAGCGCACGGCAAACCGGGCAGCCGATGAACCAGAAATTGAGTACGACAACCTTCCCGCTTAGATCAGCCGATGAGATCGTCTTGCCATCGATGGTCTTCAGTAAAAATTCCGGCGCCTTCGAGCCTTCCTGCGGGATCTTCTGCAGCCGAAATTCGACGGTTCCGCCCTCTAGCGACTTCATCAGCGTGCGGTCCGGATAACTCGGATTTGCCATCCGGATATCCACGAATTCATTGTTAGACACAAGGTTTCCGTCCGAGTCGTAAAAGAGTGTTCTCGGGGCGGAGGCCCTACTCTGTGAGACACCGGTGAGGGCCGTTAAGCTAAGCACAAAAACCGCGAACACCAACGATCTCAATAACTTCGTCATTTTGATAAACATAAGAAACATCAAGAAATAAAGCAAATTTCCGAGGGATTTCGATCGGACCGCTAATGCTTGACCGCGTCTTACGCGTAGGCTACTATTCTCACTCACCCATAAATTCGGATTTTCGAACGGTAGATAGTCTCATTTGTGATCGGCAGCACCATATCGCACTATCGCATTACGTCCCAGCTTGGAGAGGGCGGAATGGGCGTCGTTTACGAGGCTGAGGATACAAAACTCGGCCGCCACGTCGCGCTAAAGTTTCTCTCGCCGGCGATGGCAAACGACGATAACTTGCTCCAGCGCTTCCAGCGCGAAGCCCGGGCGGCGTCGGCGTTGAACCATCCGAACATCTGCACCATCCACGGAATCGAACAGCAAGACGCCACTCACTTCATAGTGATGGAACTGTTAGACGGCGAATCACTGGCGGACCGTATCCGCGGCAAAGGCCTGGATATTGAATCGGTGCTTGGCTTGGGCATTCAGATCGTCGACGCGCTGGAATCGGCGCATTCGAAGGGCATCGTCCACCGCGACCTCAAGCCTGCAAATATCTTCGTAACATCGCGGGGGCAAGCGAAAATCCTCGATTTTGGCTTGGCGAAGATGGATCAGGGGAAGCCAGATGCGGCTTCCAATCTTCCGACGGCAATGCATGACGGCCTGACAACACCCGGCACTGCGATGGGAACGGTCTCATATATGTCGCCTGAGCAGGCGAGGGGTGAAGTGACCGACGCGCGGACCGATCTTTTTTCGTTCGGTACTATCCTCTATCAGATGGCGACCGGTGCGATGCCGTTTCAGGGCGACACTTCGGCAGTCGTGTTCGACGCTATACTCAACCGAAATCCAACGCCCGCAAACTCGATCAATTCGACGCTCCCAGCCGATCTCGATCGAATAATATTGCAGGCGCTGGAGAAAGACAGGGACCTTCGATTCCAGACGGCAACCGATCTGAAGACGGCGCTGAAGCGGCTGAAACGAGACCTTAGCTCAGGCCGTCATTCCGGCGAGAACAGCGCGATCCACGCGAGCCGCACGCCTTCCTCGCCCTCGCAAGAACACTCGATCGCGGTGCTCTATTTCGAGAATCTGAGCGGCATCAAGGAAGACGAATATCTGCGTGACGGCATTACTGAAGACATCACGACCGAGCTCTCTAAGATCCGCCGCGTGCGGACATATTCGCGTGCGGTCGTAATGCCGTATCGTGACAAACAGGTGACTGCGGGCCAGGTCGGAAAGGAACTTGGCGCGTCATATGTATTGTCCGGCAGCCTGCGGCGGGCCGGTAATCGCCTACGTATTAATGCTCAGCTAGTCGATGCGAATACCGATTTCCCCGTCTGGTCGGAACGCTATGACCGCGAAATGGAAGACGTGTTCGCGGTGCAGGACGAGATCGCGTCGAAGATCGCCGAAGCTCTGCGTATCACCTTGTCGCCGCAGGAGCAGGAAGCTCTGGCTGAAAAGCCGACCGAGAATCTTCACGCCTACGATCTGTATCTTCGTGGGCGAAACTTTGCCCGCCGGGTGGGCCGGCAGGATATGCAGTTCGCCCTGCAGATGTACGAGAATTCCGTAGCGCTCGACCCGAACTTCGCCGTCGCTCACGCCGCGATCGCGAACGTCTGTGCTCAGTACTATTACTATTTTGAGCGAAAACAGGACTGGATCGACCGCGTAAACGTCGCCGCCCAGAAAGCAATAGCCACCGGCCGCGACGAGCCCGAGATCCGCTGTGCCGAGGCATGGCTCGATTTTGCACAGGGCAACTACGCGTCGGCAGTAGATAAGATTCGAGCGGCGTTGTCACGCGATCCGGACATCGATGGCGGCTATCACCTCTTCGGCCGTGCGCTGTTCGAATCAGGCCGCTATCAGGAAGTGTTGGACATCATGGAAGAAGCGCTGGCGCACGCCGGCGAGAACTACAACACGACCATCCCGATCCACAACGCACTCGGCGCTCTCGGTAAGGCGGACGCGCTCAAGAATTACACCTTCCGCGAGATCGCGATCTTCGAAGCTCAGTTGAAGAAAACGCCGGAGGATGCTCGCGTAAGGGTGTTGCTCGCGGGCGATTACGCGTACCAGGGCCGTTACGACGATGCGCAACGGGAACTCGACCTCGCGATGGCCCTGCGGCCGGACGACACGATGATCCTATACAACAGCGCTTGCTCGCTTGCTGAGATGGACCGGCTACCGGAGGCGATGACAGCCCTCAGAAAGGCGTGGGAAGCCGGTTACCGCAATCCCGCTTGGACCCGGCAAGACCCCGATCTTGCCAAGCTCCACGGCGACCCCGAGTTCGAGCGGCTGTATCCCGAAGGCGGCGAAGCACCCGCCGATCAGCCTAGCCTCGCATCTACCAATTGATCCCGCCGTGTCTCCGCCGATCGGGCTCGCTTACGTTTTAACTCGAAGCGACCTAATATAGGTGTAATCAAATTTTGTCGCAGACAGGCGATCAAACCACTCAAAAATGGCAGATAAATCGAAGATCTATTACACACTCACGGATGAAGCGCCGATGCTGGCGACTCATTCGTTTTTACCGATCGTTAAAGGATTCGCGAAGGCCGCGGATATTGAAATTGAGGTCCCGGATATTTCGCTGTCGGGAAGGATCTTGGCTAACTTTCCTGAGTATCTCAACGACGATCAAAAGACCCCGGATGCGCTCGCAGAACTCGGTGAATTGGCTACCAAACCGGACGCTAACATCATCAAGCTACCGAATGTTTCCGCTTCTGTCCCACAGCTGCAAGACGCGATCGCAGAGCTTCAGAAGCAAGGATTCGCACTTCCCGATTATCCGGTTGAGCCGAAAACCGACGAAGAAAAGGCCATCAACAAAACATACGCGAAAGCATTGGGAAGCGCCGTGAATCCCGTGCTCCGCGAGGGAAACTCTGACAGGCGGGCGCCGAAGGCGGTAAAGAATTATGCCAAAGCGAATCCGCACCGTATGGGCGCGTGGAGAGCCGATTCGAAGACGTCGGTCGCTCATATGACCGGCGGCGATTTCTTCGGCACCGAGAACTCGACCACAGTTGAATCCGACGGAAAGTTCAAGATCGTTTTCTACGGCAACGACGGCTCGGAGAGGGTTTTGAAAGATCTCTCACCGCTCAAGGCGGGTGAAGTGATCGATTCGTCGGTGATGAACCTTTCCGCCCTGAGATCTTTCGTCGATGAGGCGATCGCTGAGGCGAAGGGAAAAGGTGTCCTTCTCTCTGCTCATCTGAAAGCGACGATGATGAAGATCTCCGACCCGATCATCTTCGGTGCGATCGTCGAGACATATTTCAAAGACGTTTTTGAGAAATACAAAGACACCTTCGCCGAGCTCGACGTCAATCCCAACTACGGTTTGGCCACCCTCAACGACAAGATCGCCGGCCATCCGCGAGAAGCCGCGATAAAGGCGGATATTGCGAAGACGATCGAGAACGGGCCCGCGATTGCGATGGTGAATTCCGATAAAGGAATTACCAATTTTCACGTCTCTTCGGACGTGATCGTAGACGCTTCGATGGCGTCGCTCGTACGGGGCGGCGGGAAGATGTGGAACAAGGACGGCAACGAAGAAGACACCATCTGCATCATTCCCGACCGAACCTACGCCGGCTTCTACGCCGCGATCATCGACGACATGAAGCAAAACGGCGCGATCGACCCGAAGACATTCGGTTCCGTGCCCAACGTCGGCCTGATGGCTCAGAAGGCCGAAGAATACGGCTCGCACGACAAGACATTTCAGATCTCAGGCGAGGGAACCGTAAAGCTCGAGGACGAGGATGGAAAGGTTCTTCTCGAACAGAGCGTGCAAAACGGCGACATCTTCAGAATGTGCCAAACCAAAGATGCACCGATCCAGGATTGGGTAAAGCTCGCCGTCAACCGCGCACGCCTATCCGACACCCCCGCGATCTTCTGGCTTGATAAAGACCGTGCTCACGATTCGCAGATCCTCAAAAAGGTCGAGAAGTATCTGAGGGAACACGACACGACCGGTCTCGACATCCGCATCATGGACGTGAAGGACGCGATGCTCGAAAGCCTCAAACGGGGTCGCGAGGGCAAGGACACGATCTCGGTTTCAGGCAATGTTCTCCGCGATTATCTGACCGATATGTTCCCGATCCTCGAACTCGGCACGTCGGCAAAAATGCTTTCGATCGTCCCGCT
>JBDSLC010000112.1:0-12427 GCA_039916585.1 Pyrinomonadaceae bacterium | reverse complement strand
TTTATAGCTCGTTGTAGGTCTGCTCCGCCTGAAGGTTCCAGTGCCAGGTGTCTTCGAACGCGGTTATCTGCGACTCGGAACTCGGAGCCCGCTTCGTTTTTGAAGAGGACGTTGTAGTTCCGGTTGGAATTGAACGGCGGGTCAAGATAGATCAGGTCGACGGACTCGTCCTTGATGTATTCCCGCAAGATGTTCAGATTGTCGCCGTAGTAGAGGGTGTTCATGGGAAAAGCTAGCCAAATGTAGCATTACTTCCGATCCGCATCAACTCTTCCCTTTCCGCATTTTCGTGTACCTTCGTGTGATTTCGTGGTTCCTGGTTGCTGACGAAAACCGTAACCACGAAACGACACGAAATTAGGCGGAGCAAGAAAGAGAAGGCGAAAACTGCGGCCACGAATTACACGAAATTACACGAAGCAAAAAAGGGAACCACCCCGTCAGCCGAAGCGGCTCCTACCTCTCCTTCGAAAGGAGGGGAGTTTTTGCGCCTGAATTGCAGCATTCTTAGCTGCGTGTAAAATTCTTTGTTGACATCGTGTTGCATCTTTGGTATGTTGCATTCGTTGCATCGAATGCAACGTATATAACTATGATCAAACACTGGACACCATTTGAAGGAAGTGCGTACGGTACGAAGCGACATCGGGCGCGGGTGACGTTGACGCGGGGAAAGATGATGACGTTCAACCGCCGGGCTCACGAAGCGTTGGGCAAGCCGGAGGCGGTGAGGTTCTTTTTCGATAAGCATCTGAAGCGGATCGGGGTGATGGCGGAGAAGCCCGACAGCCCGTCTGCTTTCGTTATGCAGCAACGGAAGGAATATTCATACCGGGTGGTCAGGGCGAGCGCATTCTGCGGCCACTTCGGGATCGAGCCGGAAGCGACGGTGGCGTTTTTTGATGTGAGCGTGGACGGAGAGGGAGTAATGACGCTCGATCTGATGTCGGCGACGAGGCTTAGGTAAGGCGAAATTAGCCACGAATTACACAAATTATGTACAGCAGGAAAACCGAGGATAAAGAGCTGGAGCAGGACATGGTAGCGGCTGCGAGGGTCGTGTATTTATGGCATGGCGGGAGGCAGCACAAGCAGATCCAGCAGAAAATGCGGGAGTTGGGATGGGCGAAGTTTCACCGCACCCGGCTGTATTCGCGGAGGCGTCGATCGCGGTTGGTCGAAGAGGGCTGGCCGGAGAGGTTTGGCTGGAAGGATGCTCTTATCGAACAGGGCGTTCTTCCGCCTCGGCGTGAAAGCGGACGCGAGTTCGAACGGTGGCTGCGGGATGCGTTTCCTGAATGGACCTGGACGTGGAGTTATCAGATCTATTTGTATAAGAACCTGGCGCGAGTTACGTCGGGTGAATGTAAGCGGTTGATGATATTTATGCCGCCGCGGCACGGGAAGAGCGAGACGGTCACGTTCAGATATACGGCGTGGCGGTTGCTGAGAGATCAGGAATTGAACGTGATTATAGGCAGCTATAACCAGCGACTGGCTAACAAGGCTTCGCGACGGATACAGCGGATCACTGAAATGGAGAATGCGGAATTCGGATTGCGGAATGAAGAAGCGGAAAACATTGAACGATGCGATGAAACACAAAGCGATAATGCTAAGAAGAATCCGCATTCCGCGTTCCGAATTCCGCGATCGAGACCGATTCGGTCGGTTTCGGAGTGGGAAACGGGCGGCGGCGGTACGGTGAGAGCTGTTGGCGTCGGAGCGGGCATCGCGGGGTTTGGCGCGAGTTTGGTCGTGATCGATGATCCCGTAAGAAATCGGGCCGATGCAGAGAGTGAGACCTATCGCGAAAAGGTGTGGGACTGGTTCAATGACGACATCTATACCCGGCTGGAACCGAAGGGGTCGATCATCTTGATCCAAACACGTTGGCACGAGGACGACCTGGCCGGGCGTCTGCTGCGGGAGACAGAAGAGGGCGGTGAGGAGTGGGAAGTGGTGCGGCTGCCGGCGATCGCCGTTGAAAAAGATCAGGAAGAATTCAAACAGGATAGACAGGATGGGAGCGGGGTAAATCAGGTTCATCCTGTACATCGTGTTGAATCTCCGAAACGGCGGTCAACGGATTGGCGGAATCCAGGCGAGGCGCTGTGTCCGGAGCGGTACGATGTGAAGGCGTTGGAGCGGATCAGGCGGAAGCTTGGTTCTTATGCGTTCGAGGCGTTGTATCAGCAAGATCCGGCTCCCGCCAAGGACGTGAAATTCAAGCGTGAATGGTTTCGGCAGATCGTGGATGCGCCGCCGAAGTTTCTGCGGTGGAAGCGCGGTTACGACCTCGCCGTGTCGCTGAAGACGACCGCGGACTACACCGCGAGCTTTCGGTGCGCGTACGACGGGCAGGGGAATCTGTACATTGCCGACGGATTTCGCGCTCGGATCGAGTATCCGGAACAGCGGCGATACATCGTCGAGCGGCTGCAGGTCGAGCGCGATACCGAGCACGGTGTGGAAGCGGCACTGCATGGCAAGGCTCTCATCCAGGACCTGCGTCGCGATCGAGCAAATAGGGCTTTCGCCTTTAAGGAAATAACGGTCGCGGCGGATAAACTGACGCGAGCGTTAGCGTGGCTGAATCTTGCGGAGGCAGGAAAGTTGTTCTTGGTTCGCGGGCCGTGGATAGACGAGTTTGTCGATGAGGTCGCGCGTTTTCCGCACGGTAAACACGACGATCAGATCGACGCGGTGTCGATCGCCGTTTCGATGCTCGCGAAAAAGGAGTACCGGTCGGTCGGGATGTTGATCACTTGATCGGATAGAAAGCTTTCTCAAAACGAAAGCCAAGCCGAAAAAAGAGGCCGCCTTTTGAGCAGCCTTGTTTGGATCTAGAGTGATTTCGGGTCGTTTGAGTTATCTGTGGGCAAGCGTAGTCCTTCGTTACGTGCGGACTACTGACACAGGGATCCTACTGACGTGTATCTGCTCGGAGGCCGAGGGTTGTGATCTTCATGGTGCCGTCGCCAACCGAGAACTTTAGAGGGATGCCGCCGGCTCCGGCTTTGGCGGCGATGGATTTTTCGGTGAACTCCTGTTTGCGGACCCGCGGTTTGAAGCCGTCGAATCCGTTTTCGATCTTTCCGGTTTTCAGGATCGTCGCGTCGAATTCAGCGTTGAGTCCGGTCGGCAGATTCAGCGACATCGTGCCGGCTGCGAGCTGAACGTCCGCGAACCGACCGCGCCAGCTTCGTGTCGGGATCGAGATGTCTACGTCGCCCTTCCCGAACACCGCAAGGATGCCGCCGCCGACCAGATCGAGTTTGGCGTTAGTTTCGAGATAGTTTAGCTTGAGGGCCCCTTCGATGCCGGAGACTTTCAGGTCGCCGACGCCGCCGTCGATCTCCAGATCGCAGTATCGCGGTACCTTCAATACATAGTCGATACGGTAGGCGTTCCCCATCAATTCTTTCGGAAACTTCTTATCAACGGTCTTTACATACTTCTTGTCGTGCGTGCCAAGGCTGATGATGCCGATGCGTCCGCTCGATTCGTCGAGCTGAAATCCGGTTACCTTCGACATCTTCTCAAGATCGGCGTCATTCGCTGCCTCTACGATGATCTCGGCTGAGATCTCTACTTCGTTCTTCGACCAGCCCTCAACCGTGATCGAACCTTTCGGCGCACCCTGGATCGTGACTGTGCCTCCGGCGCCGAAATCGAGCTTGTCGGTTTTGATCGTCGAGCGTTTGAGCTGTGCAGATGCGGATATCGTGAGAAACAGGATGGCGATGATAAGAAGATCTAGCTTTTTCATTGGTGTGTCTCGGAAGCGGCGGAGGTTGGCAGGCGGACTGCTCTGTCAATGCTAGCACTTAAAGGATGAGGAAAACAACATTTTTTGGAAGGGACGCCGCATTCGGTATTTCCGCTTCCCTTTCCCGTTTTCTTGTTTCGCGGTTATGGTTTCCAGAGCGATCCACGAACGATGAAAATAAGAAATAGGACGAATGGCAACCACCGCAAATACAGAGGGGAGGACTAGCGTCGGATGAATTGGATGTTCCCTCGTTGGTTGGTGACGCTAAGGGTGGCGCTGCCGTCGCCGAGCGTGCCGGCGATCCGTCGTCCGTCACCGACATACCGGAGGTCCTTCATCATCTCAAGGCCGCCAAGCGAAATATTTCGGGTCGATGGAGCAGTCGCGAGAAGTTTGAAAGAAGAGCCCGGCGGGATGCGGAGACTGATCGTGCCGCTGATCGAGAAGAACCGGTAACCGCCGCCCGGCTGGATCGTCCCGTCATAAAGGATGTCGCCGATGCCGTTCTGGGCGGAGACCGCGCCGGCGGCGATGTTGGTCAGCGTGATGTCGCCCTCGGTCGTGATGTGGGCCCGGACGAGTCCGCCGCGGACGTTCGAGACGCTGAGGTTACCCATCTTCGTTTCGATATCAACCGAAGACGTAAACGGAACGCGGATAGTGAAATTAACGTTGCCGACTTCGCCGCGGCCCTGATTATCTTTGACGAGATTGATGTAGATCGTACCGCTCAGAGATTGAGGCTCGAGGTTGGCGGCCGGGGCCTCGAGATAGGCGGAGATCGCGACCTCGTTGCGGTTCCAGCCTTCGACGGTTACGGTACCGGTTCGATTCAGAAGCTGAAGGCGGACGTTTTGACTTGCCGGATAGGTACGGCTGAATCGGCGTTGAGCCGCGGCGTCGACAGGGTACAACGCGCACAGAAAACCGGCGCAAGCGACTAGCAGTGCCGCACGTCTCCAACCCCTTGCGAGGCCGTCCTTAATATCCAAACTGCGGATCATTTATCTAAAAGGGCGACTAGAGTTCCGAGAATTCGCGAAGCAGGTTCATCTTTTCGCTCATAACAGAATCGAGCATCTCGCCGGAAAGGTCGTCATCCGGATTCTGCTCAAGCGTCTGTTGATATTCGAAGACTGCCTGGTCGATCGCCTGCAGGTTCCGGTCAAACCCGCGTCTCAGATTATCATCCCACAATGCACGCCGTGCCTGCACGCGCTGGTTCCAATAGTCGATCGTGGCTTGCTGTTGCTGCAGCCGTTTTTGACGTGCGGCCTGAGGAGTGTCGGTGAGCCCTACCCTGCTTAAAAGTTTTTCGAACGTCGTCTGCGATTCGCCCGAACGCGACGTGAAATCTTCGCCTGTGGGCTGGAAATAGTTGCGAATGCCGACGACAGTCAGAAGCGAACTTATCAACGCGATCGCAACTACGGCCGCCGCTGCCTGAGGAAACGAAAGGTTCCAAACGCGTGCGAAAAACCCACGTCTTGCGGGCGGCGCTTCGACCTGCGGTTCGGGCTTGATCTCAGCCTCGAGCGTGTTGCTGATCCGGCACCACAGTGCGTTCGTGTTCAGAGCAGGAATGTCCCCAGCGATGTCATCGAGATTACAGTTATCCAGTATCGACGCGAAGTCTTCGCAGAGCTTGGCACAGTCGGCACAGAGCGAAAGATGCGTCCGGAGGTTCGCCGCCTGAGATTCCTCAAGCTCACCGTCCAGAAACATGCTCAAATTTTCCTGAAAACCGTCGCAGTTCATATCACCAAAGTTTGGAGTTCCACCTAGGTGGCAGATTTGCCGCAAGGCGATTGTCGGCCAACGGAAGCCAACTAAAGCTGGAACTCCGAACCTTCAACTCCACCTTGACCGTTATCAATACTTATAGATGATTTCACAGTCAAAGGGTTGCCCTTGTGAGTGCTTAGCTTGTTTCTTCTTTTTGCTTGATAAGCAGGCCGCGAAGCTTCAGCCGGGCCTTGTGGAGCTGTGATTTCGAAGTGCCGACGGATATACCCAATATCCGGGCGACCTCCTCATGCTCGAAACCCTCGACATCGTGGAGAACGAACACATTCTTATATCCGCGTGGCAGTTCGGCGATCGCGTTCTTGAGAGCGATGCGGTCGACGACGGCCATTTTATTCGGATTTGCCGAGCCGGTCACAGCCTGTTCGGGCATTTCGCCTTCTTCGGTCGTCTTTTCGTTCTTGAAGGAACGCTTGCGGAAGTGCATCAGCACCTGATTTACCGTCAGGCGGTGCAGCCACGTCGAAAACGCCGAGTCGCCGCGAAAACTGCCGATCTTACGGAAAAGCTGGATAAACACTTCTTGGGTAAGGTCTTCGGCCTCGGTCTGGCTGCCGGTCATTCGAAGCGTGAGGCTGAACGTTCGGCGGTGGTATCGCTGATAGATAACCTCGAAAGCAGCCAAACTGCCGTCCGCCGCCATCTTACAAAGCTCGATGTCCGAAGAGTCGAGATGGATCGTGCCGTCGTCAACAAAAACAGCCGCCCGAGCCTGCACTAACGGCAGTTCGACGGCCTGTCCAAGCCCCAAAGCGATGTCTCTTTCGACGACTACTGCGGCAGAGTCCATGGTCACTCCTACAAGTTCTGTCCCGGAATTGATATACCTATCCGCCGCTATGATGCCTTACCTCCAAAAAAGAGTTGCAGTGCCCTGAAAAAGAATTTTAGCCTTATTCCGCAATAAAGGTAAAGCAATATTCATGAGTTCGGCAGCCATCAAGGCACTGATCCCGCGTAAATTAGATTCGCTATCTTACTCGCCCATAATGTACCATTAACCAGTCCCCACTTGGAGTGATTTGCTCCAGTAGGATCGAAGCCCGACGTTGCCCCTCACGCTCCTGCATCCGTGCTTCGGTTTACTATTGCAGATCGCTCGCCCTAGCCCTTCTTGGAGATTTGTTCGATGCGTGGAGAATCGAGATCCGCTCTTTTTCGGTATGGCCTTTCGCTTGCGTTATTCGCGCTGGTGATCGGCCTTTCGACCAGCCTGCTTTACCTAGGCATCAAGATCAATCTAACGGTTCCGGTCATCGCCGCCATCGTTGCGGCGGCGTGGTTCGCCGGCCGCGGTCCGGCGATTCTCATCAGCGTTCTTATCGCCATCGTTTCCCTCGTGGGGGCCGACCGAACTCAGGAACCGTCGACACCAACCCTCATCTTTGCTCAGTTGAGTGCTCTCGCTCTCCTGGTTTTCGTAGTCTTCCTCGTCAGTGGCCGCAAGACGGCACAGGAGGAGTCAAAGCGTCAAAGCGAACTCTTTCGCACAACTCTTGCCAGCATCGGCGACGCCGTGATCGCGTCGGACGCGGACGGTAATGTCACGTTTCTAAACCCGACAGCCGAGCGGTTGATCGATGTCCCGTCCGAAAGTGCCATCGGCAAACCGCTTAAGGAGGTTTATCGCCTCGCGGATGAATCCACGGGCGACGACGTCAGCGACGTCTTTGAAACGATCAAAGATCGGAGGGATATCGTCACGTCTACATCGAACGCCACCCTTAAACGTCAGGACGGTTCCGATATTCCGATCATCGACAGCGGTGCGCCTATCTTGGACGAGGACGGCCGCTTCCTCGGTTCAGTGATCGTATTTCAGGACGATACTGCCCGCCGTGAAGCAGAGCAGGTATCGAAGGACGCCGAACATCGACAACAGCAATCGCAAAAGCTTGAGGCGATCGGCACGCTGACGGGCGGGGTCGCCCACGACTTCAACAACCTGCTAACGGCGATTCTCGGATATACGGAGTTGGCAATGCGGAAGCTGGATCCGAACTCGCCGGCGTATGACAACCTCGCGAATGTCGAAAAGGCGGGGAACCGAGCTGCCGAACTAACGACCAAACTGCTCGCTTTCAGCCGTAGGCAAAAACTCGAGAATCGAATCATCAACCTCAACGAATCGATCGAAGACATACTTAAGCTTCTCCAGCGGCTTATTGGCGTTGACATTTCGGTGAGGTTCAAGGGTGCACCCGATCTGGGTTCCGTCAATGCCGATCCTTTACAGATCGAGCAGGTGATAATGAACCTCAGCCTCAACGCCCGCGACGCAATGCCCAAGGGCGGCCGCCTCGCGATAGAGACGCGAAATGTGGTGCTGGATGAATATTATTGTCGCCAGTACCCGTCGTTCGAGCCGGGTGAGTACGTGCAGGTTCAAGTCAGCGATACGGGCAGCGGTATGGACCGGCAAACCATCGATCGCATGTTCGAGCCCTTCTTTACCACCAAGGAGGTCGACAAAGGAACCGGGCTCGGCCTGTCGCTGGTTTACGGGATCATCAAACAGCACAAGGGCCACATTAACGTCTACAGCGAAGTTGGGCACGGCACGACCTTCAAATTCTATCTACCGATCGCGCACGACGCCGTAGAAGAAGGTGTGAGCGAGTTAAAACCGGCGCTTGCGGGAGGTATAGAGTCGATCTTGGTCGCGGACGACGAAGAGGCTCTTCGCAACCTTTCGGGAGATGTGCTCCGAGCCCTAGGCTACACAGTGATCCTCGCAGAAAACGGCGAAGAGGCCGTAAAGCTTTTCCAACAAAACGCAGACTCGATCGACCTGCTTTTGTTTGATGTCGTAATGCCGCTGACCGGCGGGATCGAGGCGTATCGAATGATCAAGGATTCAGGCTCTGAAGTCCCGGTGATATTTATGACCGGGTACAGCTCCGAAGTAATGGAGGATTCTAAATCATCGATGCTAGAGCTTAGCTCTCTCCCGATCATCCAAAAACCATACACCCTCGACGCCCTCGGCCGCATAGTCCGCGAAACCCTCGACTCACGATCCCAATGAGCTAGCTCCGCGAGCGGCATCATCGATGTTTCGTCGCGCGGTCTCTCCTGATCAAAACAATGAGCGTATCCAGCCGCCGTCGACGGCGATGGAGCTACCGGTGATATAGGACGCGCGTTCGGAGACGAGGAAGGCGGCCATGGCGGCAAACTCGCGGGGTTCAGCAAGGCGGCCGAGTGGTATTTCGGCTTCCCAGCGGCGTTTGATGTCGGACGCTTCGAGGCCTTCGTTGTTTGCAAGATGACAAGCAAGTTCCTCGACCCGTTCCGTAGCGGTGTAGCCGGGAAGGATCGTGTTAACGGTTATCCCGAACTCGGCTACCTCAGCGGCGAGCGTCTTTGAAAATCCGGTGACACCGGCTCGCAGACTATTTGACAGCATCAGATTCTCGACCGGCTGCTTGGCCGCGATCGAGGTCACATTGAGGATGCGTCCCCAGCGCCGCTCCTTCATTCCGGGCAGCACCAGCCGCGTCAATTCAACGACACTCGTCAAAAGTATGCTGACAGCGGCGTCCCACTTGGCTGCGTCGAGATCTTCGAATCTGCCGGCTGGCGGGCCGCCGGAGTTCGTCACAAGAATGTCGATCCGTCCGAACTTTTCCATTCCGCTTGATACGATCTTCTGGATATCCGTCGGGCTCGATACGTCCCCTGCCACTGCCAAGACCTCGGTGCCGTATTCGCGAGTGATCGCATCGGCAGCCTCTCGCAGCGTCTCCTCACCTCGGGCATTCATCACAAGATTTGCACCCTCGGCAGCCAGTTCATGGGCAACGGCAAACCCAAGTCCCTGGCTGGACGCGGCGACGAGCGCGACTTTCCCTTTGAGCCCGAGATCCATCTATTTCTGCCTCAGATAGTCGTCGGTCTTGTCGAGCCAATCCTGACGGGGCGGGCTGAATATGTCGACATCGAGCGTATCCTCAAGTGCCTCCGCTTTATGCACTACGTTCGACGGGATCACGAGCACCTCACCTGCTCGAACGGTCACCTCTTCACTGCCGTCCTCGCCGATCCAGAAATGCAACGCGCCCTCGAGCACGTACGTCAGCTGCTCATTCTCGTGCGAATGCTGCGGCACGACCGAGCCCTTATCGAGATACACGTGCGTCAGCATCATACGATCGCCAGTGATCAGGCGTCGCTGAAGCGATTCAGAAACACGCTCTTTAGGCATGTCTTCCCATCGATAGAATTGCGTTTGAGTCTGTTCCATATAGTGCGATAGCTTACAGCAGGTCGGTTGCCTGCCCAACAGGCGGCGGCTTGGATATGGGTAGAGATTCGGCTAAACTTCGAAAGATTTTCCTTTATCCCAAAACCCTATGCTATTTCTGACCCAGTCGGCGGCCGTTTACGGCATCGACGCTCTCATTGTGGATGCCGAGGTGAACATCACGCCGACGAGCGGTGATGACGCTTTGATCATCATCGTAGGTTTACCGGACACGGCGGTTCGCGAATCTCGAGAACGCATCCGTGCGGCGATCTCGAACAGTGGATATTTCTTTCCCATTCACAAGGTGACGATCAATCTAGCACCGGCGGATGTTAAGAAAGAAGGAGCGAGTTTTGACTTGCCGATCGCCCTCGGGATACTCGGGGCGAACGGCGATCTCGGCAATGCTGAGAGCTTGCCGGAACTGATGAGCGTGGGCGAATTATCGCTGGACGGACGCGTTCGTCCGGTTCGCGGAGCGTTATCGATCGCCCTGACAGCTAGGGAGAGCGGCATTCGCAGCTTGATCGTGCCCGAGGAGAACGCGAAGGAGGCGGCGGTCGTTCAGGGTATAAATGTCTACGGCGTGCGTGACCTTCGCGAGGCGTCGCTGCTGGTGCAGGAAATCGCCGCTGGAGACAACACTCGGATCCAGCCGACGAAGTTGGAACTCGAAGAACTTCGCTCCGCACCAAACAACTATCAACTCGATTTCTCAGAGGTTCGCGGCCAGCAGACAGCGAAGCGGGCGTTGGAAGTTGCTTCCGCCGGTGGGCATAACATTCTATTTATCGGACCTCCCGGATCCGGCAAGACGATGCTTGCGAAACGGCTGCCGACGATCTTGCCGCCGCTTGAGTTCGAAGAGGCGCTTGAGATCACAAAGATCCATTCCGTCGCGGGTCTTACGGGCAAGTCCGGTCTGATCGCCGAGCGGCCGTTCAAATCGCCGCATCATACCGTATCGCAAGCCGGCCTGATCGGCGGCGGATCGGTTCCGCGGCCGGGCGAAGTATCCCTTGCGCATCTCGGTGTTTTGTTTTTGGATGAACTGCCCGAGTTCGACCGCAGCGTGCTCGAGGTTCTGCGCCAGCCGATGGAAGACAAGCAGGTCACCATCTCGCGGGCTGCATCGTCGCTGACTTTTCCTGCATCGTTTACGTTGGTCGCGTCGATGAATCCGTGTCCTTGCGGATACTTCGGTTCTTCGCGTGAATGTAAATGTTCGCCCCAGATCATACAACGCTACGTGGGCAAGATCTCCGGCCCGTTGATGGATCGCATCGATATCCATATCGACGTGCCTGCCGTGAAGTTCGACGAACTCCGGGGCCGCGGTGTCGAAGCCGGCGAGCCGAGTGCGGCAATTCGCGATCGTGTGATCCGCGCCCGCGATATCCAACTCACCCGCCTCAACACCAACGGCAACAGCGGCGGTGCGTACTCCAACTCCGCAATGACACCCGCCCAGATCCGCAAACACTGCTCGCTCGATGCCGACAGTGAAACCCTGCTCGAACGCGCCATGCAGCGACAAGGCCTCTCCGCCCGCGCCCACGACCGCATCCTCAAAGTCGCCCGAACCATCGCCGACCTTTCTGGCGAAGAAAGTATCGGGCCGACCCATCTAAGCGAGGCGATCAATTACCGTTCGCTCGATCGGAATTACTGGTCGTGAGGAATCTAGTGAATAACGACTACGTAATTATTATCAACTGACACGACTGCGCCGCTTTCCAGGCTTCGAATTATGAGGTCTAGATTGATCGTGATGAGAGCCAGAAGTTGTTTGTTAGTAATGTTACCGGTGGCAATATGAAGCAGTTTGTGGGGCTCGTTTTTTGCAGCAAAACTGTTGTAGAAATCTCCATCTTTGGAGACCACGACGCGTAGTTCCGCGATCGATATGCGGTTGATCTCGTGATCCTTTGTGGCATTTCCGGCGGGTAGGTCGCGCGTATGTACGGCATCGTGGCCGTGATCGTTTAGCAGGCTGACCAAAGCCCGCGGCAAAGTGAGCGTCGACCAGAAACTTCATGCAGCTAACTTCGTGATCGATCCGACGTTTGTGAGGCGTGCGGCATACATCAAGCAGGCATCGAGGTCCGCTCGCTCAAGGTCGTCATAATCAGAGAGGATCTCATCAAAGGTCATACCGGAAGCCATAAGCTCCAACATCGATTCGACGGTGTAGCGCAAACCTCGGATCGTCGGTTTCCCGTGGCATATCTCACGGTCGATCGTTATGCGCTTTATGAGCGTCTCGTTCATAGAATGGATCGTAGCACCATGGGCAATAGACGTGATGAAGTTTGTCGAAATAGATTTTGATTTCGGGCGATGGTAACTTAATCGTAATTGCAATTCATTAGTTATTCGGTATAGGCATTTAACCGCCCGCTACCGCAGGTGGTACTGACATTATCAAGCGGCTCACGTTTCTATGACAATCAAATCAGATATTTGGCTCCGGCGGATGGCGGAGGAGCAGGGGATGATCGATCCGTTTTTGCCGGAGCTTGTGCGCGAGGTGAACGGCCATCGCATCATCTCGGCGGGGGCGTCGAGCTATGGTTACGATATGCGGCTGGCGGACG
>JBDSLC010000111.1:0-9147 GCA_039916585.1 Pyrinomonadaceae bacterium | reverse complement strand
TTTTGCCCGCAGGATTCCGCGAAGATCGCCTTTCAAAAGTGTGATATCAGCGGATTCCATCGCTACGTCGGTTCCAGTTCCCATCGCGATTCCAACCTCCGCCTGGGCAAGCGCCGGTGCATCGTTCACGCCGTCACCAGCCATGGCGACGATCTTGCCCCGGGCCTGTAATTCTTTGATCTTTTCCGCCTTTTGCTCGGGCAGCACATCGGCGAACACTTTATCGATACCGAGCTTTTTCGCAACCGCATCCGCCGTGACTGCGTTGTCTCCCGTCATCATTACGACTTCGATCTTCTGTCTATGCAGTTCATCGATCGCCGCTTTAGCCGACTCCTTGATCGTGTCAGCCACGCCGACGAGTCCGGCGGGTTTGCCGTCAACGGCGACGAACATAACTGTCTGCCCTTCTGCTCGAAGCTCGTCGGCCTTTCCGTCTGACGGGAAATTAATGTTGTTTTCCGTCATCAGCTTCGCATTACCGAGTAGGATTTTTTTCCCGTCGATTGTTCCGGTGATCCCTTTGCCTGTGATTGATTCAAAATCATCGACCTTTGCCAAGTCGATCCTTTTCTCTTCCGCGCCTCTGATAATCGCTTCTGCTAGCGGATGCTCGCTCGACTTTTCAAGACTTGCCGCAAGTTTTAACAATTCGTCTTCCGTAACTCGGAAGTCGAAATTCGTAATCACGCTTTGGAGTCGCGGCTTACCTTCGGTCAGTGTCCCTGTTTTATCCACGACAATCGTATTGACCTTTTCCAGAATCTCGAGAGCCTCCGCCTTTTTTACCAAGACTCCGTGTCGTGCACCGTGTCCGGTGCCGACCATAATTGACATCGGTGTCGCGAGACCGAGGGCGCATGGACAGGCAATGATCAAAACTGAAACCGCCGCGACCATTGCGTAGGCGAAACTGCCGAAGATCATCCAAACGGCAAACGCCACGATCGCTACGAGAATAACCGCTGGGACAAAGTAGGCCGATACGATATCGACGAGACGTTGGATCGGAGCTCGCGAACGCTGGGCTTCACCAACCATCCGTACGATTTGCGCCAGCAGCGTGTCACTCCCAACCTTTTCGGCTTTCATGACAAAACCGCGCCTGCCGTTGATCGTTCCGCCGATGACATTGTCGCCAGGCGTTTTCTCGACCGGTATCGATTCGCCCGTCACCATCGATTCGTCAACTGATGTATCGCCTTCTAGAATCGTGCCATCGGTCGGGATCTTTTCGTTTGCCTTGACCCGTAAGCTCGCACCGATCTGTACGTCCTTGAGTGCGACCTCGGTTTCAGAGCCGTCGTCGAAAACCACGATCGCCGTTTCTGGCGCGAGTCCGAGAAGTGCCTTGATCGCGCTTGAAGTTTGGCTTCTGGCTCGAAGCTCGAGAACTTGTCCGAGGAGAACAAGGGTTGTAATCACTGCGGCCGCTTCGAAATAAGCCGGAATCAATCCGGTATGTAGATTCCTGATCGAATCGGGGAAAAGGTTCGGCAGAAATAAGGCGAAAAGACTAAAAAGATAAGCCGCTCCGGTTCCGATCGCGATCAGCGTAAACATATTCGGACTGGAATTTTTGACCGAAGCCCAGCCTCGTTGGAAGAAAGGAAAACCGCCCCAGAGGACGACCGGAGTTGCAAGAACGAACTGTATCCAAATAGAAACGTTGGGCGAAATTAACTCGTGAAAGTTCGGCAGCATCTCCGCCATCGCCAATGCGAATACCGGAATAGTCAAAACGGCGGAAATCCAGAACCGCCGTTTCATATCGATATATTCCGGATCGGGCGCGTCGTCGAGGGTCATCACCTTCGGCTCAAGCGCCATCCCGCATTTCGGACAGCTTCCCGGACCTATCTGCACCACTTCAGGATGCATAGGGCAGGTGTACTCCACGCCCAGGCTCTCGGCCTCACGTTTTTCTTCTTTTTTCTCTTGGAGAAAGCTCGCCGGATTTTGTTTGAACTTATTTAGGCAGCCTGTCGAACAGAAATAATAAGTTTCGCCTTCGAAAACATAATTGCCCGCTGAGGTATCGGATGCGACGGTCATTCCGCAGACCGGGTCGACAAATTCTCCCGCCGGCGTCGCCTTCATTTCACCGTGTTCAACCATTTCCTTTTTCTCGTGCCCGATGCCGACAAAACCACTTGCCGGAACCCCTTGCGTTTGGGCAATAAATTTCTGCAAACAACCCTTCGAGCAAAAATAATAAGTCGTGCCCTCATGCTTAAAACTTCCCGCCGCCGTCGCCGGATGGACCGTCATTCCGCAAATGGGATCGATGAACTCTTCTTTTGCTGTACTCTGTTTTCCGGTTCCTGTCATATTCCTTCTCCTTTACCCCCGCGTACGGATCTACCTAACCGCCGTTGCAGCAACTCGACTGCTTCTTGTCAGTCGGATTTATAAATTTCTGCAGACAGCCAGTTGAGCAGAAATAATAGGTTTCTCCATCCTGGTTAAGACTGCCGGCAGCGGTTGCGGGTTTAACTTGCATACCGCAAATCGGGTCGACAAATGTCTCGGTTGTAGTTGTTTGTTTTTCGTTCATGTTTTATCACTCCTGTCACTAAAAGCTTTACAGAACTATTCTACAACCTGTCAGCAGGGGTCAGGTCAAGCGCTATTCGTCGCTCTCGCCGACCGATTCGATCAAGTGACAAACCGAATCGCCATTTGGCATAGAATTTTTCATTTTCGACCAATCTTCAAGGGCCTTTTCCATCTTTCGCTGTAATTTTTGCATCGCTTTGATCTTGCGTTGATTTTCTTCGATCCGGCGGACCATGATTTCCCGAACCATCGGACACGGCGAGTTACCGTGTTTAGCCTCTTTCAGAATGTCGGCGATCTCAGCGAGCGAAAATCCCAGATTCCCTGCGGCTTTGATAAACCTAACTCGCACGGCGTCCGACGGTTGGTAAAGCTTGTAATTGTTTTGGAGGTTTCGGGCGGGTTTCAGCAACCCGATGCGCGTGTAGTGCCGCACGGTGTAGAGCGACACGTCAGATTGCTTCGCGAGAACGGTAGCGGTCATCATAATTTTACTTCGTCGATTGTCTACCCGATGCGTCGGCCATAAGGCGTCTTGCCCCAAGGTTTGTAAAGCGAGAGCACCACCGCGACAAGCAGCACGACGAGCCCGCCGGTGCATAAGATAAATGTCTCGTTAGACATCGGAATGCCGAGGGCGGCGGTACATTTAAACTTCCCAGAGTTTCAAACGCCAAAATCGTTGATCGGTGTTGGGAAAAAGCGCCGGGCAAAGTGATTTGCCTCGGCGCTTCCAGGTCATTGACTCGTATAATCTTCCGGACTTGCCTCGAACTTGTCCGTACATGCGGTTGAACAAAAATAGTATGTTGTCCCTTCGTGCTCGGTTTGCCCGGCGGCATCCGCTTCCTCGATCTGCATCCCGCAGACCGGATCGGTTTGTGTAGCCATAATAGTAATATCTCCTTGCTCTTAAAGGAGCGCCCTCGTCGTCTCAAGCAGCCGTTAACAGGTCGCTATCAATCCCTAACAGATGTCTGTGCTGCAACACCTAATTACGGTTTTGGCGAAGGCGAAGGCTGCGGTGCCGGTGCTCTGCGCGGTGCGCTCGAATGCCAGTGGACGATCCGCCATTTCCCTTCCCTTTTTTCGAGAACAGCCGTGCCGAGGCCGCCGCTTTCTATTTTTCGCGTACCCATGTCGGCGGCTAGCGTGTACTTAAAGGTCGCCCACGCCGTCTTGCCATCGACCTTTACCTTTAGATCTGAAAAGGCGTATTTCGTGTTTCTGAATTCTTTAAGCTCAGGCGCAAGATGCGTGTTGCGGTAGTCGTTCCAACCATAATTTGCGTGTCCGCTCTCAAATACCGTTACGTCTTCGCTATTCGCCCAAATTATGTCGAGTGCGGCCAGATCGCCTTTTTCCACCGCCTGCGCTTCTCGCGTCAAAACGTCGGTTACGGCCTTAACTTCTTCCGTTTGGGCCAAGGCCTGTGAGAATCCAAGCATCATCAAAGCAGCGGAAAAAGTGACGGTGAAAAAGAACCTTTTTCTCATAACAATCCTCCAATTTTCTTGTAAAACTTATTCGCTCAATATTGGTTTGGGCGGAAATGCGCCCGCTCCCGCTTCGTCTGACATCTCGCCTTCCGCTGTGCCCCATTCACCAGAGCCTCCCGCCTGCTCATCTCTTCCGGCGATAACCCGCTCCGCGGAATGTCGGCCGAATTTATAAAAGACGGCGGGCGTTACGATCTGGTCGAGAAGGGTCGAGGTCAGAATGCCGCCGAGCACTACGACGGCCAACGGATGCAGAATTTCCTTGCCCGGGGCATCAGCCGCCAGGATAAACGGCACGAGCGATAGTCCGGCTGTCAGCGCGGTCATTAGCACCGGAACAAGCCTTTCCAGGCTTCCTCTGATGATCATCTTTTCAGTAAATTCCTCGCCCTCTTCTTTCATCAGGTGAAGGTAATGGGAGATCATCATGATCCCGTTTCGCGATGTGATTCCGACCAGAGAAATAAAGCCGACCATCGTCGCGATCGAAAACACACCGCCCGACAGATGCAGTGCCCAGACCGCGCCGATCAAAGCGAGCGGTATGTTTATCATCACTTGCAGTGCGACACGCCAATCGCCAAGAGCCTTTATAAGCAGAAAGAAAATAGCAATCAGCGAGAATATCGTTAGCAGCGAGAGTGTTCGAGTCGCTTCCTGCGTTGCCTGGAATTGGCCGCCGTATTCGAGGAAATAACCTTCGGGCAGGCGAACCTGAGAGCCGACGCGGGCTTGTATATCGGCGACAACCGAACCCAGATCGCGCCCGGCTACGTTTGCACCGATGACTATACGACGTTTTGTGTCTTCACGAAGGATCTGGTTTGGGCCGGGGATATTCTCGATCGTGGCGACCGCCGAGATCGGGATCTGTGTGCCGTTCGGGACGTCGATCGTCACATTTTTGAGTGCGTCTAGGCTGTTGCGCGAAGCTTCGTCAAACCGCACGACGACATCGTAACGCCGAGCTCCCTCAATGGCTTGTGAGACCGTTCGCCCATTGAGTGCGGTCTCCAGCGTTTGAGTGACTTCGCCCGGTGCGAGCCCATATTGCGCGGCCTTGGCACGGTCAACATTGAATCGAACTTGCGGGATCAAGACCTGTCGTTCAATCGAAACATCCGTCGCCCCTTCAACAGTTTGGATCGTATTGCGAATTTCCTCCGCTTTGGATCGCAGTGTCGCCAAGTCGTCCCCGAACAACTTGATGGCGATCTGAGCTCTAACACCCGACTGTAGATGATCGAGACGATGCGAGATCGGCTGGCCGACGTTAGTCGTCACCCCGGGCACAACCGCCAGCTTTTCGCGTATCTCAGCGAGTATCTCATCGCGTGTTTTGTCGGAAGCCCGAAGATCAACGTCGATCTCTGTGTAATGAACGCCTTCGGCGTGTTCGTCGAGTTCCGCTCGTCCGGTTCGTCTTCCGGTAGAAATAACTTCCGGGACTTCTAGCAGGAGTTTTTCAGAGATCTGCCCGATGCGGCTCGATTCAGCAAGCGATGTCCCGGGCTGTGCCTGGACGTTGACGGTCAGCGTTCCCTCGTTAAATTCCGGTAGAAATGAGGTACCGACAAATGGCAGCGTCGCCATTGTCGCAACGAAAATAACAGCGGCCCCGATGATAACTTTGTATGGATGCCGCAGTGTCCAATGCAGGAGTCGTCCGTCGATGGCCTTCAACCTTCGCACGACGAAACTGTCTTCGTGCTCGCCGTCAGAAGTTCGGAAAACATTCTTGATTCTGGAAAATATTGGCGCATCTACATCCGCTTCAACATAGCTTTCGGCCCGCGTTTTCTCCTTTTTCTCATCCTTTCGCCTGAACATTTGCGGCAAAAGATATGATGCGAGCACCGGTGTAATCGTCAAGCTGACAACCAACGAAGCGACGAGCGCGGTTATGTAGGCTAAGCCAAGCGGTGCGAGCAGTCGGCCTTCAACGCCGGAGAGTGCAAACAGCGGAATAAACACGAGTGCAACGATAACCGTCGCGTAGATGATCGATGAGCGGACTTCGAGCGATGCATGATAGACAACCTCGAGAGATGGACGCGGATTATCGAGAAGCCGATTTTCACGCAGACGGCGGAAGATGTTTTCGATATCGACGATCGCGTCATCGACGAGTTCCCCAATCGCAACGGCCAGGCCGCCGAGCGTCATAGTATTTACACTGATCCCGAAAGCGTAGAGGATCAGAAAAGTCACGATGAACGAAAGCGGTATCGCGGTAAGTGTGATAAACGTCGTACGAAAATTGAGCAGGAACAAGAACAGAACGATCGCGACCAGGATCGCTCCGTCGCGAAGGGCCTCGACCACGTTGCCGATCGAGGCGTCGATGAAACTCGCCTGGCGAAACAGTTTCGGGTTAATTTCGACATCCGGCGGCAAGGTTTTTTGCAGTTCTGCTACCGCTTCGTCAACCTGTTTAGTCAGATCTTGCGTGCTTGCTCCGGGCTGTTTCTGCACGGAAACAATGACGGCCGGCTTGCCGTTGGTACCCGCCTCGCCCCGTTTGATCTTCGCTCCAAACTCGACGGTCGCGACATCGCCGAGGCTTATTGGCGTATGGTTTCGATATGCAACTACGGTTTGCTTGAGTTCATCGATTGAATAAAATCTGCCGAGGTTTCTGACCAGATACTCCTGTGACTGGGCATCTACGAATCCACCGGTTGAATTGATATTAGACTTTTCGAGAGCCGTGGTAACTTCCTCGATCGTCACGCCAAATTGTCTGAGCTTTTCCGGTGAAACAAGGGCTTGATATTGCTTGACACCGCCGCCAATGGGTATCACCTGCGAAACACCGGAAATCGTCAAAATTCGTGGGCGGATTGTCCAATCGGCTAAAGTTCGAAGTTCAAGCGGATCCGTCGAGCCGTCTTTTGACGAGACCGCAATAAGCATGATCTCGCCCATGATCGACGAGATCGGCGCGAGAAACGGCGAGACTCCCGGAGGCAACTGTTCGCGGGCGGCGATGATCTTTTCCGATACGAGCTGTCGATTTCGGTAGATGTCAGTTCCCCAATCAAACTCGACATAGACAACCGACAAGCCTATGCCGCTCACTGAACGCACCCGAGTCACGCCCGGGACGCCATTCATAACCGTTTCGATGGGATAGGAAACCTGCGTTTCCACCTCTTCCGGGGCAAGTCCGTTGGCTTCCGTCAGGATCGTGATCGTAGGTTTGTTAAGGTCAGGGAAAACATCGACCGGCAAGTTGAACGCCACATAGCTACCCCAAACAAGTAGGAGCGCCGCGATCGCTACGACGATCAGCCGGTTGTGCAGAGACCATTTTATTATTCCGTTGAGCATCTACATTCAGACTTCGATCTATCGCTGCTATTTCTTGTTTTCAATATCGGCGATCAATGCTTTCATCTCGTCGATCTCTCGTCTTTGAGCTGCGATGATCTCGTCCGCAAGTTTTCGCACGCGCGGATCGGTGATATTCGCCCGCTCGCTGGTCAGGATGGCTATCGAATGGTGCGGGATCATCGCCTTCATCCACGAGACATCTTCCACCGTCGCCTGACTGCGAACAAGCCACAGCGAAACCCCGAAGACGAGAACGCTGGCGACCACAATTGCGGCATTTATGCGCCAATCCTTATACATGCCGAGCATAAACAGCAACATAATTACCGCCATCGTCGCTCCCATAACCAGGGCCATGTAGGTCCGCGTTTCGCTGAAAAAGACGTGGTCGAGCTGATAGGTGGTCAAATACATCAACCCCAGCATAACGACCGTGGAAGTCGCGACCATTGCACCGAACTTCGCATAACTGCCCGATTTCATTCTGTCGTTCGCATTGTCCATTTCATTTAATTCCCCACTTCGCTTTCCACTCGGTCATCGTTTTGATCTCGGCTTCCTGCTCCTTGATAATTTGAGTCGCCAGCGTCTTGAGTTCCGCGTGCTCCGCTTTGGTCAGGGCTTCCTTGGCCATTACCGTCGCTCCGGCGTGATGAGGAGTCATCATGTCGAAAAAATGGATGTCGAAATCCTTGCCCGTCGCTGCCTCCATCTTTTTCATCCCGTCGCCCATCATCATCTTCATCGAATCGCCCATGCCCGGCATCTCCATATTCATCGCCATCGGTTTTCCGGCATACCACTTGTCGCGCCACTCTTTCATCTGACCGATCTCTTTATTCTGGTCGTCGATGATTTTTTGCACGAATTGTTTCAGCTCGGCATTTTGCGATTTCGTTAACGCCATCGTCGACATATCAACAGCACCCTGATGGTGGTGTGTCATCGTGTCGAGAAACTGCAGATCGAATGGCTGGCTCGCTGCGTTAGGCGAACTCTTCATTTCCGAATGATTCATCGATGTGTTCGAATTCATCGGCATCGAATTGTGATCCATGCCGTTCATGTTCGTTGATGAGTTTGAATTCTTCATCATCGCGTTATGATTCATCGAATTGCCGTTACTCGCGGACTGACCACACGCTGCGAGAGCGATGGACGCGACACTTATCAGGCCCATAAAGATTGTTGTTTTCATTTTTACCCTCATTCTTAGCGGGCTAATTTAGTCGCTTACGACTATGCTGCCCTTGTACATGCCCATCCCACACGCAAATGTTATCTGCCCCGATGCAGCCGGGATCACACTGACGATAACGTCTCTACCAATCGGCAATCTTTTGCGGATCTTGAGTTTCGGAAATACGACTACGCTGCCGCAGTTATCGTCATCAGCTCGGTTGAAAACCAGATTCAGTTTGTGGTCCGGCTCAACGTCGATCGTCGATGGCGAAAAGCCGTTTTTGTCCACGCGTATCTTAACCGTTCGGGTGTGAGCTTCAACCACATCCGTTACGAATACAAAAGCCCCGCTCGCAACTACAGCTATCACCGTTAATGCTAGAAATATTTTCAGTTTTCTCATTTGTCCCCTACTCAAGTTTCTTCTCGTTCCTTTAGTTTTCGGTCACGACAACTTTGCCGCGCAGCATATCCATCCCGCAGGCAAAAGCGATCTCCCCAGCCTCGGTCGGCGTAAACTCAACCAGGACAGTTTCACCTACAGCCAGTTTTTTCTTGATATTTTGTTTTG
>JBDSLC010000110.1:0-6887 GCA_039916585.1 Pyrinomonadaceae bacterium | reverse complement strand
GGGTGCGGCCGGGTTTGCCCGGCCGCAGAAGGGGCGAAGAGGCAGGGGGTGACGGAGACGGCAAAAACGAATAGAGCTGTCGCTAAAGCGTGGCGAAATGGATTCACGTTTCTCATGGCTTTGTTTTTTTAGGTCTTAGACGAGTTTCTAGATCCCGGTCTTACTGGTGACTATGGAAGAGGACTTTGATAGACGTCGTCGTTCCACACTTCATAGCGTTCGAGTTCGCGCAAGAATTCATCAGAGGCTCGCGTGATACCGGTCATCATCTCGGTGCTCCGGCGTATCTCTTTCCCGAATTCGGTCATCTGTTCGATCTTCAAGCCATAGGCGACGAACTTCGCCTGTATCTTGGCTTCAAGTTCTCGCAGTTGTCCCTCGACCGTAGAGATGCGGTGATTGATGGCGAGCATTTGGTCGATGAGTGACTGCACCCCGTCCTGATTGGCGGAAGGGTTCGCTGAGATCGCCCTGGTCTCATCGGCGATCCGCTCCCGCTCCTCGTAAAGCTTGGCTAGATCGAGAAGTATGTTCTCGCGGTCGAAGAGCATCCGTTCGAGTTCGGAATCGAGCTTGGCGAGGCGTTCCAGGTTGGCAAGATGTGCATCGGCACTTCGACCGATCGAATGCCGTAGAAAATCGTCGAGATCCCGCTTGTTCGCTTCCATATCGAAGATGCCGTTCTTCAAGCGTCTTGCGATATTGACGACCGAATGGATCTGGCTTGTGATGGTGGCTTCGATGCGCTTCTTTAGTTCAAAGGTCCCGCGGATCAAACGGCCAATAGTGGCATAGGTCGTTATCAGCTGCTTATGGCGCATGACCTGCTCGTCAACCTTATCGAGGATGCCGCGCAGGTTGGTAACGCTCTCGACCATCTTCTCGTACTGCCGAACCGCTTGCTCGTAGGTTTGTATATAGTGATTGATGGTCTCGAGCCAGCGGGCGGCTTCTTCTATCCTTTTCGTGACCTGAAGGGCATATTGCGAGGGATCGAAAACGGTCCATTGCGCCTGTGCCGGACGCACATCGATCCCGATAAATATCGACGAGAGAATCACGCCGAGAACGATCTGTCTTCGTGTTTGTTTGTTTCGAGTCATGTTGCTACCTCCTGGCCGCTCAGTTCATTGAGGTCGAAAGAAGAGATCTCCGTCAGTCCAACGGCGGTCAGTCCGCTCGGATACTTTGTGGCCAGCCACGAGACGACGATCTCAGGCGGCAGATCAGGCCGAATATTCTCGACAAGCCGCCGTGCATTGGCTTCGTTCGTATCGTTGGTATTGGCCCAAAGCATCGCCGGTGACAGCCGTATCTCCGCCATCTGGACGATCTTGTCCGCCCCGCTGCCAATGACAAAGACCCATTGCGTGTATCGGCCATATTGATTTCGGATCGCACGGACCGCTGCGACCGTTTCGGGTGCGAGTTCGCAGTCTAATGCCAGACGGTCGAAGCCGCCGATCTGTTTGCCGATCATCTTTACACCCGAATTTTTTACAAGGTCTATTCCCATCTCGTTTGGACGTTCTGCGGTTCCAGTAAAGTGCTCGTAGGCCTGTGAGAAAAGAACCGTCACTAGGCCTTCCTTGCGCCCGGTAACAGAAGCCTCGGCAATTAGCTCCTGGATCGCCGGAAAGTGTTTGTTGATCTCGCGCATCTCATCGCAAAGAAAAAGGATCGGTGTCTTTTGCTTCCTATCGTCTTCTTCTCCGATCTCCTGCATTATCTGAGCGCTGATCCGATAACCGACGCTCTCACGTATCTTTTCGTCGAGGCCGCTGATGCCTGATAGCTCGAACACGTCGAACATTGACGGCACGTCATAGTCCGGATGCGTCGGAGAGTTGAGCCAGGGATCTTTCCGGTGAACGTTGAGTTTTAGGTAAAGCTCACTTGCCGGTTCCTGCTGTGCGGGTTCCCAGTGGTAGGTCTTAAGAACATCGAGGAAATGCCCAAGGGTTGGCTGGAACTTCGGCCTACCGTTCCCGTTTCGGGCGAGCGACATCTTGTAGACCTCATCGATGACGGTCGCGGCTATGGCACTTGTGATCGCGTCGGTCCGCGGCGTTTTGCTTAGAATAAGAATGTCGGTCAGCACCATCGAAAGCTGGCGCTTTGTCGGGCGAACACCTTTCTCGATTCCCGGGTAGTTCCAGATGTTGATGGGCTTTGGATCCGCTTCATTGAACTCTATATGACGGCCGCCGAACAGGCGACAGATCGGTTTGAACGAATGCCGGTAGTCCATTACGCGGACCTTTACATTCCCTCGATGTGCACGAATGTCCGTGATAAGCATCGAGGCGAGGAAGGACTTCCCTTCGCCTGATGCGGCGGTGACGATGACTGTCGGAGACTTGATCAGAGCCCGATCGTATAGATCAAGCCCGAACATCTGTCCATTTGGCGTGATGAAAATGCTGTGCGGCCGCCTGCTTCCCCGCCAGCTTGTTTCGGTTGGAACAAACGCAATTACTGAATCGGCGGTTTCGGTGAGTTCCTGTCCGGTCGGTTTCGAGGAAAGCTCGCCGGCGAGCATTCGCGGATAAATGGCTCGCTGCCTGATGGCGTCTTCCCGTATCGCATCTGCACCGATCTTCTTTCGGATCGACGAAACAACCGCGTCGCACCGGTCGTCGAGTATCTCAAGCTGCTTCCGCTCTTCCTTTGCTCCTTTCGAGCGACCAGCAAAGACAATGACATTCAAGCGGAGGTTGCAGATCTCTTCGTTGTCGCCTTCCACCTGTTCGAGTAGGTTCTCAAGATCGGACTTGATCACGATCGCATCCTTTTTGAGATTCCGAAATCCGAGCCAGGTGTTGCGGCTTCCCTCGATCCGGTCGATGCGTTTTTGAAGGTCCTTTTTTGCAGCCTGTTTTTCGGTGGTCATCAGATCGACGACGATCTCATGCGGAAAACCGAGAGCACGCGTGGCCGTCAGATACCGCATTATGTCTGCGGTAACAAACCCGTTCGGCAGTGTCTTTAGGCTGACCAGACTTGCGGGCGTTCCATTGTGCCGGACATACTGCTCGCGAGTGCTCTCGATATTTGAACTGCACAGATATCGCCGTAGATCTACACACTCTGAATTGCTCAGGTTCGGGAAGTTCTGATGCTCCCTGCGATGGCTGGTAAAGAGTGCTTCGAAAACTTCAGTTCGGCCCATTTCACGGAGCTGCAGGCTTCTCGGAAAGTTCGCCTCGAACGATTGAAATACACGTGACGCTTTGAGTCTGCACACGGCCTCACTTTGCACCTCTCTCTGCACCATCAATTCACTTTCGCGATTTCTTATCCTTATAAAGGGCGGGCGGAGCAGTCGTGCGATCCCGTATTCCTTAACATCTCTTACAAGCGAAGGCAGTAGTGACGAAAGGACTCCCTTGTCACCCGCATCTCTTACCGGCACACGGACCCAGACCGTCGCGGTTTGCCGCATCACCTCGCCGGATCTGATCGCCTCTTCATGGAGTGAAAGATTGGTGGCCTGAAGGACGCCTGCGACCGGGTCGGATGATTCCGTATCTCGCGAAAGCAGATGGTCCCGGAGTACCTCTCCCGTATCCAGCGAATTAATGAATCGAAACTGTATGACGGTATTCTTCGGCTTCTCGAACTTGAGGATAGTTTTGAGTTCCTCGATCCGCTGTTCTGTAACATTTCCGTCGATGTAGAGACTGTTCGACGGCTCGAAGATGTAGGCCTTGCCGTAGCTCCCGTCCTTGTATCGAATGAAGTTGCCGTCGAGTCCGGCTATCTCCGTCGGGAGCAGTCTTCCGACTGCTTCTAATTTTGATTGTTCTTTGGCCTTTTCTAACACGGGAATATCGATCAAGCGAGTCTTTTGTAGCTTGAACGCCGGGATCATCCGGTATCCGGCAACGAGACCGAGGCCAGCGGAAAGAAGCCCACCGAAGAGCGAGATCACGATATGTGTGAATGATAGGTTTGCGATGTCCATGTTTATTTCCTGTCTGAGTTTGTCCAACCGGTCGGTTCGATCTCGCCTTGCAGAGGTGACCGAAAAGTCGCCCATCTGTCGATCTCTGCGTTGAACTTCTGTGAAAGCCAGTACCTCGGTTTGCTGAGGCGTAAGTAGTTGAAGATCCCCAGAAGAGTTAGGAATACGAGTAGTCCGACCGGGAACCCCAACGGTACGTACCCGACCCAGAGCCCCAGAACAAATGGAACGAGATAAGCAATGGCGGTCGGGATCAGGATGAACTTCCAATCAGTCGAGTAAACCCCGAACCTCTTGAGTCCCCTGAAAACATTGGGGCGTGTTGCACGTCTTCTCATCTGGCCTCCTCCTAAAAGTTGGTATCGACACCGACCGCTCTGCCTTGTGCAAGCTGCCAGAAGACGGCGACGATGGTTCCGAACGCAAACGAAAGAAGCGAACCGAACGCCTGGTTGCCCCATTCCTTTCCGGTCATCTTGTTGTAGATCGACCACGCCACGCCGACCGCTCCGAGACAGAACAGAATGATCGCCATAAGCTTGAGTGCTTCACGGATGATGTTGGACAGATTGCTTGCGTCGCCGGTGAAGATCGGGCCTTGAGCAGATGCAAGATCGGTGAAAAGTAGGACCAATAGGAACGGTGCCAATTGAGTTAGGCCGCCCTTGGTGATTGTTAAAAGTTTCTTCATGTTCGTCCTCGCAAAGTAGATTTCTTGAAGCTATGAATGACGCCTTGAACCGTCATTGATTTCTTTTGCTCTGCAAGGGTCGTGCCGTTTTCGGCGAATGGGTGGTTGGCACATTGGTTGCCCAAGGCTTTCGGCATGAAACAACCGAACACCATCGTCGCTAGCACCTCCCTAACCATCGTCTTGTTCTTCCTCGGACTTTCTCTTTCAGCGGCGGCACAGGAAACACATAGAATCTCTCGAACCGCGCTTGCCAGAATGGACGTGCTTGAGAGGGCGAGATTATTCGAGGCGACGATTGAGAAGGCGGCCAAAACTGAAGGCGTCGATCCGCTTATTCTGTGGACCATCGCCTACAACGAAACCCGATTTCGTCCTTGGCTGACAAGCCCGAAGTATGCCCGAGGGATGATGCAGTTCATGCCGGCGACGGCAGAGCGTTTTGGGCTCGCGGATCCATTTGAACCAACCGCTTCGGTGTTTGCGGCTGCTCGGTATGTGCGGTATTTAGGGCGTTTATTTGATGGGAAGCTCGAGTCGATCCTTGCGGCATACAACGCGGGTGAAGGGACAGTATCAGCCTATCTTCAGGGCCGTGCACTGAACTCCAATGGAAAGTTGATCAACGCCTCGAGGCGTAAGACTACGAACGGCGTCCCCCCATATAAGGAGACGATGGGGTACGTTTCTCAAGGTGTGAATGTCTATCGCTGGTTAAAGGAACAAGGAAGATTTTCGAGCTTTCGGCAACCCGAGCAGATCGCCCGTTCACCCGAATTACCAAGACCAGATAACCTCCCAGAAGCGGAGGCTATTTCAGTATTCTACGATCCGCGTACAGGCAGCCGAAGATTGGTTTCTTTCAGTAAACAAGACTCGCCCGAACAACTAGATCTCGGACCCGTCATCGTCGGGCCATCGATTCCGAATAACTCCACTCAGCGAGCTCGGTCAACATTTGCCGGTCAGAACCGGTTTTCAGATCTTCATAAGTAGTCGGCGAAATTTCACGTCATTCTCGGACGAGTTTCACACCAATCGGCAAATTCTTACGCCGAAAAAGAAACGTCGGGAATGCCTAATCGAGAAGTTGTCTGCATTTCGCAACTGGCACCGTTTTTGCCATAGCTCGGTTGAGATATAAGTCCTATGAAAGTAAATGAATACAAGATCGAGTCGCCTGGAACTTCCGCTC
Source organism: Pyrinomonadaceae bacterium (assembly GCA_039916585.1). GTDB lineage: Bacteria > Acidobacteriota > Blastocatellia > Pyrinomonadales > Pyrinomonadaceae > OLB17. The sequence continues at coordinate 1,034 of JBDSLC010000110.1, read as the reverse complement.
AACACACGGAGGCCGCAACCTACCTTACCCGCGACCCGGACGACATCGTAACCATCGCCTCGTTGTTCAAGGCACTTTGGGTATTGTTGTTCGCCCTTGCGTTAAGCGGCGGAATTAACACTTTTCTCATCTTTAGAAAAGCAGATCGGATAGTCATCGATAGATCTTCCGGAAGAGTTGTCGAACTTAACAATCGCGACTACGGCTCGACCGAGACGGTCAGCATAACCCCGGACAATCCGACGTCGACCGATAAGAAATATTTAGTAAAGGAATTTCTCACTTCTCTGTACGAAGTCGAACAATCCACCCGCGAGGCACAGGTCAACAAACTTCTTCGGATGCTCGATCCCGATCTCTCGATGGCGATGGCCAACCGGCTAAAGCAGAATGGCGTCCTCGCTGCTGAAAAGAGTGAGAGCGTCAATTCTTCGTGGGAGCTTCAAGACCTGTCAGTCGATGAAACTGATCCGTATATCCTTCGTGCGATCGGAACCAGGAAGATACGTCGGAAAGCTGCGGGGCAGGACGTGGAAGAGTCCGTCCAGCTTAAATGCAAATTCCTACTAAAAGACAGTCCATCTAATCCGATCCGCAACGACAACAATCTTCGAACGGGATTCACGATCCTTCGTTTTAGGGTTGAACCGGTAAACGGTAAGACCGTCTCGCCGATAACTCTTATCGGAGATGCAGAAGAAACATCTTCCGTTAACAACTCCGTTAGTGAGACGACTGGCGGTAATTAGAGAGGAGCCGAATCAAATCAATGAGTACACCAGAAATAACAATACGCACTAAATCTAGTTTTATGAGACTGTGGGTCGTCGCATTTGCGGTCATCACGATGATCTCAGTAAGCGCTGAAGCACAGGTTAGGAAATCGATGGCTAAACCGATTCCAAAGAAAGTCGCCCGGCCACAAGCGAACGAACCAAAGCCCGAAGCGACTGAAAAGGTCGTCGATATTTCGTCCGCAAGAAGCGACAGCTCGCCGGTCGCGGTCGTTAACTCGCCGCAACCGGATTTCCTGT
>JBDSLC010000109.1:0-22180 GCA_039916585.1 Pyrinomonadaceae bacterium | reverse complement strand
ATCCGCGAATGGTCGAGATGGCGTGCAGGACAAAGACTCCGGACAAGACGATCCTGATCAGCGATTCGGTCGCCCCAACCGGCCTCGGCGATGGCTCATATCAGTTGTGGGGCGAGACTGTAATCGTCGAAAACAAGCGTACCCGTAATGAACGCGGCAGCATCGCTGGATCGGTGATATCGATGCTTGATGCGGTAAATGGCGTGCGCTCGATCGGTTTTTCGCCCGCCGAAATTGCGAAGATGGCGTCAACAAATCCGGCGAAACTGTTGGGACTTTCCGATACAAGGGGCTCCATAGAGGCTGGAAAACGAGCCGATCTCGTCGCGCTGAATGCCGATGGAACCGTTGAGATCGTTATCATCGGCGGTAAGACCATACCGAAAGTTTAGAGAATCACACTTTGTCTATCTACCTTTCCGGCACCGCACAAACCTATCATTGTCGAACTTCTGTGAACTTGTGTAAATAAATGTAAACCCCGTATTTTCAGCACTTTTTTCGCGTAGAATCATATAGATATGAGCAAGGTGCTGATCATTGATGACGACGAAGAGCTATGCGAGCTCGTCTCCGAATATCTAGGCGTCGAAGGATTTGAGACGGCGGTCGTCAACGATGGAGCTAGCGGACTAGAGGCGGCGCGGTCAGGTAAGTACGACATGGCGATCCTCGATGTGATGCTGCCGAAGATGAATGGCTTCGAAGTTCTGAAGAACTTGCGAACTGATTCGAGTCTTCCGGTGCTGATGCTGACCGCTCGCGGCGACGATATGGAACGCATCGTCGGCCTTGAGACCGGAGCAGACGATTATCTTCCCAAGCCATTCAATCCGCGGGAGTTGGTTGCCCGGCTTCGAGCGATAATGCGACGTGTTAAGGGTGACCCGGCCGAGAATGGGTCGGACAAGATCCAAGTAGAAGATATCGAGCTTTCGGAGTCTTCCAGGTCGGCGAAAATCAACGGTGAAGAGGTCATTCTAACGTCGGTGGAATTCGACCTACTAAAGCATTTACTGATGGAAGCCGGCAAGATCATCAAGAAAGAAGACCTCAGTATACGGGTCTTGGACCGCGAACTCTCGCCTTTCGACCGCAGTCTGGATATGCATATCTCTAACCTTCGCAAGAAGCTGGGGCTTCGCGACGATGGCAGCGACAGGATCAAGACCGTGCGATCGGTGGGCTATATCTACACCGTTGTATGAATCTTTTCGTAAAGATCTTTCTTTGGTTTTTGGCCGCACTCGCGTTAATGGTCAGTGTGGTGGTGTTTCTAAACTGGACGGTGCAGACCGAGCCGGTCGTTAGCCGTTGGCGCGTCGCAGTTACCAATCAGACAACGATCTTCGCGCAAACCGCCGCCCAGATCTACGCCTCCGAGGGCGAAGAGGGTTTAGGTAAATTTCTTGAACGTATCCGGAAGCCTGAGAACATAGGCGAGGTCGATCTTATCGGCGAGAATGGCAAGGTCTGGATGTCGCAGGGTGTTGCAGCGGAGCAGTACAAAGAACTTGTTGCGAAGGCATTGGTCAGCGACGCTGTTGAGATCGAAAGTAATCCGGAGGCGGCGACATCCGTCTCGGCTACGAAATTCACGTTGTCTAATGGTGAACGATACGTACTCATCGTCCGATGGGAACGGCCGCGGTTCACTCCGTTCTTTGGCGATTCGCCGCTGCGGTATGTCCGTTACGCCGGACTGCTATTCGCCGCACTGATCCTTTGTTGGCTGCTCGCGAAATATCTGGCATCGCCGATCGGGAAATTGCGTAAGGCGACTCAGCGATTCGCGGACGGAGACCTTTCTACTCGCGTGGCCGATAAACTCGGCAGGCGTCGCGACGAGTTGGCGTCGCTAGCTAAGGATTTTGACCTTATGGCCGAGCGGATCGAAGGGCTTGTAACGTCTCAGCAAAGACTCTCTCGCGACGTGTCCCATGAGCTGCGGTCGCCACTGGCTCGAATGAACGTCGCGCTCGAGATCGCCAAGCAAAAGTCGAACGGCGATACATCAACCGTTTTCCAACGCATCGAAAGCGAATCGCAGCGGCTCAATGATATGATCTCGCGACTGCTGACGCTGTCTAAGCTTGAGAGTGGGTCAAAGGATTTCGATCGGCGAGAGCTGAATCTCCGTTCTCTTGTAGAGCAGGTTGCGGCGGATGCAGATTTCGAGGCCAATGCGAAAAGTCGGTCAGTAAAAGTCGTCCGGGCAGATGATTGCCGTGTGACCGGAAGCGATAGCTTGATAAGAAGCGCGGTTGAGAATGTTCTTAGAAACGCGATCCGCTACACCAAAGAGGGAACGGCCGTCGAGGTCTCGCTCACAAATAATAACGGCAAAGCCACCATTAGAATCGTTGATCACGGCGAGGGAGTTCCGGAAGCAGAACTCGCTAACTTATTTCGACCATTCTATCGAGTTGGAGAAGCTCGTGATCGTGGGTCGGGTGGTACTGGTCTCGGACTTGCCATCGCTCAGCAAGCTATTCTAGCTCACGACGGAAAAATAAATGCGAAGAACGAAGGCGACGGTTTAGCAGTCGAGATCGTTCTTGATAGCGTGAAGGTCAACGGCAAATCTTAAACCTCTCGGTTGCGTCGTGCTGCTGCGAAAGAGCGTATCCCAAGTACGACGAACGCGAGGCAAACGATAGCCATCATGGCTTGAGCGATCACCGCCGGTGACGCGGTGAGTTCACTCAAACGTGAGAGCAGTCGCCCCGCAGTCGCGAAAAATCCAAGCAAAGCTACGACGAGAGCGGCATGCATCAAGTGCTTCCGAAGGCTTTCCTTCGCTCGCGAAGCTACTCCCAAAGCCGCTAGGATGATCCCGAAGAATGTGGGGATCAACGCCGTCATGCTGGCCTTGTCGTTCGTGACTCCGTGCACATACCCGACGATACCGATGACGATCAGTATGGCTCCGCAGAGAATTGCTGTTGTTGGCATACTCTCAATCTATCAGAGTTTTGGCGGCGCTCTAAAAGGACCGGTCTTGCTTACCTCTTACTTGGGTGTAATGAATTCTAATAACTTTGCCGCCCTTGTTCCATCTATCGGTTTGAGTTTGTTGTAATACTCACGAGCCATTGCCATGTTCTGCTCCGTTGCGGCGATCGCACCAAGCCAATATAGGGCTTCTTCCGACTTCGGATCTATTCGCAGCGCTCGTTGATATGCGGTCTTCGCGTCGGGAAACATTCGCTGCATACGATAGGCGTCCGCGAGGTAGATCACTGGTCTTGCCGATTTGGGATCGAGCTTTGAAGCATTCTCGTAGGGACCGATGGACGCCGAGTAATTACCATCGTTGTAGTAGGCCGCCCCGAGGGCGAGATGGGCGTTCGCGTTATCGGGGTCCAGGGCGATCGCGATCTTGAACTGCGTAGCCGCTTCCTGATACTTTTTCGCCCGCAGCAGATGCTCCCCGATCCGCAACTGTGCGTGAGAGTCCTTTGGGTCAAGGTCCGCGACTCTTTCATAATACTGAACAGCCTCGTCCTCTGCCTTAGTCCTATCAAGAAGTCGGGCTAGTTCGTTGTACGCGGCCTTGTATTTCGGGTCAAGTTCGACCGCCTGGCGAAACTGCGTAATGGCAGACGCATACTTATTCGCGTTACGATGAGCGAGTCCGCGTTCGTAGAAGATAACCGCATTGTCGGGTTCAAGTTTCTGAGCATTGTCGAATGCCGCAAGAGCACCTGTGTAATTCCCCGAAAGCTCGAGCGCGGTCCCAAGTTGAATGTGGGCTTTGGTATAACCCGGCCTTAGGCGGACCGCCTCAGCAAACGCGGTCGATGCGGCAGCATACTTCTTTTGACGGAACAGGGCTAGGCCGAGGTTGAAATGACCCTCTGGAACCTCCGGATTGGACCTGCTGGCCGCTCTAAACGTCTGTTCCGCCTGAGCGAACCTTCCCGTCCGAAACTCTTCAAGCCCGCGATCGAAGACCGACTGCCAGTCTTGAGCGGCGAGTGTCGGTGCCAACAAAAGGAGTAAGAGAAGACCTAGAACAATTTTCATGTATTCGGAAATTACAAGGGAATCTGTGACTTTGTCTCGAACAACATTCAATCACACCTCAATGCTATGAGCAAAAAAGCCGGGCAAGGTGCCCGGCAAATTGATAAGAATGAAGGAACTTCTAGCGAGTTTCGAAGTCCACGCCCGCCAAATTGTCGTTGGTTGTTACAACCTGCCTTGAGACTGCAAAAACATATCGCCGTGACTCTGCCGTTACCACATATGTGTCGCCGGCTTTCAGCTTTGGAAGTGTGTAGTAGCCAAACGTATTCGTCAAAACAGTTACGAAATTCCCGTCGAGCCCAAAGGCTTTGACGCTAACACCTGAGACACCGCGGCCCTGCGGAGTGCGAACGCGGCCTGCGATCTGGACGTCGGCAGCCGACGGGCCAAGGAAGGTCGCATCGGCATAACCGATTACCTCATCGACGCCAAAGTCGAAAGCTCCCGCATAGCCCTCATAGTGGAAGTACCACCGGTTGGCCGAGGGGTCTGCTGTGATCGAACACATATCGGACGTTCCTGACGGAAAGTCCACAACGGTCGAAACTGTTCCGGTCCCGATCTCGAAGCGCTGAATGGCAGTGAGGCCCTCGCCGTCGCCGGATGGATAGACAAGTCTGATAGTCGTGCCGAAGTATTCTGCAATGCCCCACGTCGCCCAGTTCTCGCAGGACATTCGGTTACCCAGCACGAAATAGCTCGAGGGTAAATTCTGAACGCCCAGCGATGTCACTGTGCCCGAAGGAAGATCGATATTGTAGGCATTCAGCGTTGTTCCATCGAGAAGCACGATGCGGTCCCATCCCGCAAAGATCCCTGCGAGATTCCCGGAATTGCCAAGCGTGATCGACGCTGACAGAGTTATATCTCCGGCGACTTGCAGGCCTGTCGATGGATCGAGAGGAATTAACCTGGTTACTACACCTCCTCCGTTCGGCAAAAGTCCTGTTGAAGTACCAAGAGAATAAACTTGCTTAGTTCTGATGTTGCTGACGAGGGCGTTGTATTGGACGCCGACCGAAGCCGCGTTTGACAAGTTCGTAATGTCAAACCGGCCCGTGGATCCGTCGCCCGTATAAAACAGTTGGGACGCTGATAGGGCAATACCGCCGCGGTCGTCGCCAGTTATCGGTTCGTGCTCGATAAGGCTTGCCCCGGTCGTGGACAGGGTGGTGATTTGAAAGGTTTGCTGTGCGTTCGCTGAGCCAACGCTGAGGATCAGCGCAAGCATCAATACGATCGAACGCAGTGAGAGGAAGGATGTTGTTTTCATTTGGGTGTTTAATGATTTGATTGGGATCGAAACTTGAGGTCTCGGACGCAGGTAATACTTGTCCGAAGCCTCGTATTCAAATCCCGTGCCACCCGTTAAAACGACGGAAAACGGGCATCTTCGTCAGGACGTTCGAGAATTAAGGGGTATTTTAGGTAGGAAGATTTTCAGGATATGGAGAAATGGGCTACTTGCCGGTTCGGCGAAGTTCGGCGATCATTTCTTCGATCCGTTCGCGGAGCGACTCCGTTACTAGCTCGTACATCTTGTCGGGCGACGTGTCCGCTTGGGCGAGTTCGCGGGCGGTAAATGGTTCGCCTATGCGGATCTTCACCTTTGCCGGTCTGATCTTCCAGGATTGCCGCGCCCAAACATTCTGCAGTCCGTCGAGAGCCACGGGAACTATCGGCAGGTCGAGTTCCGTCGCAAGTATCGCCGCACCCTTTTTGAACTCGTGCAGCTTTCCGTCGAACGCGCGTTCTCCTTCGGGATAAATGTTCAGCACCATTCCCCTCTGGAGTCCCATCGCTCCGGCCTTCATCGCTTTCAGGAGCTGCGTGTCCTGATCTATGGGGACCACGCGGAGCATCCTTGAAATGAACCGCATGATCGGCCCCTTGAAGAACATGCTGGCGCCGACGTGAAATATGCGACGGAAGATCGCGTACGGATAGTTGGAGCTGAGCACGAACGGATCCAAAAAGCTCTGATGATTGGGACAGATCAAAAAGGTCGGAGCCGCTTTAGCAGCTTTCGTGAGATTTTCGACACCGTAAACTTCCAGTCGCAGGAAGACGCGCCAGAAAAGGTTGAAGACTCGGTAGACGCCGAACGCAAGAGTAACGAATATCGTCCGATCTTGAAGCGCTGCCTGCACCTCGGGCAGATCATCCGTATTTTCTCGGATGATCTTTCCCCAGTTAAGGTCGGTCGAAAGCGCGGTTTGACCAGATCCCTCGCCGACTGACTTTCCGAGGTCCGTTGTTCCGACCAGGTCGATGGCATTTCGCACCGTGAGGGCCGCAGCGACCTGGTCAGCGGTAAACTCCGCCTCGAATGCCTGCTCAAGCCCTGCGAAAAACTCGGCACGGGCGAGAGAATCGAGACCAAGGTCGATCTCGAGGTTCATGTCTGGATGAATGATCTCTATATCCTTCGACTGCGATCGGATAGACGCGGCGACGGTTCGTCCGAGCGACGTTTCCATCAGATCAGAATCCGTCGACTTAAGCTTCCATTCCTTCTTCTCTGGGAGTCCCCCGCTGGCGATCTCGCCGCTCTCGATCTGTTTCTTTAGCTCAAACCGCTTGATCTTGCGTGTCGCGGTACGAGGTAACGGTTCGGTTCGAACCAGATAGTCACGGACACGCTGATACTCGGGCAGGTCGCGCCCCAGGTTGTCGAGAGCGTATCGGATCGCTTCTTTCGAATTCGAGAGCTTCGCCGTCTTCAGATACTCGAAGTTCGGAACGACGACCATGATCAGTTTCTCGGCACCCGCCCGTCCGGCTGTCTCGTCCTCGACGCCGATCACGGCAAGTTCTTCGACCTCTGGCGCCTTTAGATAGTGAACCTCGAGATCTTCCGGGTGAACGTTCTTGCCCGAAGGCAGCACGATCACATCCTTTGCTCGTCCGACGATGAACAGATGCCCGTCGGAATCGATCCTGCCGAGATCGCCCGAGCGAAACCATCCGTCGTCCGTAAAGGCTTCCGCCGTCGCTTCGGGATTCTGATAGTAGCCCTTGAAAACTACCTTGCCACGGATCAAAACTTCGCCGACGCCGTCATTATCGGGCTCCGCGATCTTGATTTCCGTGCCGCTCATCGCCTTGCCGACCGAACCGACTCGGTTGTCGTCCTCGAACGTCGCGGTGGCAGCTCCGCTGGTTTCTGTCAGCCCGTATCCTTGAATGATTGTAAAACCAAGATTGTGAAAATCTCGCGCTACATTCTCGTCAAACCTGGAGCCAGCCGTGATCGCCAGACGCAGCCTTCCGCCGAACGATTCATAAACCTGGCCAAAAAGCTTCTCCCCGAGATTTACGCCAACTGTATTTCTCAACGCTCCGTTCGCGGCCAGCATTGCCTTGAAAAGTGCCTGTACCGGAGCCGGCTTGGCTTCGACGGCATCAAAGATCTTTTTGTGGAAGAGATACCAAAGCCGGGGCACCGTCGACAGCATCGTCGGCTTGAATTCCTTCATTGCCGAGCTCAGTTCAGCCGGCGAGAGTTCCTTCAGATATCCAACTTCGCATCCGTAGGTGGTCGCAACCCAGAGATTCACGATCTGAAGATAAGCGTGGAAAAGTGGAAGCAGGCTCAGGATCTTGACCTGATCGTCGAGAGCAAGGACCTCGTTGACGCCGTCCAGTTCCGCGACAATGTTGCCATGCGTTAGGGGAACACCTTTCGGCGTTCCAGTCGTCCCGCTCGTGTATATGAGGAGTGCAATGTCGTCGCCGGCCGCTGTAGGAACCCGTTCCCCGACCACCTCCGTTGACTCCCATTCTTCAAACGCGTGAAAGCCATTTGAACTGCTCGCATCGCTACCCCAAACCACCGCAGGAATCTTTCGGCCAAGTCGCTCCTCGATCTTTGAAAATTTCTCAACAACTTCCGAGCCGATAAATGCAAGCTTGGCTTCTGAATTCTCAATGAAATTGGTGATCGTCTCGATCTCGCCGTTCGGATCCATCGGCACACAAACCGACCCGTTGAAGATCGTCGCGAGGTATGCGACCGCCCAACTCGGATGATTTTCACCGATCAACGCGACGCGATCGACATGTTCGACACCTTCCGCTGAGAGGCGAGACGCCACCGAACGAACGCTCGCGAGTGTTTCGCCGAAAGTGTAGACGCTCGAATCATCGCCGACGATCCGCATCGCGGTCTTATCGGAGCGGGATTCGAACGAATCGATGACACGTTGGCAAAAAGAATCGGACATTATTGCGCGATAAGCATTTCGGCGAGGTTGCGGGCTTGTACGCGAATCTCAGGGATCGCAGTTGATTCCCACAACACACCTTTCAGGGCGGTACCTAAAGTGTACAACATATCGCTCTGCTTTCCATCTGAGCCTTTAAGATGACCATCTCGCGTTGCGTCGAGGCCAAAGCGGAGATCGTCGCATCGAATAGAGCCCGATTCAATGAGATTCTTCACAAGCCGCGAATCGAGCTGATCAAACCGACTTTCTGATCCGATGCAGTTGATGATCACGTCCGCGTGGACATACTGGTCAAGGCCGATCGTCGCATAACGAACATCGAAGCCGATTCCATCTTCCCACGTGATCCGCTGCAGACGGCCCTTTAGGATCTGTAGCTGACCTGTTCCGCGGAGTTCGTCGATTATCAACGCCGCTTCGGGAGGCATTCGATGCCGTGCGACATTCCAATATCGGCTCAGGTGCTGCATAAAGTATTTCTTCTCAGGCAGCGGCAGATCCAGCCAAATCTGCTGGGTCGTTGGGCGGAGACTGTCGATCACGGCTCGCCAATCGCTGCTGTCGGCCTCAGATTTCTTAACGTGAGCTCTTACGGTCCTAAGGATGTCGGTAACCCGCGTCGCACCTTTGATCTCTTCGTAAAATGAGGAGTACGTGAATCCAAATTTGTGGACCGCTGGCAATTGTCCCCGTGTCGAGATGGCATTGATCAGCCCTTGATGACGAAGCTTGTTGAGCTGCATCGTCACGTCGACCATCGAAAGGCCCGTTCCGACGATGAGGATGCTGTCGCCGGTGTCGATCGAGTTGAAGACTTCCGGCGTCCACGGATCTTGAAAGTACTTTGGCGAATTAACGAATGACTGGTCGGCAACTGTCGGGTGCGGCGGCAGAAAATTACCAAATGCGAGTACGACCTTTTCAGAATAAATATGATCGCCTGATGCAAGCTGTACGTTCGCCTTGCCGTCTTCGACGTGAACATTGATAGCCTCATCATCGAAAATATTCAGATCCACATTCTCGGCCTTAGCGTTGTTCGCTTCCTCAATCTGCTCCCGAAGGTATTCGCCAAAGACGCGACGCGGAACGAATGCCGTGGCAGCATAGTCCATTTCATTTTCAATCAACCATCGATGAAAGTGCTCCACGTCGTCCGCGTAGGCTCCCATCTTGCCCGCAGTTACATTCAACAAATGAGAATCTTCCTGCGTCGAAAACGCGACCCCTCGCCCGATGTGCGGACGCTTTTCGACCAGGTTGATCTCGAGTCGACGGTCGCCCTTGTACTTGAGCAGATTTAGCGCAAGGAGGGTTCCGCTCGCCCCGCCACCGATGATGGTAATTCTCTTCATTCGATCTAGCCTCCAACATGCAAAGGTTCGGTCGAAGAACAATCCGGATACACAAAGAGGTCGTGAAGAACGCTCCTTCACGACCTCTCTTGAGAATCGGGTATTATGTCCTTCTTCGTGTTTGCCTACGAGGTTAGCTGACGGGCTGGAAGCGAAGAAGTCTTCTTCTGAGCTTTCTCAGATTAGCCCCTGTTCCGAACTATACGGAAACCGATTTGGATCCCCCGCGTTGTGTATCCACAACTTCGGCAATTGAATTTACGTGAGTTTAGCTAATTGTTAACACGAAAGGCAAGATTTATTTGGCAATGGGTACTCGGACATGTAGGGCTCCGGGGATAACTTCATAAAGCGCGGGCAACATGCCCAAAAGTTCACCATCGACCTCGATATGAACCGTTTCGCCGGCGTTCATCGGACGCGCTTCGATGCGTTTAGCGAGAGTGTCCGCGACTTCCGGTAGATCCAGATGAGTGCCTCGGTAGAGCGTGTAAGCGTTGAGGATGATCTTTGCGGTGTTGATATCGCCGATGTTGATCACGTCAAGAAAGCCATCGTTAAGCTTGGCGTCGGGGGCGATCATCATCCCGCCGCCGAAATATCGGGCATTGGCGATGCAGAAGTTGACAGTAGACAGCGGCCGTTCTTCGCCGTCGTCGATCTTCACGCGAACAGTCGTCGTTCCGATCCCGACCACTTCCTGAAGAGTCGATAACGCAAAACTCGCACGGCCTCGGACCGTGTCGAGCGGCAGCCAGTTCATTGCGTTAGAACCTTTGACCCGTCCGATGATCCCGGCCGCAAGTCCGAAGGAGGTCACGTTAAGGAAGTACCGGCTTACATCCTCACCATCGAAGTTTCGATACGTAACACGCCCGACGTCGATCGCCTTGGTGCGACCTTCACGCATAGAACGGGCTGCTTCACGCGGCTCACTTGGTATTCCCAACGTCCGACGAAAATCACCGCCAGTACCCGATGGAAAGATCCCAAGTTCGCAATCGGTTCCGGACTCGATGATCCCATTGGCGATCTCGTTGATCGTTCCGTCGCCGCCGCAAGCGATGATCAACTTCCGCCCATCGCCCGCCGACCGCTTCGCGAGATCTATTCCATCACCTGGACCTTTCGTAAACGCGACCTGAAATGCTCCGAAATGAGTACGCAGGTCGCTGGCGATCGCTGACCAATTGTTTCGCGTGGCTCCCGAGGCGGACTTTGGGTTTACGATAACGAGTGGAAGCATTTAGAAGAACATACTCCTGTTCTCTTGCACGAAGTCGACCAACTGCTTCACCGACTTGAATTCGCTCAGTTGCGTATTCGCATCCTCACGGGTTGTGAATCCCTTGCCGTCGTTGACGTAGACGCTGTTCTCATTATACGTGCCTTCCTTCCCCTGACACTTGGTGACGACGATCACATCCGTTTTCTCGTCTCCGTTGAGGTCTTTAAACGACACAGCGTCGATCCAACATCCGAAATTTACACCGTTGAACTGCGAAGGGAAGTCGAAAGCTTTCTTACCGTTCTTAAAGATCGCAAACTGCGATTCCAATGGCGGATCTTTGTATTCGGGATTGTATGAAGTAACGAAACATGAATTCCGAAAAGGCTCGAAGTCGATCGCGAAGGTCTGCTTTCTATAAACGTCGAATTCACCCGGATCGATCTTCTGGCACGCCACCGTTGCGGACATTCCTGCCGCACCTTCGGGAGTCGACTCTGAAGTTGGGGCAGGTGTCGACGCTGCTACGGAAATTGGAGTTCGGACCGGCGTGACATTTGCGGCCTGCTCCCGCTTGATGAGATTGCAGGATGAAACGAGTAGTGCGGTAGTTAAAAAAAGGAAAGCGATCCGACTCATAAACTTCTGAAAAGGATTACAGCTTTGAGCAGCTTAGTCAAAGAAAAGGCCGCCGTTAGGCAGCCCGTTCTGTTAGTACATTGAGGCGGTAAGAACGCCCCCCGTCGGAGCTCGCCTGGCTGTATAGGGTACTTCTTTCGGTCCCTTTGCCATGAATGCTTCGATGTCGGCAATGGACCGCGGCAGCTTCCCGGTCATCCAGGTGACGCCCGTGTCGGTCACAAGCATATCATCCTCGATGCGAACGCCGATGTTCATGTATTTCTCGTATGCGGCTTTCACCTTCGACTTATACGCAATGCCTTCAGGATTGTCTGGGATCTTTGCAAAGGCATCTTCTCGGATGTAGATACCGGGTTCATTCGTGAAGACCATTCCGGCTTTCAGTGGCGGGCCGTACGCTCCCACGTCATGAACATTCATGCCAAGCCAATGTCCTAGCCCATGAATGAACCAGTTGCTAACTTCTTGCGAACGCGGAACGAACTCGTCGCCCGGTTTGGTCGCTGGCTTGTAGTCAGTTACCAGCCCGATCTTCTGCAGCCCTTCGGCGATCGTGTTACGTGCAAGGATACCCAACTGCTGCATCGTCACGCCCGGTTTCGTCGCCTTAGCAACCGCTTCCTGAGCATCGTAAACGATCTGGTAGATCTCAGCCTGTTCCTTCGTAAACTTGCCGTTTACCGGATAGGTTCGCGTCACGTCCGCAGTGTAATGTTCGTATTCTGCACCGACGTCCATCAGCAGCAGTTGGCCTTTTACGATCGGGCTTTGCGACTCGACGTAATGAAGCGTTGTCGCATTCGCACCGCATCCGACGATCGACGGATAGCCCCAGAAGTCCGCGTTACGACGGCGAAAAGTATATTCGACTTCGGCGTGCACCTGATACTCCCACTCGGCACGTCCGACGATCGCCATCGAGCGCATTTGAGCCTCGGTGGTGATGTCGATCGCGTGTTGAAGAAGTTTCAGTTCGTACGGCGACTTGATCTGCCTTAGGCTGTCGAAGATGGGCCGGGCATTCTTGATAGAGGTGTCGAACCCGACCGAGAAATCCACCTCCTGCTTGTACTCCTTAGCACCTATCCGATCCTGCGCTGCCATCGGTAGCAGTAGGTAAAGAGTCGCGGGGTTAGACATCAACGTAAGTTTGCCGTCGGTTGATGTCCAGTCGCGTTTACCTTTCAGCGCATCCAGATATTTGTCACGTTCGGCGGCATCAACGATCGTTGTGACGCCCGAGATTCGGGTCACATCCTCATTCGAATACATCCGTCCTTCCCAGGCTTCCCGAAGGGGGACGCGTTTCGGAACGAACACCGCCTCCGTGATCTTGGAACCATCCTTGGTGATCACGAGCGTCGCATCGTCCTGTTTCAACCCCGTCAGGTAGTAGAGATTGTTCTCCTGCCGAAAGACGTAGTCCACATCATTCGTATATAACTTCGACTCGGCTGAGAACAACACCAGAACACTCTTGTCGTCCATTTTTGACGCGACCGCGGCACGCCGCTTCGCGAGCTCGGCATGCCGTTCTTCGACAGATATCTTTGGTGCCGGGGGAGTGATGTACATCGCCGGTGGATCGATCGCAAATGCGGTTAACGGGGAGATTGTTAATACAAATAGAAATGCGGATGCTAAAAATCTCATTATCTGATCACCTCGATCTGAATATCTTTGGAAGCTTGGTTGCCGAAAAAATCCGCGGCGAAAACTCGGATCGTATAATTCCCGGGTTCGAATGTGGATCCGTCAAGAAAACCTTCGCCATAGGAATTAGGCCTCAAGTGGTTCGTGACGATGTAATTAAAGAGCGTCTCGTCCGTATAACCAGACTTGCTTCCGCGGGCGTAAACCGTTTTCACGGCTTCCGATGGCGGATTGCGATCGAATGTGATCGTCCAGTCAACTTCCGACTTCGGCGAGCTGTCGGAATTTAGTATTTGATATCCGACGCGATAAACACCCAGCCGACGTCTTGCAGGGTTGCCGTCCATCCGGTCGAACGCACGAACCACAACCCTCGCCTTTCCTGCCACCTTGATACGCGAGGAGCCCGGTTGTGTTTCAGTTTCATGCCAGCCGGCATCAAAAAGAGTGACTTTTTCAATCGTCGGGGATATTGAATCGCTTACTCCCGGAAGAGTTAAGGCCGCTAACGCGTTCATTTCGGCTCCGCTTGGCCCGGCGATCAGGTGTACGTGATTCATTGGGTTCAGCGTGCCGATCGGGTCACCCGCGGTGAACTTTGCGCCGCGCGGAACTCGGACGCCCTTCAATTTTCCGATTGCGTCATACGAGAAAATGAATCTCGGATCGTTAAAGCCGCGGTTGTCTTTATCACGCCCGAGGCGTATGTGGATGTACCCGATCGTCGGCATCCGCAGCAGTTCTCGAAGAGTCCCGAAATTCTCGGCGGACATCGGATTCAGCACCGTTTCGTCCCGAATCACCCGAGCCGTCTCGCCGTACCCGCCCGCGATGTCAAGTCCGTTGTGAAACCAAACATCCGAATTCTGATCATCGATCTCGCCGCGGATCTCGCCGAGCGTTCCTGCGATGTCACGTTTTGCCTCGGGGGGATCGTAAGGCCATCGAGGTGGCTTAAGCTCGCGAAATTGTTCGGCTGTGTAGGTTCGCGGCTTGATGCTGTCAGCTTTTGGTGAAGGCTCGAAATCGAGAACTCGGACCAAACCGTTATCGCTGTCTGCAACGAGCAGGCGACCCTCGCCATCAAATGCCAATCCCGAAGGCCGATTGAATTGCGCGGTCAGCGGATTCCCGTCGCGAAAACCACGACCACTTCCGCCCGCGATCGTCTCGACATATGCAAACGACCTCCGGCCGATAACGCGGATCGCATTTCCATCGGCAACATAGATCGCTCCGTCAGGCCCAACGGCGATCGCGGTTGGACGAACGAAACTCGCCTGCAGCGGAAACCCATCCACCAGATCGCCGCCGCCATTTCCCGCGAGCGTCCAAACGCGCCCGTCCGGCTCCACGACCCGAATTCTTCGATTCCCGGCGTCCGCCACCAACAGCCGCTCGCCCCACATCGCGAGCCCCAGCGGCGTGTCGAACTGGGCTGACACGCCGATCCCATCTCCGAATCCGCGGGTTCCGCCGGCAAGCGTGTTCACTGTGCCGTCAATACTGACCTTCTTGATCCGGTCGTCGTACGTGTCAGAGACGTATGCTTCTCCGTTTTGACCAACCGTCACGCCGATCGGGCCCTTGAATTCAATAAAGCTATTTTCTGATGCGTTACCAGTGCCTGCTATTACGGAAACCGAACCGCTCGGGGTTACACGCTTCACTGATCGAATTTCAGAGTCCACAACGATCAGATCGCCATCCGGAGCAACGACGACAGCGGAGGGGGTGCCAAGCCCGTCGGCGATCTGCGTAAATGTTCCTTGCGCAAAACTCCAGATCTTTCCCTCAGACCCGTCCGAAACGTAGATCTGGTCTCCCTTCGCCGCAATTCCGAATGGCTCTCCGATATCGTCGCCAGCTGTGCCGAACGTCCGAACGGTTGTGAACGAACGGACAGAATTCTCTTCTCCGCAACCCGAAAAGAGAGCCGCCGATAAGAGGAGGAGCAAATAAACATTGAGTTTTGACTTTGAGCGCATCGATTGGATCGGGCGAAGATCGTAGGCGACGAAAGATTTCTCTGATAACATCTTCCTACACAATTTCCGAAACAAACAAGCAAGGAGAATCAGGTATGTTTTCATTACAAGATCTTTTGGGGCAGCAGCAGGGAAACGAGGCTGTTGAGCAGATCAGCGGCCAGGTAGGTGCCGAACCGTCGCTGGTGAACACGGCAATTCAGGCAGCTTTACCGGCAATCCTAGGAGGATTAGCAAACAATGCTTCTACTCCGCAAGGTGCTCAGAGCCTGGATGCGGCACTTTCGAATGATCACGACGGAAGCATTCTTGGAAATCTCGGCAACTTGGGCAGTATGATCCTCGATCAATCTACGCCGACACCGCGTCAAGCTGATGCGGGCGGCATTCTTGGCCACATCTTTGGCGGAAGCCAGGGAGAGGTCGCTCAGGATGTCAGCCAAAAATCTGGCCTCGGGATGGGTCAGGTCGCCCAGATCCTGATGATGCTCGCTCCTATCGTCATGGGCTATCTCGGCCAGAAGAAACAGCAGGAAAATGTAGGGGCCGATGGCCTCGGCGGACTGCTCGGTGGAATTCTCGGCGGAGCATCCGGCGGAAATCACGCCGCGGCGGCGCCATCAGCAGGCAATCCGATGATGGATATGGCATCGTCAATGCTCGACAGCGACCGCGACGGCAGCTCGCTCGACGACATCGCCTCAATGGCTTTCGATTACTTTACGAAGAAGTAGACTTCGGATCAGGTTCATACGGATCGGCGCTCGGACACATCCGACCGCCGATCTTTATTTTCATTAGGTGAATTAATCGTTGACACAATGTTGCGGCTATGGCAGTATGATTGACCCGGCAGCAATGGACACGGGCGCGCGGATCTTTGAAAATCGTATATAAGAGCCTGAGGTACGTCGTTGAAAGTTCGGGTTAGTCTCAGATATTGTTCCGAATGGAACAAAAAGAGGCACGCAGAATGGAGCGGAACAAAACAACCTATAGTTAAAGTATCTTCGTAAGAAACTGGTCGCAAGTTGTAGATCTTGCTTCAAATGAATCAAATTGACCCTCGCGAATGCTTCAACTCAAACAGCTTAGGTGAACTGCGGGACCGGGGACTTGGGCAGATGCAATGGCTCCTATGCCGCCGGACCGCTATTTGACCACTGCCTTTCTAACTCCTAAACTAGAAAGGTTAGAAAGTGGTGAGTTATTGCGACTTGCGGCCACGTAAAATAAGCGGCTAAACAGCAGAGAGATCAATAAATTATCGAGACTCTGTGCTGTTACGCGGTACAGAGTTTTATTATTATGAGCGACGGTCAGAAGATCTCCATTCGAATGCACAATGAAGCGAATGACTTCTTTCGCGTTCTTTGGCACCAACGGCGGTGGAAATTGTTAGTTGCGATCTTACTGATCGGCCTGGTACTCGGTTCTTTTTCCTTTTATGCGGCTATGGCGACGCCTTTGCCAGGTTCGGTCGATAAACGATGGATTGTTTATGCTACGTCATTGTTTGTACCTCTTTTCGCGGGAGCGGTCATGTACCTTTCTCTTAAGGGAGCTGCAAGGAAAGCCGCCGAATCCGCAGAATTGGTGACGATGACATTTGATTCAGACGGTGTGGAGATCAATGGTCCTCGGAGTAATGCGAAAAGTGAATGGAGCTCATTTAAAAAAATCTTAGAGACGCCTACCGACTTTCTGTTTTATGTACAGTCAAATATTTTCTACGGTGTGCCAAAGCGCTTTTTTGACAGTACCGAAGAAGTTGGAAGAGTTCGAGCCCTGATTGCTGAAGAGTTTCACAGGTAAGTACCGGGATAAAAATGAAATTTCTTGATCTACTGAAAGAAAAAGTCGTCGTGTTTGACGGCGCAATGGGTACTTATCTGCAGTCGCTGAACTTGTCGATCGACGAGTGGGGCGGGCCGGCGTTTGAGAATTGTTCGGAGAATCTTCTGTACACGCGGCCGGACGCGATCGAGACGGTGCATAAGGCGTTTCTTGATGTCGGATGTGACGTGATCGAAACAAACTCGTTCGGCGGCAGCGAGATCGTGCTGGCAGAATTCGGGATCGCGGAAAAGACCTACGACGTCAACAAACGAGCTGCGGAACTCGCCAAGCGGATTACGAGCGACTATTCGACGCCGGATAAGCCCCGGTTCGTTGCCGGTTCGATCGGGCCGGGGACGAAACTTCCGACGCTTGGTCACATCACTTACAAGGATCTTAAGGCCGCATATTACGAACAGGTCCGCGGGTTGATCGATGGCGGCAGTGATGTGCTTCTGATCGAAACCTGTCAGGATCTGCTGCAAACGAAAGCTGCGTTGGCGGCGATATTCGAACAATTCGAAACCCGCAAGATCCGAATTCCGGTGATCGCTCAGGTGACGATCGAAACTTTCGGCACGATGCTTAACGGAACCGAGATCGGAGCCGCACTGACCGCGCTCGAACCTTTCCCGATCGACGTGATCGGAATGAACTGCGGCACCGGGCCAAAGCAGATGGCCGACAGCTTCAGGTATCTCTGCGAAAATTCGCCGATCCCTGTTTCGGTCCTGCCAAACGCAGGCCTGCCCGAAGTGAAAGATGGCAAGCAGCATTATGACGAAACGCCCGAAAGCTTTGCGGCTCAGGTAGAGCACTTCGTGAAAGACTTTGGGGCGAACGTTGTCGGCGGATGCTGCGGGACGACTCCCGAGCATCTCAAACTCGTGATCGAACGCGTCGGGAATCTTTCCCCGAAAGATAGAAAGGCAGGCCTCGTCCCGTCAGCCTCGTCGATCTACTTCCAGCAGCCTTACACGCAGGACGCCTCATTCCTGATCGTCGGCGAGCGTGTCAATGCCAGCGGATCGAAGAAGATGCGCGATCTGCTTGACGCCGAGGATTGGGATGGGCTTATCAATCTCGCGAAATCGCAAGAAAAAGAAGGCGCTCATATTCTCGACGTCAACGTCGATTTCGTCGGACGCGATGGCGTGGCCGATATGCACACCCTTGCGTCGAGGCTCGCAACGGCGGTCAAGATACCGCTGATGTTTGACTCGACCGAATGGGAGAAGATGGAGGCTGGCCTTGAACACGCGGGCGGGAAGAGTATCCTCAATTCGACGAATTATGAGGACGGCGAGCCGCGATTTCTAAAAGTGCTTGGCCTGGCGAAAGAGTTCGGTGCAAGCGTGGTGATCGGGCTGATCGATGAGGACGGTATGGCCCGTTCATACGACGATAAGATCAGGATCGCTCGGCGTGCATATAACCACGCGACCGACTTTGGGATTCCAGGCCACGACATTTTCTTTGATCCACTGGCCCTGCCGATCTCCACCGGCATCGAGGAAGACCGTAAGAATGCGGTAGAAACGATCAATGCGATCAAGCAGATCCGCGAAGAACTGCCCGAAGCCAACATCATTCTCGGTGTTTCGAATATTTCGTTCGGCCTAAATCCGGCCGCTCGCGTCGTACTCAATTCAGTTTTTCTGCACGACTGTGTCGAGGCCGGAATGAATTCCGCGATCGTCAACGCGTCGAAGATATTGCCGCTGATGCGATTTAGCGAGCACGAGATCGACACGGCCCGCGATCTGATCTATGACCGGCGAAAGTTTGAAGGCGACATTTGCACGTACGATCCACTCGGTGAATTTTCGACGATGTTCGAGGGTAAATCGGCTCAATCCATCAAGCCCGATATCTCGAATTTGCCGATCGAGGAAAAGCTAAAGCATCACATCATCGACGGTGAACGCATCGGGCTGGAAGACTCTCTTAAACTCGCTCTCGAAAAATATCCGCCGCTTGAGATCATCAACGACATCCTGCTCGACGGCATGAAAACGGTTGGCGACCTTTTCGGAAGCGGCCAGATGCAGTTGCCATTCGTTCTGCAATCCGCCGAGTCGATGAAGGCGGCTGTGAAGTTCCTGGAACCGTTTATGGATAAGGTCGAGGGTTCGAATAAGGGAGTCCTTGTGCTCGCAACGGTGAAAGGCGACGTCCACGACATCGGCAAGAATCTCGTTGACATCATCCTGACGAACAACGGCTACAAAGTTGTAAATCTCGGCATCAAGCAGCCGATCGACGACATTCTGCGTGCGGCCGAGGAATCAAAATGCGACGCCATCGGGATGAGCGGCTTGCTGGTCAAATCGACGCTGATAATGCGCGATAACCTTGAGCTAATGAATGAACGCGGCATCAACGTGCCCGTGATCCTCGGCGGCGCCGCCTTGAATCGGCGCTACGTCGATGCCGACCTGATACCGCTGTTCAACGGCAAACTGTTCTATGCTCGCGACGCCTTCGACGGACTGCACGCGATGGACCAACTAACCCAAGCCGAGTCCAAGGCCCAAAATCCAAAGTCTAAAGTCGCGGCTGCCGGTGCCCTGTCAGTACCGCCTGCGTTAGCGGGTGGTTTCTCTGAAGGTATCGATACCGTGGCGGACGCCGAAGACCTCGTAGGCGAGGACGCAAAACTCGGAGTTGAGGCCGCCCGCGTCTCGTCGCGACCGCCTGGCGATACCACGCACACGACGCGGTCCAATATTTCGGTCGCAACGGAACTCCCCAAAGCTCCGTTCTACGGCTCAAAGGTCGTCGAGATCACCGATCTGACGAAAGTCTTCGCGTACATCAATGAAACCGCGCTGTTCAAGGGCCAGTGGCAGTTCAAGCAGGGCAAGAAGACTGCTGAAGAATATAAGCAGATCCTCGAAGAAACCGTCTATCCTAAGTTCGCCGAGGTTAAGGCAAAAGCGATCCGCGAGAAGCTGCTTGAGGCTAAGTTAGTTTACGGATATTTCCCGTGTCAGTCCGAGGGTAACGACCTCGTGATCTATCAGGATGACGAGCAGACGGAACGGATGAGATTCACATTCCCGCGACAGGCCGCTGAGCAGCGCGGCGGGAAGAATCTGTGTTTGGCCGACTATTTCGCGTCGAAAGATTCAGGCAAGATCGACGTCGTCGCGTTCGACCTAGTCACGATGGGACGCCGTGCAAGCGAATATTCGGCTGAGCTTTTCAAGGCCGACAACTATCAGGATTACCTACTCTTCCACGGCCTTTCCGTCGAATCCGCCGAGGCCCTAGCCGAGCTCTGGCACAAACGCATCCGCGAAGA
Organism: Pyrinomonadaceae bacterium; assembly: GCA_039916585.1. GTDB lineage: Bacteria > Acidobacteriota > Blastocatellia > Pyrinomonadales > Pyrinomonadaceae > OLB17. The sequence continues at coordinate 1,907 of JBDSLC010000109.1, read as the reverse complement.
ACTTGGTTTTGCCGGTAATGACGCACCGGAGCTAAGCAAGCTTTTCCACCAAGGCTACCAAGGCTCGCGATACAGTTTCGGCTATCCCGCGTGCCCCAACATTGCCGATCAGACCAAACTCTTCGAACTGCTCGACCCGTCTCGCATCGACGTCGAACTGACCGACGAGTTCATGCTCGACCCGGAACAGTCGACGTCGGCCATTGTAGTCCACCATCCGGAGGCGAAGTACTTCAATATCGAATAGATGAGTCGCCGGATAATCTTAGGTTTTTTTGCGCTGGTGATAACGTTGTGCACGGTCGCGTTCGCAATATGGTATTCGGGCGTCTACGAAGAATGGTCGTGCGCACGGCGCGGGGGCAAGTGGTTTCAGGTCAGAAATGCCTGTGTCGAAGAATAGGGGCTATGCCCGCATGCGGAGCGCTCGATTTGAAGATCGCCCCAATTTTGACTGAATCCGAGGATTAGTTTTGTGAGTCGCACTCCTGAAGATCTTTCTTTCGTCCAAGCAGTTCGGAAGCGGCCGGCAATGTATCTTGGCTCGACGACGATCCGAGGTGTTTACCTACTTCTGCGCCAGTTCGTTAGATACGCGGTAACTGTTGCGAACTCCGATAACTTCACCTTTGAGATTCTTGACGGAAGATCGGGTCGAATTTCGTTACATGTGCCGGACGGTCCGATGGATGAAAGCGTATTCACTGATCCGCCATATGGGGAGTGGTCGGGTCGTTCTGTCGATTACGAACTAGCAGCTCTGAATGCTATTTGTTCGACCTTCCATGTAAGGCAAAAGAACTTGGAAACGGGCGATATCCGCGAGGTTCGGTTTGCCCAAGGATACAAAGCGGTTGTGTCTTCACAGGCACTCAAAGCAGGTCTAACGACCGTCGAGATAGAATTCAAGATCGACGAGAGCATAGTCTCACCGGACGAGAGTTTCGACTGGAACCCTCTGCTGGAGGTCTTCAGGACACTTGCATATCTGTATGCAGGAAAAAGCCTTCGCGTTATCTATGAGACAAACGGGGATGCCGGCGAGGCTATTTTCAGGTTTGAACACGGACTCGCTGATCTAGTCGATTTGCAGCGTCTATACGAACATGCGGAGCCGCAATTCGCAACGACAATCGAGCACGATTTCGACGAGTTTTCGATTGATCTTGCCCTCTATTTCCGGGGGAATTCTGTTGATATGCCATATCTGATTTCTTTTGTGAACGAAGAGCGATCGATGGAGGACGGTACACATGTTGAAGGAGTTCTGAAAGGGGTTTTGGCTGCCCTGATTCACTTTCAAAAAGAGTCGGCCGACTCGGTCGATGGAACAATGACCATCGGCGGTTTATCACGATTGCTCGTTGCAGCGGTTCATCTTCGTATGGACAGACCGATGTACGAAGGCGCTATCAAAGGAAAGGTGGTCAGTCGAAACATCGTCGGACCGATTTCGAACCATGTTGGCGAAGCGATGCTCACTCGACTTAGGACAGAGCCAGAGAGGGCAATCGATCTTGTAAAGATGGTGGTCCGGCTCTCGAAATAATATTCCGAATATGCGGATCGTCTGCATCTCTGACACGCATAGTCATAACGAGGAGATCGTTGTACCGGACGGGGATCTGCTCATCCACTCGGGTGATGCCACCACGGTTGGGTCGATTGAACAGGTGCGGGCATTCAACCGGTGGTTTACGGGATTGCCGCATAGGCGAAAGATCTTTGTTGCCGGGAATCATGATTGGCTATTCGAAAAGAACGACGAGCTTGCGCGACGATGCTCGACCCGAGCATCATCTATCTCAAAGACTCGTCCACAGATATCGACGGCCTGAAGATCTACGGATCGCCGTGGCAGCCGAGGTTTTTCGACTGGGCATTCAACCTGAATCGAGGCGCCGAAC
>JBDSLC010000108.1:0-4810 GCA_039916585.1 Pyrinomonadaceae bacterium | reverse complement strand
GAGTCGATGAGATCCATTTTTGCGATGTTGCTGATAACTGGCTCGAAAAACGCATCAGAAGATTTGGCGCTGAAGTAAGACTGGTCGAACACGAATCGCCGATGTTCTTGAATTCAAGGTCGGACCTGCAAGCATATTTCAAAACGAAGAAGCATTACTTTCAGACGGATTTTTACACTCAACAGCGCAAGAAAAGACAGATCTTGCTCGATGAACAATTTCAGCCAGTGGGGGGGAAATGGTCGTTCGACGCTGATAATCGCCTTAAATATCCGAAAGCGAGAGTTCCTCCACAGGTTGAGTTTCCGGCGGAGAATGAGTTTATTCGTGAGGCGGCCTCGTATGTTGTGTGCAATTTCAACGACAACTACGGAGCGCTGAATGGCCCCTTCATCTATCCGACAACCTACGTCGAGAGTCGCCGGTGGCTCGACGAATTTCTCAGAACGCGTTTTCGTGAGTTTGGCGATTATGAGGACGCACTAGTCGCGGACGAGAAGATCCTGCACCATAGTCTTCTGACCCCCATTATGAACGTCGGCCTGTTGACGCCGCATGAGATCATCGAGACGACGCTGAAGTTTGCTGCTGAAAAGGACATTCCGCTAAATTCGCTTGAAGGGTTCGTTCGGCAGATCATTGGCTGGCGAGAGTTTATTAGGGGTGTCTATGAAACGGCCGGAACGCGCGAGCGTACGAGCAATTTCTGGAAGTTCAAGCGAAAGATCCCGGAAAGTTTTTGGACCGGCACGACCGGCATGTTACCGATCGATCTGACGATCAAGAAGGTGCTTGAAACCGGATATTGCCATCACATCGAACGGCTGATGGTGATCGGGAATTTCATGCTGCTGTGCGAATTCGATCCTGATGAGGTTTATCGCTGGTTCATGGAACTGTTCATTGACGCATACGATTGGGTGATGGTCACGAACGTTTACGGAATGAGCCAGTTTGCCGACGGCGGGTTGATGGCCACCAAACCCTACATCAGCGGGAGCAGTTACCTAATGAAGATGGGTGACTTTCCAAAGGGGGACTGGCAAAGTATATGGGACAGCCTCTTCTGGCGGTTTATGGACGTGCACCGCGGCTTTTTCCTCAAGAATCCTCGATTAGGAATGTTGGTCAAGACCTTCGATAAAATGGCACCCGAAAAACGAGCCACTCATATCGAAACGGCAGAGAATTACCTGGCGAGTCTCCCGTAGTGGGCGGCTATCTGAACGCTGTCGTCTTCACCCAGCCTGGACGCTGCATTTCGCCGTTGCGAGATTCAAGTGCGAAGCCGGCGTAGGTGTCGCAGTTGAAAACGGTTTGATCAGGACGCAGCTTTTGCATACCTTCGTCGGTTACCCAACCCTTTCCGTGGTGACCAACATCGCTTGAACGCTCGACGAAGTGTCGCATCTCGTGGATGAAAACGAACGCCGCGAAATCTTGAATTCCTGACGCGACCCAGGCACCGCGGCGAAACTTTATCTTGCCGGCGGCGTCAGCGATAAAAAAGCCGCCCAAGCGGGCAAATGCCACAGTACTGATGCCTTCCCCTTCATCGGTCGTGTCGAGTGTGCAGTAGAAATCCGGCCGGTCGAGCACTTTCAGCATCAGAGAATACATTTCCTCGATCCGGTTGAGTCCGACGGGATCACCGCCGATGCGGTAATGCTTTTCAACCAAACTCGTTCCCGGCCCATTCGATCTTGCACTCCTGACCTTCTGTATGGCCGCTTCGACACATGACCGCGTGTGCGGAACGTGCCGGAGCATGTCCGCAAGAAGCCAGCCGTCCGTCGCAAGGCTGGGCGGCAGAGTTGGCGTCACCCAACGCTGCCGCTTTTCATTGAGTTTCTTGATCGTCTGCTTCCCGGGGTCGATACGTCCGTCAGCCCCTTGCCACCCGAAATGCTTGAGCTGAAAGTTTTTTATCGCGCCGATCGTCTTTGGTCCGCAGAGGCCATCCATCTTCAATTGCGGAGATGGCCCACCGTCGATGGGCGGTACCTGGTTGAGTCCATACTGAATATTGAAGACGTCCTCTTTTTTGTTTGCCCCGCCTTGGCCGACCGAGGCTGTGATAACGATGTCACCCTCCGGCCGTCGGGCATCAACAACCACATTTCCGGCGGAACTCTTGGCCGGAGCAACTTTACAGTTGCCGTCGTCCAGCATGTGCGCGCATTGACCTGACATAAATGTTCGACTCCTAATCCGAAATGACGCTTCTCTTGCTGGTTTTTGCGTTCGGATGATGTCGGCACGGATGTTAAGCTGATTGTTTAGCTCGCGTGCACCAATCTGGGCGGCAGATTGGCAGCGATATAAATTTATGAAGCTTTTGGAAAATAAACATATTCTTGTTACCGGCGGTACGGGTTCGCTTGGGCAGGTGCTGGTGCGGCGGCTATTATCAGGCGAAATGGGGCGGCCGGCACAGATCACGGTTTTTTCTCGCGATGAGGCCAAGCAGCACTATATGCGGCTTGACTATATGAACAAGGAAGCCGCGACCGACGACGTTATCTATCAGAATTCGCAGGACTTACTAAATTTTCGTATCGGCGATGTGCGAGATTATTCAGCTGTGGTCGCTGCGATGCGGCCGGCTGACGTCGTATTTAATGCCGCGGCGTTAAAGCAGGTTCCGTCGTGTGAATATTTCCCTTACGAAGCGGTTCAGACCAACATCAACGGGGCTCAGAATATCGTCACAGCCATTCGCGAGAACCGTTTGCCGGTTGAACTTGTTGTCGGCATTTCGACGGATAAGGCCTGCAAGCCGATCAACGTGATGGGCATGACGAAGGCCCTTCAGGAACGCATCTTTATTGAGGCTAACCGCGACTGTACCGATACGCGGCTGATGTGCGTACGGTATGGCAACGTCATTGCGTCGCGCGGATCGATCGTTCCGCTTTTCGTCGAGCAGATTCGCGATAACAAGCCGCTGACGGTAACGCTGCCCGAGATGACGCGGTTCCTGCTATCGCTGGACAAGGCCGTCGATACCATATTTGCGGCTATAAATACCGGTAACCGAGGCGAGACATACATTCCGCAAGTCGCGTCCGCGAAGATGGTCGATGTAGCGAAGGCCCTGATGGGCGACAAGGATCTGCCGATAGTCTTTACAGGCATTCGACCCGGCGAAAAGGTCCACGAGATAATGGTCAGCGAAGAAGAATGTTTCCGCGCCGAAGAACGCGACGGCTTTTACGCCATCCTCCCCGTTCTCCCCGAACTCCGCGTGCATGACGAGGTCAAAACCGTCCTCAATGGCGAATATTCGTCAAACGACTTAAATTTGTCGATCCCCGAGGTTCGGGATCTTCTCGGTTCGGCGAATCGTGAGATCGCGGCGTTCATGGCGGCGTGAGCGGTGCCTTTTCGGTCATCCGCCTATCACCAACTTTAAAATTCACACTCTGCAGATTTGGCGTTCGAAAAGCCGGCAAATTTGAAGTTGAAAATTGTGGCACGTGCCACATCTAAAGGTTAGGGAGTCAGGATGAACGCGGAAGTGCCTGTAAACAGGGGGGTTACCTCTCCGTCTCTTTATATGTGGCACGTGCCACATCTTTTTCGAAGAGTCGAGTGAAACGCAGCGAGGGGTCGTCTGCACCGGCACATTGGCGGGTTTGAAACGCGCTTTTAGGGTACCAGGCGCGCGCTGATTTCGGCTCCGGGAAGGCCGAGTGTCTAGGCCTCACCCGGCGACCGGCCTTGCGGTAAATCCACACAGGACATTGGAAAACCGGAAACCACACCCAAACTTGAAGTCCAAAAGCCTCAGACGCCAGTGCGTGCTAAACTAACCTACGTGACACCAGAGCTAACCGTCGACTCACCCGGCGAAGCACAAAAACAGATACCGTCCACCGCCGGAATGACCACCAAGGTCGTCAAAGGCTCAATGTGGACCCTAGCCGGCCAGGTTGCCCCCCTCGCCTTCTCACTTGTCACAACCCCCTTCGTCATTAGAATGCTTGGAGCTGAAGGCTACGGAGTGTTGATCCTGATCGGTCTGATTCCGGGATATTTTGGATTCGCGGATTTCGGTATGTCGATAGCCTCGACAAAATTCGGCTCGGAGGCCTATGCGGCGAATGACCCTGAGCGAGAAGCTCGCGTAGTACGCACTGCGGCGGTTATCACCCTGGTCGCATCGCTGCCGGTCGCGGCGGCGATCGTCGGGTTTTCCGGCTGGATCGTGACGCTCTTCAACGTGCCGGAGCACCTTCAGGCAGAGGCGGCACTCGCTCTAAAATTCGCCGCGGTAACGTTCGTGGTGAATTTCCTTAACGGTATCTTCAATACTCCGCAGCTCGCACGCCTTAGGATGGATCTCAACACTTTCGTCACATCGGGGTTTCGTATTGTCGGGATCGTCGCAACCCCGATCGTGATCTACCTCGGCGGCGGCATCCTTGGTGCCGTCATGGTACTGATGATCGCCAGCATCCTGACTCTCGCCGGACACATCTACACCTCCGGCCGCCTCCTCCCCCGCCTATTCGACCTAACCATCGACCGCCGCGTCATCCGACCGATGTTGAATTTTGGCCTAACGATAGTTTTCGCACTAGCGGCCGGAATGCTGCTCGCGAACCTCGAAAAGCTTCTTCTTCCGCGATTCACATCAGTCGAGGTTTTCGCGTACTACTCCGTCGCATTCACCCTCGCGACGATGATGACCCTTTTCTCAAACGCGATGTCGCAGTCGTTGATACCAGCGTTCTCGCGACTTCTGGCGGAAAAAAAGATTGCCCACGTCCAAGAACTTTACTCCAGAGCACTACGGATCAACCTG
>JBDSLC010000107.1:0-11504 GCA_039916585.1 Pyrinomonadaceae bacterium | reverse complement strand
GAGGAGTCGAAGTCGTGTCTTATCCGCCAGCGCCATGAACATTGTTTCCATCGCTTTTAGATAGGAGATCTTGCTCATACTGAAAATATTATCACAAAATTGAAATTTTCTGTTGACAATATGCGATCAGGAGAATATATTCGCTTTAACATATATGTAGAAGCGTATATGAATTTAGATAAGAGGCCATAATTTATGTCAATCAAAGCACTCAAACCGCATATCTCTCTTAATGTAAAGGACGTTGAAGCCAGCGTCGATTTCTATAAGAAGCTTTTCGGTATCGAGCCGATGAAGTTCATCAAGGGCAATACGACTACGCATTCGATCGTTAAGGATCAACTCGGCGAGGCAAGCGAGAAGGCGCGTTTCGGATACGCGAAGTTCGACGTTCAGAACCCGCCCATCAATTTTGTTCTGAACGAGGTCGCATACACGCAAGGTGGAACGCTTTCGCACCTCGGGATCCAGGTCGAATCGACTGATGATGTTCTGAAGACGCGGGAGAAATGGGTCGAATCAGGTCTGCTAACTGTGGACGAGATGAAAGTGGACTGCTGCTATGCATTGCAGGACAAGACTTGGGCCCGCGATCCGGACGGTAACGAATGGGAAGTTTTCGTCGTGCTAGAGAATACCGAGCCGGGCACAACCTCATGCGGCTGCGGCGAGAAGGTAGCTCACGGAGAACTTACCAGCGCGAGCCCGATTTCAACGTCCGCATGTTGCACCCCGAGCCAGAAAGCAACTACCATTGCAGCGACAAATTCACCTTGCTGTTAATGGAGTTTTAACGATGAACGACGACTCGTTTTTCACGCTTTCTGTCCACGCGGGCGAAGACCGTACGGCTAATTTCGGGGCTCTTTCGGTGCCGATATATCCGGCCTCGGTCTTCGCTTTCGCTGACGCCGATGATGGCATCGCGATCCACAACTACGAAAAAGACGGCTATTTTTACGGCCGGCTGGGCAACCCGACGGTTGACGCTCTCGAGCGTACAGTGGCCGAGCTCGAAAACGGCGAAGCGGGGTTGGCGTTTGCGTCCGGAATGGCGGCGGTATCGGCAGCAGCGTTCACGCTGGTCGGTTCGGGCGATCACGTTGTCGCACCGGAGTCGATGTATTCGACGACGACGAATTTTCTAAAGCATATCGGCGATGCGTTCGGTGTCGAGACGACGTTTGTAGACGCTGCAGATGCCGAAGCGTACGCGGCCGCCATGCGCCCGAACACGAAGATGTTCTGGATCGAGTCGCCGTCGAATCCACTTGTAAGGATCACGGATATTGCGGAAGTCGCGGCAATCGGGAAGAAAGCTGGAGTTGCGACGGTGGTCGATAACACATTTGCGACGCCATTTAATCAGCGGCCCCTGGAACTTGGGGCGGACCTGGTGATCCACAGCGCCACCAAATATCTTGGCGGGCATAGCGATCTAACGGCCGGCGTGATGGCAGGGCGGCGGGACCTGGTTGAGAAGGCTCGGCATGGGGCCGCCAAGTACTATGGGGGGAATATCGCTCCTCAGGTAGCGTGGTTGGTCTTGCGTGGAATTAAAACGCTGGGACTTAGAATGGAGCGGCATAATGCGAATGCATCTGCCTTAGCGAATATGTTATTAGAGCACACAAAGATCTCCGCGGTTTACTATCCGGGACTAGAAGATCATCAGAATCATGAGATCGCTAAACGGCAAATGCGCGGGTTCGGCGGAATGCTGGGTGCGGACGTGGGGACCGCGGAAGCCGCTAAATCATTGGTCAATGATCTGAAGGTTTGCACTTTCGCCACGTCGCTCGGCGGCGTTGAGACGCTGATCCAACCGGTTGCATTGATGACCCATGCGACTCTGTCGCCGAAAGAAAGAGCGGCCGCTGGCGTTTCGGAGGGGTTGTTGAGAATATCGGTAGGCATTGAGAGCATCACTGATATTTGCCAAGACATATATGATGCGTTAGGATGACTAATAACCAATGACACCACCCCAGGCCGATTCCACGCTGTCCTCTAAAAACTTAGGTTTTCTAGACCGGTATTTAACTCTGTGGATCTTCGCGGCGATGGCACTCGGCGTCGGGTTCGGGTATTTGATCCCCGGGACTGCCGATCTCATCAACCGCTTTCAGGCGGGAACCACCAATATTCCCATCGCTATCGGTCTGATCCTGATGATGTATCCGCCGCTGGCCAAGGTGAAGTATGAGGAACTGTCTTACGTTTTTCGCAACACCAAGATCCTGGGCCTCTCGCTCGTGCAGAACTGGATAATCGGTCCGCTGTTGATGTTCGGGCTGGCGGTGGCCTTCTTATCCGATAAGCCGGAATATATGATCGGGCTGATCATGATCGGCATTGCTCGATGCATTGCGATGGTGATCGTCTGGAACGATCTAGCGGGAGGCGACAACGAATATGTCGCTGGCCTGGTAGCCTTCAATAGTATTTTCCAAGTCCTTTTCTATAGCGTCTACGCGTATATTTTCGTAACAATGCTCCCGCCCCTGTTCGGAGTGGCGGGTGCGGCGGTGGATATCAGCATCGGCCAGATCGCGGAGAGCGTACTCATTTACCTGGGAATTCCGTTCTTTGCGGGAATGTTGACGCGGTTTGTGCTGCTCCGAGCGAAGGGCCGCGAATGGTATGACAACGTATTTATTCCGAAGATCAGCCCGATCACGCTAATGGCGTTGCTGTTCACGATCGTCGTGATGTTTAGCTACAAGGGGCAGTTGATAGTCGAGATTCCGTTCGATGTCGTTCGGATCGCGATACCGTTGGTGCTCTATTTCGTGATTATGTTCTTCTCGGCATTCTATCTAGCAAAGAAGGCGGGTGCCGATTATCCGAAAAGTACGTCGCTTGCATTTACGGCGGCGGGTAACAATTTCGAACTCGGAATTGCGGTCGCGATCGCGGTATTCGGTATTAATTCGGGCGTCGCGTTCGCGGCGGTGATCGGGCCGCTGATAGAAGTTCCGGTACTGATACTGCTGGTTCGCGTAGCACTCAGGCAGCGTACGAAATTCAATGAGGCGGTAGTTTGATATGGAAGAAATGAAGCCGCGGCGAATACTCGTTCTGTGCACGGGAAATTCCGCGCGGAGCCAAATGGCGGAGGGATTGTTGAAGGCGAAGCTTGGCGAACGTTTTGATGTCGACAGCGCGGGGACGAAACCAAGCATTGCGCGACCGGAGGCGATCGAGGCATTGAGGGAGATCGGGATCGATATTTCGGGAAACAGGTCGAAGTCCGTCGATGAGTTTGCTGGAATTGAGATCGATTATGTGCTCACGGTGTGCGATAACGCGAAGGAGAACTGCCCGTATTTTCCTGCGAAGACGAGGCTAATACATCACGCGTTTCACGACCCTGCTGAAGCAGAGGGAACGTTCGACGAGCGAGTCAGCGAGTTTCGAAAGGTGCGCGACGAGATCGCGGAGTACATCGACGCCGAGTTTTTAGATCAATTGAAGGCTTAGTTAGACAAATGCAGGCCCGCCTGTTAGCAAGGGCGATGCTCTACGTTGAATGGATCGCTCTTGCTAACGGGCGGGTTTGTACAATTCTAGTTGTCGTTCTGCTCGCCTTTCGACTTGGCAGTCTGCGGGGCGGCCGAGGCGTGGGGCATCGGCAATCCGACTCCGTCTGACTTAGCTAGCAGCATTTCATCAATGGTCGAATCATCAGGAGTGTCGGCAATGATCATCTTGCCCGCCTGTTTGCGGAACGATAGTTTTTCACCGTCGTAATCTACCAGAACGAGGTCGCCTGTCTCCACCTGCTGCGTGGCAACCAGGTTCGAGAGCGGATAGACGAGAAAGCGCTCGATGGCACGCTTCAAATGGCGCGCACCGTACTTGAGGTCGATGCCTTCACTAAGCAGATATTCCTTCGCAGGGTCGGTACATTCGAAGATGAACTTGGTACCGGCGGATTCCGTGATACGATCCTGAACCGACCGCAGTTCGATCTCAAGGATTCGCCGCAGGTGATGTTCCTTCAGGCTGCGGAAAACTACGACCTTGTCGATGCGGTTCATAAACTCGGGTGAGAATTTCCGCTTAGCTGCTTCGAGTGCAGTTCGATAGATCTTGGTGTCGATCTCGTTGTCAGCCTTCGCCTGATCGGTCTTGGTCGGTGCAAACCCGATGCCGCCGGAGATCATATCGGACATCTCTCGGGCACCGAGGTTGGAGGTCATAATGACGACCGTTCGCGAAAAATCAACGCGGCGGTTGTCGCCGAGCGTGAGCGTTGCCTTATCCAGAATTCCAAGCAGAAGCTGCCACAGCGAATCCGATGCTTTCTCGATCTCGTCGAAGAGAACGAAGGTGAGTTTGGTGTCCTCGGTATGGGCCTTGTCGAGATTTTCCTGCGTGAGCATCGGCGAAGTTTCGCGATGGCCGAGATATCCCGGAGGCGAGCCGATGAGCTTTGCGATCTCGTGCGAGTGTTGGAACTCGGCGCAGTCGATCTTGACGACGGCGTGCGGATCGTTTAGGAGAACCTGTGATGCGGCCTCGACGACTCGGGTTTTACCTGATCCGGTCGGCCCGAGGAAAAGCATTGTGCCGATCGGTCGCGTCGGGTTGTTCATCCCGGCAAGATAGATCTGAAACAGTCCGCTCATGCGGCGGACGGCGCGTTCCTGGCCCACGATCAACGCTGAAAGCTTGTCTTCAAATTCAGCGGCTCGCGGGCTTTTTCTATCGGGATCGAGCAATACCCCGGTGCCGGTTGATTCTTTTTTCTTGGCCGTTTCGTTTTTCATCTCGATATCTTCTCCCTCAGCGGGAAAACCTGTGCGAGAGATCTCCGCCCTAGTTCGGGTGACGTTCTTAAAACTGAGGATTTGCGGGTGAAGCAATCCTTACGTCACTAAAGATGATGTCAATAAATTAACCGTTGGCTGGATTCGTGTCGATGCGTGCGGTGGATGCATAGGGAAATCATCCGCCTACACGTTATTTTGCACAGAATCGATAAATCTTCAAGGTAAATTTCGGAAATCCTGCCGATTACAAATATATGGCGTTTTTCTTCGGATTCAAAGCGTAACGTCATTAAAGTCGGATGCGTTCATAAGCAGCCCAACCCCCTAACCATTGGCGGCGCCTCGTCAAAAGGGAATTGTGCATCTCCGTGAAGTTTTCTCGGGTTGGACCTGTTCCCGGCGATCCGGCAGCTCCCCCGTGAGTGTGGAGACTGTTTCCAAGATATAACTGGTTATGCATTGCCTCGTGGAAGACGGTGATGGCCATTTCACGCAGATCACCATGATGCTCGGAAACATACACTTCGCATGGTGCCTCCCCCGTCGGGTGGGCGGGGTGCAAGGTTAGGCCTCCCAATCCATCCGGGTCCCCTCTGAAGTTAGGCGTAGTTACGATCACGCTTTCATCTGAACTATTGACGAAATAAATAACGAGGTTCGAATGTGTTGAGTTGGCGGCGGTCGCGTTTACATCTATCAGAACTTGGGTAAATCTTCTGACGGATCCTTGCTCATTGCAAGAATCAAACCAAGGCCGCAGGATCGCGGCAATCGCTTGGACTTGTTCCATAGGCAAGCAATTACCCAAAACTGCGAGCGACACCACGTAATTCGGCATTCTAGGTTCTCCGCTTTGTAATGGTCTTCGTTACTGTGTCCGACCGGACGGATTGACCGAAGACTAATCGTAATATTCAAGACCGAGATGGGTGATCAGATCTTCACCCTTCATATGCCGAAGCGTGTTTTTCAGCTTCATCAACTGGATAAAGATGTCGTGCTCCGGGTACAGCCCCGGCGCGGTTTGCGGGGCTTTGAAGTAGAACGACAGCCATTCTTGAACGCCCTTCATTCCGACACGTTGAGCAAGATCCATGAACAAGGCCAGGTCGAGGGCAAGCGGCGCGGCGAGGATCGAGTCGCGGCAGAGGAAGTTCACCTTGATCTGCATCTTGTAACCGAGCCAGCCGAAGATGTCGATGTTGTCCCAACCTTCTTTATTATCGCCGCGGGGCGGATAGTAGTTGATCTTGACGACGTGTGAAAAATCTCCGTATAGGCCCGGGTAAACTTCGGGTTGGAAGATATGTTCGAGCACGGAAAGTTTCGAAACTTCCTTCGACTTGAAGTTCTCAGGATCGTCGAGCACTTCGCCGTCTCGGTTGCCAAGGATGTTGGTCGAATACCAGCCGTCAAGGCCGAGCATACGCGACTTTAATCCCGGGGCGAGGATGGTCTTCATCAAAGTCTGGCCGGTCTTGAAATCCTTTCCGCAGATCGCGACGTTGTGCTGCTCGGCGAGTTCGGTCAGTGCAGGAATGTCGACGGTCAGGTTCGGGGCACCGTTGGCGAATGGCACGCCTGATTTGATCGCGGCATAGGCATAGATCATGGACGGAGCGATCCGCGGATCGTTGTCGTACATCGCCTTTTCGAACACCTCGATCGACGTGTGCACTTCCGACTCTTCGACGTAGATCTCGGTCGATGCGCACCAGACGATCACGAGACGGTCGCAGCCGTTGTCGGTCTTGAACTTGGCGATGTCTTCAATGAGCTGTTCGGCCAGCTCCATTTTGTTCTTGCCGGTCTTGACGTTCTCGCCGGTGATACGTTTGACGTAGTTCTGCTCGAACACGGCGGCCATCGGCTTCAGACTTGCCAGCTGTTCGGAGACCTGATTAAGCAGATCCTTATCAAGCACGCCGGCGTTGATCGCCGCCTCGTACGCGTTGTCGTAAAAAATATCCCAAGCGCCGAAAACGATGTCGTCGAGGCTCGCGAGCGGTACGAAATCCTTGATCTTCGGCACGTTGTTATCCGTGCGTTTGCCAAGGCGGATCGTGCCCATCTGAGTCAGGCTGCCGACCGGCTCCGAAATGCCGCGCTTGATCGCCTCGACACCGGCGACGAGCGTCGTTGAAACGGCCCCAAGGCCAACCAGTAATATTCCGAGTTTTCCGTCTGCGGGAGCAATGTCCACGCCTTTGTTAGCCATATCGTTAAAAGGTGAAAAGACTAATGATAGCTCTACCTAATTGTTAAGGCAAAGTGGCCGAAAAAGCTCGAATGAAGACGGCAAAACGAGCCGTGTGGGGCGGCTCGTTTCGGTATTGTCGCTCTGGACCCGTTCGCCATCGCTCCCGGTTAGGAACTAGTGCAAAGATTTTGGAACGTCGTCGACCTTGATCTTCATTTTCTTTGCGAGGTTCTTCCACTCGCCGCCTTCTTTTTCCTGGTAATAGACGTAGGCGAGGTCGATGCCCTTGCCGTTGACGAGCACTTCCCAGTAAGGCTTACTGTCGGTGACGGCGACTGCTTCGACGGTAGAAATGTCTTCCACGCGGTCGCCCTTGTCGTCGCACGGGTTGCAGTAATGACGGATCCGCTTCTTGTCCTTAAGAAACGCCGCCGCCTTTTGAGCCTGTGCCTGCGTGATGTAAGCCGCCTGATCGGCGAGGGCGGTCATTGCGAGGAGAGCGAGTATGATCGCGGACACTGTGAATTTGAGTCTCATGTTCCTATTGAACGTTCCTGTGGCCGGCTTTTGCGAATATCGGGAACTAATCATCCGCCATTTTCACGATGTCCTTGATCGTAATATACAGATGCAGTTTGTCGTCCTTAAGTTCTGTCAGTCCGAATCCTAAATAAAATTGCCGTGCATTTTGATTGAGAGCAAACACCTCGACGCCATAGATGCCGAGTTGTTCGGCTATCTTAGCGGAGCGCTGCAAGGCGTGGGCAAGCAGTGCTTCACCAAGGTGTTGACCTTGGACTGACTTATCGACGGCTAGTCTTCCGAGATGGATGACAGGCACGGGATAACGCGGCAGTTTATCGGGCACGGTCTCGAAGCCAATAGAGTTGCTCGATAGGGTGTAGTAACCGTAGATCTTCGAATCATCAGATTTGACTGCGACGTAGGTTCGGCCTAGGCCTTTCTCATCATTCTGCCGTGCGAATTGTCTGAGAAAGATATTCAGGCTTTCTTCGCCGCAGTCGAAGTGCTTGCGGTCATGGTGCTTGGAGAGAGCTTCGATGCGGAAGGTCATTCCGCAATGAGTTCCTTCATCGCCTTAAATGCCTTTTCCAGCTTTTTGTTCGGCTTGCCATCGGAATCGAGCATTGCGAGAAGGATGTCGCGGTCGCGGTTCGACAGTTTGCGAAAGTCACTCCGCTTTATGATCTCGTCGGCTGTCTCGGCGAGGTTGGAGATGGTGAACTCAGTCACGGACATACCAGAGAGCATCGCCGCATGTTCGATGCGTTCTTTAATTGCAGCTGGGAGCCGGATGCTTAGTCTTGATTCCAGAGAGAGCATAACAATATCAGTGTGGCACGCTGCCGTACATAAGTCAAAGTAAAAATGGCCAGTCGCCGAGGCAAACTGACCACTCGGTTCTGCTCGAAAACGCGGACGAAGGCGCCCGCGTCCGGATTTACATATGGATCGTTAGGTCGTGGCCGCCTTCGGCGGCTTCCTGATGGATTCGGAAACCGTCGGGCGCTAGGCGACGAGATCTCTTTTTGTTTTCTTTGGGCGGCCGCCGAGTTTGCCATTTGTTCGGGATGCCGTTTTTTTCTTTTCGCTGGTCGCGGAACCATTGCGGCGGGCGATCTCGGCATTTAGGAATTTATCGCCGATAAGGTCAAAGATTATTCCTCCGATGGACATATCAACATCAAGCGGTTCGCAAGTAAGAGTGTAGCGGCCGATCAGGCCGACAGCTTTCAAGTCTTTTTCAGTGGCGTTCTTAAACTCAGAAAACTGTTTCGGTGGGAACGAGAAACTCCAGCCGGACGACAGAAAGATGTGCACCTCGCCGTCTTTATAGAATGCTTTGGTCGCTTCAGGTTCCGTAACAGGAGCCTTCTCTGCTGCCTTCATCTGACGTTCAAACTCAGCGTCACTAATTAACTTCCTCGTGGAGATCATCTGTATATCTTCCTCCATTCGTTCCTTAGGAACTCCTGATTTTCCGCGACCAACTCCAATGCCGTTCGTATCTGTCTTGCCGGCATATCACGCCAGTCTCTGATCGATGGGAGGGCTAGCTCATCTCCCAAGAGAACCACGGTTTCTTTACCGCTATGAAATACATGAACATGCGGTGGATCGTGATCTCGGGTTCTCATCCTGAATGAGAACCCGTCCACTCGAAGAACAGTCGGCATAAGTATAATAACCTAACAGTTAGGTTATGGCAATGGGCCTACATATGGATGGTCAAATCATGGACGCCTTCGGCGGCTTCCATGACGGCTTCGCTGACGGTCGGGTGGGCGTGGATGACGCGACCGAGTTCGTCGGCGGTGGTTTCGAGAGCCATGGCAACGACCGCTTCGGCGAGGAGTTCGGTAGCGTGTGGGCCGATGATGTGGACGCCTAGGACCTCGTCATATTTCTTCTCGGCGACGATCTTTACGAAGCCGTCAGTCTCGCCGAGGATGCGCGCTTTGCCGGAAGCCGAGAACGGGAACTTGCCGACCTTCACATCGTAGCCCGCTTCCTTCGCCTTTGCTTCGGTCAGGCCGACGCTGGCGACTTCTGGGTCGCAGTAGGTGCAGTTGGGAACCAGGTTCTGCTTGATCGGCTCGACCTTTTTGCCCGCGATCTTTTCGACGACGAGAATGCCTTCTTTCGACGCGAGGTGAGCAAGCCAGGCGGTGTCGATAACGTCGCCTATCGCGAAGACGTTCGGCTCGTCGGTTTCGCAATATTCGTTGACCTTGATCGTGCCGCGGGGGTTGACCACGACCTTGGTCTTATCCAGCCCGAGTTTGTCGAGATACGGCATACGGCCGACGGCGACCAGCAGCATCTCGGCTTCGAACGTGACATCCTCGCCCTTAGCGTTCTTGCCGGAAACCTTAACGCCCTTTTTGTCTTTCGTAAGCTTGTCGAGCTTGATGCCGGTCTCGCACTTGATGCCCTGCTTTTTGAAGGCACGTGCTAGTTCTTTGGATACGTCGGCGTCTTCGATGGGAACGATTCGGTCGAGGAGTTCGACAACCGTGACGTCGCAGCCGAAGCGGTGATAGACGCTGGCGAACTCGACGCCGACCGCGCCGGAGCCCATGACGATCATCGATTTCGGCACCGATGGGAGTTCGAGGATCTGGTCGGAGTTAACGACCTGCTTGCCGTCGACTTCGAAGCCGGGAATCGGGCGGACGACGGATCCGGTGGCGATGATGATGTTCTTAGCGTCGATCGTTTCCTTTTTGCCGTCGGCAAGGTCAACCTCGACCTTGCCTTTGCCTTTGCCTGCGATCTTTCCAAAGCCGTTGAAGACGGTGACCTTGTTCTTCTTCATCAGATAGGTCACGCCAGCGGCGTTCTTATCGACGACGCCCTGCTTGTATTTTTGGACAGCGGGAAAATCGTAGGAGAGGCCCTCGACCTTGAGGCCGAAGTTCTCGAAATGCGACGCCTTGTCGTAAAGATATGCCGCGTTGAGAAGAGCCTTGGTCGGGATGCAGCCGCGGAGTCCGCATGTGCCGCCGAGTTTCGCGTCCTTTTCCTTTTCTACGATCGCGACCTTGAGACCAAGTTGGCCCGCCCGAACTGCGGCGACGTATCCGCCCGGACCTGAACCGATGATTACAACGTCAAATTGTTCTGCCAATGCTTTACCCTCTTTAGTAAGTTTCAAAATAGAGCGAAACTATAATTATAGGAGTTTGGTGATCTGTAAGCTAGTGAGGCCGATTGCCTTGTCTTGAACGCTTATTGCACTAGAATTTATCCACGAAAGAAGAAATACGAAACAAAGGCAGGAAGAAAGATGGATCATTCAAAAGAGTTTTTTGAGCTTGTAAATGAAGTGATGCCGCGGATTACGGAGGTGACGGTTGCGGAGGCGATGGAGCGGAAGGCGGGTGGGGCGACGTTGATCGATGTTCGTGAGGATAATGAGCGGGGAATGGGATATGCCGAGGGCTCGATCCATATGGGCCGCGGTGTGATCGAGCGCGACATCGTTCATCAGATACCGGACAAGGATGCGGAATTGATCTTGTACTGCGGCGGCGGGTATCGGTCAGCTTTAGCGGCGGACAATCTGCAGAAGATGGGCTATACGAATGTGCTGTCGATGGCCGGCGGTTGGAGGGCGTGGAAGGAAGCGGGTGCTCCGACCGATATGGATATTCCATTTTAGATCTATCGGAGTAACTGAAAGCGAGAAGGGTTAAGTGAAAAGGAGCCGGAATGACGGACGAAAAAGAAGAGATAAGAGCACGGCAAAGGGAATTGGCCGGTGAGTTTGCCAGTCGGGGCGACGCGACGGGATGGTTTGAAGCGGTTTATAAGCAGGCCGACGGAGACAATCAAAAGATCTCGTGGGCGGATCTTGAACCCAACCGGTTCCTTAGAACGTGGGCCGAACGATACGGGCTGCGGGGCGACGGGCGAAAGGCGTTGGTGGTCGGTTGTGGCTTGGGTGACGACGCGGTTTATTTGGATGATCTGGGATTCGATGTGACGGGCTTCGACATATC
>JBDSLC010000106.1:0-5976 GCA_039916585.1 Pyrinomonadaceae bacterium | reverse complement strand
AAATCGCGACGTAGAGGATTGGCCTTCCTGTTTTCTTATTTCTTGATTCGTGGACCATCAAAGAAAGCAGGAGTTTTTTTAACCACGAAATACGCGAAAAGGCACGAAACCAAGGAGAAAGATCGCGGATAGGAATTACCAGATTTGGTACCAGGGCTTTTGTTTGCCGGTGGCGCGCATGCCGATGTATTTTTCGGAGTCTTTTAGTTCCTGTTCGAGGGTGCCGTTGTCGGCGAAGCTCTTGTAGATATCGGTCTCGCCGCGGTCGAGGTCGATGACGCGGCTGCCGTGGGTGACGGCGGCGAGGCCGTGCTCTTCATCCCAGGTGCAGTTCAGGTGCCATTCCAGATAGGGAATGCCGTCTTTCTCGTGATCGGAAATGCTGACGCTCTGTGGGCCGATGAAGGGTTTTAGGTCGAAGTCATCGCGGTTCACGTCGGTTATCCGCGGAACATCCGGATCGTCGTCGGGGTCAAGATAGTAAGTCTCCTTCAGCGTGTCGAAGTTTTCGCGGAGGTGTCTCACGATGCTGTCGCGAATGTCCCACTGCTCTTCCAACAGCCGGCGATACGCTGCCACCTGCGTCTCCCAATCCTCAGCCGACGAAACGCTCGTGCATTCAAAGTGCAGAACGATCGTTCCGTCCTCGACCACCCGCCCCATCTCCCAAAACGTCGTGGGATATTCCCAACGCTTCACCAAATACCCGTCCCAAGCCTCAAGCCTCACCACCGCCTCAACGATCTCAACCCCATCCCGCCGCGAACCAACCTTCGTCGTTCTTATATTCGGAATGTCTAGAGAGGAGATATGCATGACAAAATATTAGCTGAGGAGCCTTAGAATGACGCGCGTATCCGTCAATCTAGTTCAGCTCCCATCTACCGTGATAGATTAGCTTCGAATGGCCAGAGGTGACGAAGAAAAATACGCCATCGATATTTGCGACGAAGTTTTGCGATTGACATCGAGTCGCCAGCATCGGTTTGATTTCCTTCTAGGGGATTCTCGCAATGGACGAAAACCACGGAAATTGCCTGTCGATGCATACTACCGCGATCTCCACTTAGTTATCGAATATTGTGAACGGCAGCACTTCGAGGAGGTTAAGTTCTTCGACAAGCCCAACAGCCTGACGG
The DNA here is from genome assembly GCA_039916585.1 of Pyrinomonadaceae bacterium. Lineage (GTDB taxonomy): Bacteria > Acidobacteriota > Blastocatellia > Pyrinomonadales > Pyrinomonadaceae > OLB17. The sequence goes on along the minus strand of JBDSLC010000106.1, from coordinate 4,837 downwards.
TGAGTGGTGTCCCGCGGTCAGAACAACGTCGAATCTACGATTCAAGGCGCCGGTCAATCCTTCCTCAACATGGGATCCGTATTGTAGAGCTAGATTATCGGCTATTAAAACGAGATAGTCGCGGCCGTTTGCTTAGGGATCGAAAAGCGGATGCAAAAGCGATTCGGGATTTGTTGAGCTAATTCGCCGTGGCTAGCGCTCGGTCACGGCCACCGACGAAACCGACTAAACCGGCAGGAATTTGATGGCTCGGTGCGAGAACTCGATTCTCTCAATCTCATGGACCGACAATTTTATGCATTCAAACTTGTTTGGTTCGAACATTGCGTAATTGTGCCCCGTCGAATTCAGAGAGCTCTGATACCCAATCCCATCTATTGCTTGAGATTTAATGAACTCAGCAAGATACTGCGTCGGAATGTAATCCATCTCAGAATCGTTGCGTCGATTGGGACGCGATATTTCTTCACCGAGTCGAATGAGGAATGGCCGAAAAGCAACATATGTCTCGAGCAACTCATTCTCGGAGAGCGTGAAGGGATCCAAGGCACTTACATTCTGCAGATCCACGACCCTAATATCCTGCTTCAGTCGGAAATCCGCGACGGTAACATAGTCAAAGGGACCCGCTCGAACCTCAAACAAGGTCGTCTCGATATCTCCGGCGAGATAAAGGTATGAGATGCCAACAGGGTTTGCCCTCCCTGCTGAAGCAAGGGAGGCTGGCGGCGCTCCCATATTCTCCTTCCCGTGCCCGACTTCATCGCAGATTCGAGCTCTGTAAAAGATAGTTCCACGTTCAATTTTGATCTCGATTGCCGCGAAAAGAGCGGCCAACTGCTCAAGGTCTAGAGCGTTGCTGAGATGGAATCGATTTACGCCTTTTATTTCCTCGCTAAAGTTTTCCCAGGATGCCACCAACGTGTCTACCCGAGCAAGGTAATTCGCGTCCTGCGATGCGCGAAGGGCAACCCTATTCTCGAAAAGTTCCGAGTATGCGGAAATATCTTCGCCGAAGATTTCCTTCAAAATAACGGTAACTTTGGCGGGGTCCGACAAAGCAAAGACGGAATCAGGAAAGTCGCGAAGCAAAGCCTCCGCAATCGCCTCACCGCTTTCGGTAACATCGTAAAGATCGAGCAACGAACTTACTTTGTAAAAGAGTTCTCTGGCGTCAATTCGTAGAACATTCTTAGTGCCGCAAAGATCGCAATCACCTCGATCCTTCTTTGCGCTGATCTGCGTTTTGATAGTTGGGCTCGTGAAGCACTCTGTACAGCAGTTCATATCAGCGAAAGCACAAGTTCGATATGATTCATCACCATCAACTTCTTAATCGTTCCTAAACCAGGAAAGTGTTGCCTTTCATTGAGTTCAACAAAAGTCCGAAGCGCCCGAGTGGGTCGATCGTAACCCCGCACCCAATTGCAGAGCTTCGAGTTCGCTTCTGCAAACTTTCCGGCCACGTCGGTCGTGTCGTCGTTTGAGTGTGATACGAAGTGCTTCACGCGGATTCCGCCTTTACTGTCCACGTACGAAATGTGAATCGCGACTGCGTAAGGAAGGAAGCCGCCCTCGGAAAACGTTTCTCCAATCGTAAGAAAATCTGAAAATCCAACGAAGCCCTCTGAACGGTAAAATAAATGGTCTTCTGAGAACTGACTGTCCTCTTGGTCAACGTATGCAGAGTTCTTTTCGAGACCGATGAAGTAGTCGTCCAAAACCACTCGAGTTTCCTCTGGAAAACTCCTGAAGTACCTACGACTAGTCCTTTTGAAATTGACAATGTTGTATACAACCGGGCCAAACGATTCGATATGTTCGGTCTCCTCCGCAGCGAGATCGGTCATTTCATTGTGTATCAGAACACACTCTGAGGGACGGATCTTCTCGTAATCCATCGCGTCCAACGTCTGACCTAATGAAGAAAAATTTTGCGAATCGATTAGAAAGGTCAGGCAGTAGTTGGTGAAACCTTCTAAAGAACGTGCTGCGAGATCAACCGCCAACCTCGGGTCCTTCTTCAGTGCACCGACACTTGGATTCATTATCAGGCCAAACTTCACACCCTCGCGGTCAAGCGCCGCAAAGGCGCTACGAAGTGCGGAAGGAGAGTGTTTTACCGGCTCAACAATCGGTAACACCTTGTCCCGCTTCTCACCAAGCAAATCGGCGAGTTCGCGCAACGCTAACAACTCAAATTGCTTTCCACGGAGGTAGGGGAAGTACATTACTGTTTCGTATCTAAGATTCGGAAAAGGTCTTGGTATTGGGAGAAAGTCAGATTCATTCGATAACAGAGGTGTTTTAGACTTGTTGGAGTCCTCTTTGAGATTAAGAGTTCAGGGCAGCGGATATTACGACGCCTGAGAATCTGCCGAACATCATTCTGAAGCGTAATCACCGGTAATTCGCGGGCAAGGGTAAGGCATTCGGAAAACACCCGTGTGTTCGGAACATTTGGTACCCGACCAAAATGCTTCGAGATAAGCTCTAGGTACTCAGCTTTGCGGAGAACTTTGAAGATCACCGAATGGTCAAGACTGGAGTCATCCTGTTCAGCTACTTTTTTTGTGATTAGATGCCCGCTGTCAGAATAGATAATAATCCCAACCGAGCTCTGAAGAAGCCGTTGCGATACTCGATCAGCGAGTCTTTCCGTTACTACAAGGTAGATCTTACTCGCGAAGCGCCGATAGTCAGCAATTTGCTTGTCCAACTTGTCGAAGTTGTCGAGATCGGTCTTGACCTCAAAGACTCGAATCTCACCATTTAGCAAAATGAAGTCAGCCTTGGAGGCTGCAATCTTGAACTCGTCCAAAACAACCGTCGAGCTCAACTTGTACTTCTGCAACAATTGCTCATGCAACAAAGTATTTTTGAAAACATACTCATTGCGATACTCAAGTTGAAGGCGCCGATAGTACCGATCGAACAAAGTACCAACACGAACTGGGCGAACGTCGGTTCGAAGATGGTTCAGGCGCTTGAGCGAGCGTTCGTTATCGTGTTCGCTCAACAAGCCTCTAACCAAAGACGGACTGAATAGGGCTGACATTCTGCGAAGTTCGTCCATGACTTACCAACAGATTTTTCGATTTCGAACAAGATGGAACCGGTACAATCTGAGACCCTAAATTGTAGCACATTGAGCTCTTCAGTTACGCGAAACCGATCTTGCCGCACGAGAAGAATCTCTCGACCTTCGTGACGTGAAAGAGCTGCTAGGGACAGGCACCGTTGACGCATCCGTAGGTTCACCGGGAGAGAACAAAGACGGGTCGATCCTGCGTTTTGCATTTTCCCGAAGGTCAAAAATTCAACACGCAAGGCCGCCGACTTTAACGTCAGATTCGTGTCATTAGCTCGGTGATGAGGGCGGATTGGGCGAGGCGGATGGATTTGGGATTTGGGCTTGGGGATTGGGGATTTCGGATTTTAGATAGCGAACCAGGCGGCGCGGTCGATCTCGGGGAAATGGGCGGTCTTGCCGCTTCGCGGGGGCCATTCCATTTCGAAGGTGTTGCTGTGAATCGCGTCGGCGTCGATATCGGCCTCGACGGCCCAGGCGTGGACGATCTTGCCAGCTTTTTGCTTGATCGGCGTTAGAGCGAAGAAATCGCCGGCGATCTTGGATCCGATCTCTTCTTCGAACTCGCGTCGGGCCGCGGTGAGCGAGTCTTCGTCGTCGAACTCGCCCTTTGGGATCGACCACACTCCGTCGTCCTTCTTTGCATAGAAAGGCCCGCCCGGATGTACGAGAAAGATCTCCAGCCCCGAGTCCGTTTCCCTGTAAACCAATAGCCCTGCACTTTGTTTGATCACGATAGTAATTGTGAATGGTGCATGTTAAATCGTAAATGGTGGCCGAGTGGGCATCGGTTCTGTGTGTTCGTTCCGGTTCATCTTGTTCTGTGGTTACGAATTTAAAGGCAGAACCACAGAACACACAGAACAGGAAAGAAATCACAGAACGGAAAGGAAGGCACGAAGGCCAATCGATACCGCACGCCGGCCGAGGTAAACCACCCGCTATCGCAGGTGGTACTGACATCGGTTCAGCGTGTTCGTTACGGCTCGTCTTCCGGAGGTGATACGGATCTAAAGGCAGGACCGCAGAACACACAGAACAGGAACGAACACACAGAACGGGAAGAAGACGTGGGAGAAACTCGTTGACTACCTTTCCCGCGGGGTCATATGATGGGGGGACTACGTTATTGAAGTGAAAAAGCCTTTAGAGCCAGTTACTGTTGATCGGATCAGGGAAGTGCACCGGGAGCGTCGGGATGAGATCTCGGGGCGTTTGGCGGAGTTTCGTCGTATTCGGGAGAAGGGGAGCGATGCTAGGCATTGGGAGGAGATGGTTTTCTGTTTCTTTACCGGTGGGTGCTCGGCGAAGATGGGGCTGCGGTCGATCGATGCGGTGAGGCCGCTGTTGAAGCGCGGGTCGCATGATGAGTTGATGAATGCGTTGGTGGGCGTTCACCGCTATCCACGGGCCCGTTCGAGGTATATAGTTGAGTCCCGCGATTTTCTTAAGAAGCATTGCGGGTTGAAGCTGCGGGCGAAGCTCGAAAGCTTTGATTGCGATCTTTCGAGACGCGATTGGCTGGTGAAGGAAAAGGGGATCAAGGGGCTTGGCTATAAAGAGGCAAGCCATTACCTGCGAAACGTTGGATTCAAAGGATATGCGATCCTTGATAAGCACGTGCTGCGATGTTTGGCGGAGCTGAAAATAATCGAGGACCCAAAGCCACCAAATACGCGTTCGAGGTATCTAACGGTCGAGCAAAAGCTTAAGCACCTGACAGACAGTACCGGAATCGATTTTGAC
>JBDSLC010000105.1:0-3378 GCA_039916585.1 Pyrinomonadaceae bacterium | reverse complement strand
CAACGTGTATCGGAGGCTGATTTTCCATAACAAGCTATTTAACCTATTTCCGAAACCCTTTACAATTTTCGATCAAATATTCGCCGACTGTACCTCGGTCATATTCGGGAATGAACATGGGCGTTTCAAAGGTTGTACTAACAAATGGTCCGATCTCTTGGATTCTCTTTGCGCTCACCGACTTCTGTTTGTCAGCAAGAAACACAGAATAGTGCGTAACCTTTCCATTTACCGTGACTTCCAGGTTATAAACGTTCCCATCTTCCCACCCAAGATTTGGTTCCTTGCCGGATAGTTCCAGAATTCCCGCTTGAACCAACGACTCATAAACCTGGTTCCAGTTCACAACCTTAGGCTTAACCGCGTGCTGGTAGAAGCAACTGAACCTCTTCCCGTCACCGATCAGCGAGCCACTCCACTCATTTCCTATGCGACGAAGAATGAAAGTCTCGCCACCCTCTAGAGCGGTCCAACGATGAAGTCGAACCTCAAAGAAATCTTTTTTCTCGTCCACCTTCTGCTGACACCCTAGCAATGTGAGGAGAACCAAGCCGCATAGGATTATAGCGATGACCTTCAAGCAAACACCTCGATGACTTTCTGCACGGCATCCGCGAGTTTATCGACCTCCTCTCGCGTGTTGTAGAACGCGAAGGACGCACGTGCGGTGGCGGGGACATCGAAGAATTGCATTACGGGTTGGGCGCAGTGGTGGCCTGCGCGCACGGCGATGCCTTGTTGGTCTAGGATCGTGCCGATGTCGTGGGGGTGGATATTGTCGATTGTGAAGGAAAGCACGCTCGCTTTCTCTGCGGCGGTGCCGATGATCGTTACACCAGGGATGTCGCCAAGTCTTGCAGTTGCGTACTCGAGAAGCTCGTGTTCGTATTTTGCGGCGGCTGCGAAATCGATCGAGTTTAGATAATCGATGGCCGCTCCGAGTCCGATGCCCGCCGCGATCGCAGGCGTTCCCGCTTCGAATTTCGCAGGCAACGGAGCGTAGGTCGTTTTCTCGAAACTCACCGTACGGATCTGGCTTCCACCCGTCTGATATGGCGGCATCTTGTCGAGCCATTCGCGCTTGCCATATACGACGCCGCTACCCGTTGGCGCGAACATCTTGTGGCCGGAGAAGACGAAGAAATCGGCGTCGAGGTCTTGAACATCTACCGGAAAATGCGGAACGCTCTGGGCCGCATCCACACACACAGGCACGCCGAACTTATGCGCGGTCGCGATCATTTCCTTAACCGGATTAACCGTGCCGAGAGCATTCGACACGTGCCCGAGGGCGACGATCTTCGTGCGTTCGTTAAGCAGCTTGTCGTATTCCTCGATGATCAGTTCCCCGCGCTCATTCATCGGGATCACGACGAGTTTCGCCTTTCGCTCCTCGGCAACGACCTGCCACGGGATGATGTTCGAGTGGTGCTCCATCTGCGAGACGAGTATCTCGTCGCCTTCGTTGATGAAGCCATGGCCGTAAGAATGCGCGACCAAATTGATGCCCTCAGTGGTGCCGCGGACGAAGATGCAGCAGTTCACATCGGGCGCGTTGATGAATCGTTTCACCTTTTCGCGAGCCCCCTCATACGCCGTTGTCGCATGCTGGGAAAGATAGTGCACGCCGCGGTGAATGTTCGAATGCTCTTCCGCCAGATACTTCGACGTGCGGTCGATCACCGCCTGCGGAACCTGCGAAGAGGCCGCGTTATCCAGATAAACCAGCGGTTTTCCGTTCACTTCGGTATGTAGGATCGGAAAATCTTTGCGAACTTTCTCGACGTCCCAGCCTGGGCTCGCCTTAACAGAAGTCATTACGTACCTCGTTTACCTTTTCGCGGCGGCCGAAGCGATCGCCTTCGACTTTGCCGTCGCTGGGGCCGGGGCGGGCGGATTCGCCTTCGCTTTTTTATCTTCGCGAGCGATGAATTCTGTCAAAGCTCTTTCGATCGTTGCCGCCCGGCGATGCTTTTCACCGGCGATCTCGTCGATCCGTTTCAAAATTGACTCTTCGATAATTAACGATTGTCTAACTCTCATAGTTTTTATACTTCCAACCTTACATTCAGCCGATTGAGCACGGCCGCATCCAGATCCGATTTAATTGCTTCAATTCCGATCTTATTAATGATCTGCTCGACGAAACCGTACGTCAGCAGATTTCTTGCGAGCGGTTCCGGTAAACCCCGCGTAAGCAGATAGAAAAGCTCTTCTTCCTCGAGTTGCCCGACGGTCGCACCGTGCGAGCATTTTACATCATCATTAAATATCTCGAGCTGCGGTTTCGTATCGACCCGAGCATCGTTCGACAGCAAGAGATTCTTATTAGACTGCTGTGCATCCGTGCCATGGGCATTTTCGCGGACGAAGACCTTGCCGTTGAAGACCGCCCGCGACCTATCATTCAACACGCCCTTGTAGGTTTGATGCGAAAGGCAGTTAGGCACAGTGTGATCGATGATCGAATGCGTGTCGTGATGCTGCGAGCCGTTAAGCATATACAGCCCGTCGACCCAAGCCTCGCCGCCTTCCGCAGTAAACTTCACGTCGATATCATGCCGCGTCAACCCACCGCCGATATTGATGTTCGTCGAGTTGTACAAACTTCCTCGACCGAGCGAAACCTCCGTCACACCGTAGTTAAAGCTCTCAGGCGACTCTTTCTGCACGCGGTAATGCGTAACACTCGCATTGTCCTCGACGATTAGCTGTATCGCCGCGTTGGTGAAGCTCTTCACCTGTGAAGCATAGGTCTCAACGATCGTCGCTTTACTTCCTGCCTCGGCGATGACGACGATGTGCGGAAAAGTAGCCTTGCCATCCTCACCTTCAAAAGTGAATATGATCGGTTCGACGACCGACGTTTCCTTCGCGATCCGTACAACCTTCACATCCGCGAACGCAAGATTTAGAGCCGTGAATCCGTTCCGGTCGAATCTAAACCTATCCAGAATCGCGAGATCACTTTCCGTTATCCGTTGCCCGTTGTCCGTCGCTCCGACCGTCCACTTGTCACTAACCACTGAAGATACGTTCGTGTATTTCCAATCTTCGTCTCGGGGCGTTGGGAAACCGTTCGCCTCAAAATATGCGAACGCTTTTGAACGCAGATCCACATGCTGCGCGCCGCCGATCAGCTCGCGGAAGGCCGCTCCAAAATTTGTTTCTTTTCCTGCTTGTAAACTCATTACTTCTTCGCGGCCCTCAATATTTCCTGCAGATCGTCCGCGATCGGCATCGGCCGGATCGGACTCACGTTCGCACCGCCGGTGTTGCCCGCGGGATAGATGCCCAACGGAGTCTTAGTTGCGGCTCCGGCGATCCGTAGAGCTTGTCCTGCGATCTCACGCTTGTCGCCGGTGCGGATGCCGTGTT
>JBDSLC010000104.1:0-46159 GCA_039916585.1 Pyrinomonadaceae bacterium | reverse complement strand
GCCTCCGGAATGATGACCGGCGGACGCGTGCTGCATCACGCGGTACGTATCCTGCCCGATGAGAAAGCGACCGTCATCTTTGTCGGGTTTCAGGCAGCGGGCACGACGGGAAGACGGATCCTGGACGGCGAGCGGCAGGTGAAGATCATGAAAGGCTGGGTCGACGTGAACTGCACGGTCGAACGCGTGGAAGGATTTTCGGCGCATGCGGATTGGAAGGCCGTAATTCAGTGGTTAGAAGGTCTGCCCGCTGCTCCGCAGATGATCTTTACCACCCACGGCGAACCCGATGCGGCCCAGGCAATGGCCCAGCATATCCGCGATCGTTTCGGCTGGAATGTGAGCGTTCCGGAGTATGAGGAAAGTGTTGAGTTGGTTTGAGACGTTTAGATAAAATAGCAGGAATGACCGCCTTGCCGACAAAAAAGTATATTTCGCCTGAAGAGTATCTCGCCACTGAACGAGAAGCCCTCGAGAAGAGTACGTTTGGCAGGCCAAGAAGCGGGTCGCTCGACACACTCGCCGCGACGATGATAGCTGGGTGTTGACCGATTTCATCGGGGACGACTCCCAGATCGAACTCGTTTCGATCGGCTGCGTGCTTTCGATGGCGGAAATTTATGAGAAGGTGGAAAATCTGCCCCCACAGTGATCTATCGCGAATCTTACCCCTCAGCTTCCTTACTTTCTGTCATCGATCGCTATTGGTCCATCGACTACGAGGGATCGGTCGATGCTCCTATCGAACCTGTCCTACCCGACGGTTGTCCTGAGATCGTATTCAACCTCGCTGACAGATTCCAACGCATTCTAACTTACGGCGAGCCTGAGACGCAGGCGAGCGCGATCGTGTCTGGTCAGATCCGCAGACGGATCTTGATCCGGCCGACGGGAAGTGTGAGTTTGTTCGGCGTACGATTTCGGCCGCATGCCGCTGCAGGTTTTCTTGGAGTTGCAATGTCTTCGCTGACGGATCAGGTCGTAGCGCTTGAGTCTGTGGTTGGCGGGCTATCCGGGGAGTTGGAATCGGGCATTGCCGAGGCGGCGACGTTCGAGGACCGAGTCGCGGTTGTCGAAACGGCCCTCAAGTCATGCCGTTCAAATACCGATGTTTCGATCGCCGCGGGGTTGACGGAGATGATCTCGTATTCAGGTGGGCGCATGTCAGTTCGGGAACTCGTCGATCGCACCGGAATCGGCGAGCGTCGGATCGAGCGGATGTTTGATAAGTATGTTGGTGTTTCGCCGAAGGTGTTTTCGCGGATCGTTCGGTTTCGCGGGGTCGTTCGAAGTATAGAGGCGGCGAACTCCTTTAGCCTCCTTGATACCGCTCTTTCCTTTGGCTACTTCGATCAGTCGCATATGATCCACGAGTTTAATGAGTTTGCCGGGACTAGTCCGCTAGGATATTTTGAGCAGACCCACCGGTTGTCAGAGCTTTTTACATCTTGACGGGCGGACGTGGCGTCGGCGGTCCATGCTGTCGGATTTTTACAATACTCGTTTGTCACGGACGTTTATGATCGAATCTGTCGAAATGAAGTATCAGGAGCGATTTTTCTCAATGTACAAACGTGGTCTAGCATCTTTTGCCCTCATTGTTGTTTTCGGAGCCATCGCGGTTCGATCTCAGACGGCAAGCGTTGATACGCTTGGGTGGATGGCTGGTTGTTGGGAGTTGAGCGTACCGCAGAAGCAGATGACGATCTCCGAACATTGGATGAAACCTTCCGGTGGTACGCTGATCGGGATGTCGCGGACAGTTCGCGGAGTGAAGACGACGGGCTTCGAATTCATCCGTATCGTGACGACTGCCGCAGGGATCGATTACGTAGCGAGGCCGTCATCCAATAAGGACGAGACAGCCTTCAAACTTATTAGATCTTCGGCTACTGAAGTCGTATTTGAAAATCTCGCACACGACTTTCCGCAGCGCATCATCTACCGGGATCAATCGCCGGATGCGTTGTTCGCAAGAATCGAAGGTATGCAGAACGGTAAGCTTATTGGGATGGATATTCCGATGAAGCGTGTGAAGTGTGAATAGAGTCCGGATCAAAAGGAAAGGCCCGGCGAATGTGCCGGGCCTTTCCTCGTTGCTGGAAAAAGAACTAGCGGTAGATGTGCTCACCGTTGTACGTCTTCCATTCGTTTTCGAAATAATCAGCATCTTCCGTGTTACGCGGTTTTACGCCGACTACGGTTCCGCCATTGCGGATACCTTCTTCGTAATACTTGGCGCGTTCTTCAGGAATGCCCCAACCGATGAGAGCGCCGACTAGTCCGCCGGTTGCTCCGCCTGCTCCTGCTCCGACAAGTGCCGCAGCGATCGGGCCGGCAACCACGAGGCCGAGGCCCGGAAGGAGCACGTTGGTGCCGATCGCAGCAATACCGCCGATCACAGCTCCAAGAACTCCGCCGATCGCTCCGCCGGTACCAGCACCCTCAAGAGCCTTATTGCCCAACTCGGTGTCTGCCCCGTCAGCATAATCCCTATCGCGTGTCTCGTCCGACATCATGAGGTTGATATCGTCATCGGAATATCCGCGATCTCGAAGTGAGCCATATGCCCGTTCAGTGCTCGCACGATCCTTAAAAAGGCCGGTCAACACACCCGAATCTTCTCTACTTGTTCCTTGCTGTGCCATATTTGTTTCTCCTATTTAATGACTCCAATTGAACGCAATAGCCTGCGTTGCCAAGGGTATGTGCAATGAACGTGCCAACGAAGATAACCTATGTAAATACAGGTGTAAGGCCCGTATACCTCGGTCGTGTGTTCGAAGTTGAGACGCCGGTCGTGCTAAATTCGTCCTATATGTGCCAATCAATTTTCGCGGGTCTTTTAACCGTTGTGTTCGCTATGTCAATGATCGCTCAGGTTCCGGGAGGAAAGTTTACGGTATTTACCGGCAAGGGCCAGCCGTCGTCTATCGACGAGATAATTAGGTCGCTCGCGAGTGCAGACGTCGTGTTTCTCGGCGAGCTTCACGACGACGCCGTTGGTCACGCGGTCCAGCTTGAGATATTCAAGCGTGCGATCGAACAGTACGGAGCGAAGCGTCGCGTGACGCTTTCGATGGAGATGTTCGAACGCGATGTGCAGACGGTTTTGAACGAATATCTTACGGGTCAAATATCTGAAAACCACTTCCTGCTAACTTCACGACCGTGGCCGGCCTACAAAACTGATTACCGGCCTCTGGTCGAACTCGCGAAAGAGAAAAAACTTGACGTAGTGGCGGCGAATGCTCCGCGGCGGTATGTAAATATGGTCTCGCGAAACGGTCGCGATGCGGTGAACTCGCTATCGCCATTAGCGAAAACGTGGCTTGCTCCGCTGCCCTATGCCGAACCGTCGGAGGCGTATTCGAAAAAGTTCAAGGCGCTGATGGGATCGAGTGCGGAGGCGATGATGGGAATCGACAAGATACTGAGTTCGCAATCGCTGTGGGATGCGACGATGGCTTATTCGGTCGCGGAGAGCTTGAAGAAGAACAAGGGTTCCTTGGTCGTCCACCTAAACGGCGGATTTCACACGGAGAACCGTCTCGGAACCGTCGAGCATTTTCTGAAATATCGAAAGAAGGGCCGGGCTCTCGTCGTGACGATGCAGTATGAAAATGACTTCAAGAAGTTCGATGCAGCGAAAGATACGGACGCGGGCGATTTTGTAATTCTCACAGACTCGAAAGAACCGCGAAGCAAGCGCTAAAAAAACGAGGGCCGAAACCCTCGTGTGTATTCGATAGTCTTTCGAACTATTTACTCCTCGATCCAGTAAAGGGGAAGTTGCCGAGGCCATGGGCCGCGATCGTGCCCGTGATCTTGTCGCCCTCGACCGTTCCTTCGACGCCGAGCTCGGTGGGTGAGCCTTGGATGTCGGCAGTGATCGTTGCCGTGAGTTTCTTGTCTTTGAAAGTTCCTTTGGTGATCGTGCCGCCGCCGACACCTGAGTCCATCGTGCCGGTAACGGTTTCTCCGTCCTGCTTGAGGTCGAGTTGAACCTGAACCGCCTCGCCCGGAGCGTCAACGTTCAGCGACCATTTGCCCGCAACCTCATCCTTAAAGCCCGCTGCGGCAACAATACCGACGATCACGAAAGTGAGAACAAATACGAATATCGATTTCATTTACTTAACTCCTTATTGGGTAGGGGAATTCTACTAGATTAGAGGCAGAAATCAGAAGCGATCGTCCGCCCATTTTCGTTTTCGGAATTTTGATTCGGTCCAAAAAGCCTGATGCAATTCGACCTTTGAGTCGTCGCCGTCACCGACGACCGTAACCACGTCGTAGCGATGAGGTATGTCTCGAACCGCAAAGATGCGTCGATAGGCTCTTGCGGTACGCGTTACAGTTCGTTGTTTTCGAAGATCGACGTTGGTCAATGGTCCGGCGAATTCCAGGTCGCGGCGGGTCTTCACCTCGACGAAGCAGAGTGTATCACCATCGAGTGCCACTATGTCGATCTCGCCGATAACTTGTACCTCGCGAGAGTTCCGACCGATCGGGGCTTCGAAATTCGCCATGACGATCCGGTAACCGTTCTTCTGGAGGAATTTCGCCGCCAAACGCTCGCCGCGGTCGCCGGTGGCCCTTTTACTTGTTACCGCCGGGCGGATATCCTTTTCAAAAAGGTCCAGACTTTCAGACATAGGGAAATATGAGCCGAGATTATATCAGAGACTTTTCTACCGTTGTATCAATCGTTATAGCGGTCACCGTTACGGCGGTTTGCCAGACACCGCAACCTACACCTTCACCGACACCGCTGCCGAAGCTGCCGGAGATCGTGCAGGTCGACAGGCCACAGGTGTTTTCTTACGATCCGGCTAAGCTGGCTGCTCCTTTTGCGTCCGAAAGTGCCGAACGTGGCTCGCGAGTGATCCCACAGCCGTCGAATGCCCGGTTGACAGTGCCGAAGGGGTTTAAGGTCAACGTTTATGCCGAAGGTGGATTCCGATATCCGCGTTGGATGGCGCTTGCGCCGAATGGTGATGTGTTCGTCGCCGACTCTCGAGCGAATTCGATCATCGTTCTTCGTGATAAGGATAAGGACGGCGTTGCGGAAGAGCGATTCGTATGGTCGGACAAACTCGCTCAGCCGTTCGGGATGGCGTTTTACAAGGATTGGTTCTATGTGGCGAACACAGATTCCGTCGTACGGTTTTCTTATAAATCCGGCCAAACCCAAGCCGCCGGAGATCCCGAAAGGCTTGTCGAACTAACCGCCGGTGGTTACAACCAGCACTGGACGCGAAACGTAATCTTCTCGCCGGACGGTAAGAAGATGTTCGTGTCGATCGGATCAGCGACCAATGTCGACGTCGAGGCCGATCCGCGGCGGGCGGCGATCTCGGTTTACGACACCGATGGAAAGAATCACAAGATATACGCTGGCGGCTTGCGAAATCCGATCGGGCTCGCGTGGAACCCAAAGACGGGGGAACTTTGGACTGCCGTCAATGAACGCGACGGTCTTGGTGATGATCTGGTCCCTGATTACGCGACCTCCGTTAAAGAGGGCGGCTGGTACGGGTGGCCGTATTCGTACATCGGCAAGAACCGCGATCCTCGTCGAACTGAGCAGACCGACTTAGTTGATAAGGCGATCGTCCCCGACGTGATCTTCACCTCGCACGTGGCGGCGCTCGGCATTCAGTTTTACACCGGCAAGATGTTCCCAAAGGAATATCAGGGCGATGCCTTCGTCGCGTTCCACGGATCATGGAACCGTGCGAGACTCTCGGGCTACACCGTCATCCGTATTCCGTTCGACGACAAAGGAAAACTTGAAGCTAACCGCTACGAGAACTTTGTTTCGGGCTGGCTGCTCGATGAAAATTCAAACGAGGTTTGGGGACGCCCGGTCGGTCTTCTAGTTCACTCCGACGGGTCGCTATTGATCGCCGATGACGGCGGAAAGAAGATCTGGCGAGTAAGCTACGCTAAATGATCGATGAAACGAGGATGTCTGAAAAGTAGTTCGGTTTTGTGTGTGCCTTGATTCTGCGTATGGCGTGGTTATGGCTTCTGGGCTGGACCGCAGAATACATAGAAAAATACCGACGGACACAAGACAGGATTTTTACAGATTCAAATACGATCGATTGAAAGAGGGCTATCGGACACCCTCTCTCGAGATTATCTTACTGCTCAATCCGAATTACGAACCCGCCGACAGACGAAATGCTGGCGACAGTCACGTAAAGCGCACCGTCGGGACCGACGGTTATGCCTCCGGGTGCGAAAAGGAATTGCGGCCCGCTAAGCACAACCGATTGCGAGCCATCCGGACGGATGCGCACGAGTCTGCCGCCGGTGCCGAAATTCGGTATAGCTCCCTGCACGATCTCGAGTACATAGAGCGAACCGTCCGGACCAAATGCGATGTCGATTATGTTTGTGAAGCCGGTGTAGGCAACCTCGGGAACACCTCCACCTGCGGGAACGCGATAAACGCTAGCGATGCCAACAGTAAACGGCCCCCCGGTCAATTGGCCAACATAGAAATTGCCGTCTGGTCCGACTGCAACCGACGTGGGCACCGCCTGGACGGACGGCGGGGGAGAGATGGGCCGGTTGACACGCGGGAAAACCGCCAGTGTGCTGATATTTCCGTTCGCTTCAACCTTCAAGAGATCGTTACCGCCGGCGTCGGCGATGATCACGCCACCCGCAACCGTGGCCATTCCATATGGGTTACTGTCCGGAACGAAGCCATCGGGATTATTTTCGAGCTCATATCCCGCTATATCCTCGCTGAAGCGCACCTTGCCGCTCGGGTTGAAACGGACAAGTCTTCCGTAAAAGGCACCCGCATCGCCGAAATAGGCCTCCCGATTCTCCGGGGCACCACCGAGGCCGATCGTAACGTAGCCGTTTCCGAGTCCGTGGAACGCGACATCCTGTGGGCCGGAACCACCGCTACCGTCTCCATTCGCCCCGATCAGCGAAGGAAGCCCTGTAAGAACACGCGTGGAATCGCCGGTGCGGACATTGATCCGTGTCACGGAACCTGTATTTGCGCTGCATTTTGTCGAACCATCTCCCATCACGCCGCAGTCACCTGATGACACACCGTCACCTGCCGCTTCAGCTACATAGAGCGAGCCATCCGGTGCGAAGTTCAGTCCGCGGGGATTGTGAAGGCCGGACGCGATCGTGGTTACGCCAGCGGGTTGCGAATTACCTGCGGCGCTCACGTTTATCGCCTGGGATGAGTAAAGATAACAAGCTACGGAAATAGCTGTAGCCAAAAGCACTAACGGTAGTACGGACTTGATTTTCATAGCATCCTCTAACGAACCTCGAGGTTCGAGCAGTTCAGGGTAGTGCAAGCCTTTGAGCGGCATCCGGCAGCTGCGGCCAAGACTGCGATACGCGGAGACACATCGAGTGTCCCCAATGGTCGGAAAAGAGCTTCCGTTTGTTTCGAATTCCGTGATTCTCTATCAGATCAGAGATTGTGTCAATAGGTTCCTGTTCTTAGGTGCGTGGGCGGCTCGCGCTAGACAAGGAGCATTCGGAAACGGAAGGAGAAAGCAAAGAAAGGCCGCGGAGGAAGACAGGATCCCCGCGGCCTTCTTTTTTTCTAAGCCGTAGAAGGCTACGACTTAGGCATCAGAACTGTGTCTACGACATGGATAACACCATTCGACTGCATTACATCAGCGATCGTAACCGTCGATTTGCCGCCCTTCTCGTCAGTTAGAACGACCTTTCCGCCTTCGATCGCAGCCGTGAGGATTCCGCCCGCAACGGTCTTGAATTCAGCCTTGCCCTTGCCATCTTCGATCGCCTTGGTGATCGACGCTGCATCGTGCTTGCCCGCTACGACGTGGTAAGTAAGAATTCCAGCCAGAGCCTTTTTGCTCTCGGGCTTTAACAGCGTATCGAGAGTTACCTTCGGGATCTTGTCGAAAGCGGCGTTGGTCGGTGCGAACACGGTGAACGGTCCCGCTCCCTTCAATGTTTCAACAAGGTCCGCCGCTTTCACTGCCGCGACCAAAGTCGTGTGATCTTTAGAGTTGACCGCGTTGTCGATAATATCTTTCGTCGCCAGCATCGGAGCCCCACCGACCATCGGGTTCTCCTTAGTAGCCGAATTGCTGTTCGCCATTGCCGTCGAATTACTATTCGCCATCGAATTAGAATTCGAGTTCATGCGGTTCATATTCGAATTAATCGCCGTGTTTGTTGCGGGCGAACCGCAAGCAGATATGAGAATCGCCGTTCCGAGCGTGGTTGCAAGTGTAAGTGTAAGTTTCATTTAAGTCTCCCCAAAAATATGAACACTCTCGCCAACCTACTTCTTTCAACACATCCGATTTTAGCAGGCGTGAGCAGTTAGCAAAATAAGCGTTCTAGGTGGTGTTTTCGCGGCCCGGGAGAGATTGGATGCAGAGCGTGGCAACACCTCGTGGCTCGACGCGAAGGTGCGTTCCTTTGCAAGCGATCGCAGAATCAACGCGGAAGAAAGATATTGCGGGTGAGTTACGGCAATACGTGGTCAAGAAGCATTCGCCAGTGGAATTATGAAGTGGATGCTTTTAGCTGTGAAGATACCGAAGGAGCTTTACGAGAATGAAACTCGTTTCTCCTGCGCTGGCGATCGGGCGGTTGGCACTTGTCATAGATGGACAGAATCTCTCATACTGGCCGCGCTCTGAACACATTTTCGAAGGGATTCGCAGGCGCGTAACTGTATCGGCGTATCACTCGTACCAATTGTCACACCCTGACTGCTGCGTTACAGGTTGGCTGGGAGGGAGATCGTGAACTTGGTGCCGGTTCCGTTGGTGGAGGTTACGTCGATGCGGCCGTTGTGGGCGGTGACGATGCCGTAGCAGACGGCGAGGCCAAGGCCGGTGCCTTTGCCTGTGGGCTTGGTGGTGAAGAAAGGATCGAAGACCTGTTTGCGAACCACATCCTGGATGCCCGCACCCGAGTCTTCGACGGACACGCACACGTCGAATCCGTCCTTGAACGTCGTTACTGCGAGCCTTCCGCCTTCCGGCATAGCGTCGCGTGCGTTGAGCAGGAGGTTGAGTATCACCTGCTGAAGCTGATCGCCGTCTGCGTTGATCTCCGGCAGGCGGGTGTCGAGGTCCGCCGCGAGGTCGAGTCTTTGAAACTCCGAATCGAAACTCGCAAGCCGAATGCTGGCATCCACGATCAGATTGATATCGACCATCGATCTCGCGGCGGGACGAACGCGCGAAAAGTCGGTCAGGTCCTTGGTGACGCGAGTGATCCGCTCGATCTGTGTCGCGATGAGTTCAAGCTTTTGCCGCGTGTCGGGCGATGCTTCGCTTTTCATCATCTGGACCAGCGAAGAGATCGAGGCGAGCGGGTTGTTCACCTCATGGGCGACCCCGGCAGCAAGGGTTCCCATCGCCGCAAGCTTCTCGGCCCGTGCAAGCTGATCGTTGAGGGTCTTTAACTGCTCAATGTCGAGTGCCATCTTGCGGCTCATTTCGTTGAAGGAATTCGCGAGCAGTCCTATTTCATCATTGCTTCTGCGAAGGTCTACCTCAGTGCCATAATTGCCGTTAGTCACCTCAACCGCCGCCAGAGTGATCCGCTGGAGCGGACGCGAGATCGATCGGACGACCAGAAGAAGCAGCAGGAGATTGGGCACCAGTGCCGAGATCACGCTGAACACTAAATACCGCCGCCACGCATCGAACGACATTCCGTCATGAAACGCCCACCATACTATCGGTATCTGAAAGATGACGAAGCTGACGATCGCGACTGAAGCGATACTGATCGCGGTCTTGTATGTGATCGGGAATAGGCGGAACTGATCGAGGGCGGTCTGCAGGGAGAAGAGCCGAAAATTGGAGATCGCGAAGGCGAAGATGACCACTCCCGGCAAGAGAAAGATCGCACTATACGGCAGCAGGTCGAATACACCGAAATAGGGAAGTGCGATGTTTGCGGCTGTTTTCAAGACCGCCGTGACAGCGGTCGCGACAAGGATCGCCGCGATCTGCTGGCCGCTCTGGGTGCCTTTGGCGAGCAGATACTTCTTGAACAGTATCCACGTGCCATATCCGTAAAGTATATAAATATAGGCGACGAAGGCATACGCGACCGCCGTGAGCTCGATGTAGAAATCGTCGGTGCGGAAGCCGACGCTGGTCCATAGTAGCCCTAGAAATACAGCCGGGATCAGGAATATGCTAGGCGAGAACAGGA
Source organism: Pyrinomonadaceae bacterium (assembly GCA_039916585.1). Classification (GTDB taxonomy): domain Bacteria; phylum Acidobacteriota; class Blastocatellia; order Pyrinomonadales; family Pyrinomonadaceae; genus OLB17. The sequence goes on along the minus strand of JBDSLC010000104.1, from coordinate 35,950 downwards.
TAGCCGCCTTTCGTCGCGGAGTTCGCGAGTTCTCGGGAAAGACCCACGCGAACACGACCAGCGAGCATTGCATTAGAAGTGCAATGACGAAACTCGACGCTGCCCAAGCCGGGGCGAAGGTGTCGTTACGCTCGAAATTCCAGAAGATAAGGTCTTTGGTAGTCCAGAGGGCGAGAAATGCGATAAACGCGGCAAACGTCTGATTAGCCCGCCGTCTAGGGTCGGCTACGAATACGTAGAAGCCCAGTACGACTAAAATCAGGAGTCCAAATAGATGGAGTAGGACGAGCACATCAGGATTCTACCGCATTGCGTCAGTCGATCCTTATCTTGATCGTGCTGCCGATCCCATTGATGTGGCGAATGGCTCCCGACCTGTTATCTCGGCGTAGGAAGAAGATGTCGGCGGACACGTTCTTTGAAAGCTTCCTCGAAATTCCAGCAAAGAGGTCGTTGGTCGAGAATTCCTTTGCGGTGATGTCGTAATAGATGTCGTCGGCAATGAACGGCGAGAATATCTCTTTCTTTTTATAGTGGACCGGAAACGCAAACGTGAACTTATTACGGTAGCGGACGGAATCACTCCGATTGTTGCGGATACGGTACTCGACTCGGCTCCGATCCTTGAGTGAGAAGTGCTTCCATTTATTGGCGACGGTCAGATCGAACCGAAGCCGATGCTCGAATTCCTTCGCGTTCCGAACCGGCTCTCCACGTCGGTAAACGTATGTAGGTGCGAATGACCAATATTTGTTGAGCTTTAGATCAAAGCCTGCTCCGAGCCTGGCGTCGACCGGAAATAACCGGTTCTGCCCAAGCCGAAGTACACCAAGAACAAGGACCGAGAGCTTGTCGGATTCCTTGCCATTCTTGTCTTTCTCTTTGATAACGGGGAAGACAAGGGTTGTTTCGTTCCAAACCTGGAAGTCAGTGTCGGACTGGCCAAGTGTCGTGAGTGCCGCAAACAGCACGATTGCTGCCGCAATGACGGTTCGAAGGGTACGCTGCAAGATATTCTCCGTATGTAACAAGTATGTTAACGGAATGTTACGGAGGCTTTTGGAGATATTCAAGTTACGAGAGAATTTGCGGGCTGCAGATCACTCTTTCGTTGTGAGGTCGAGGATCCTGAAACTGAAGGTGAGGAACTCTCGAAAACCTCTCTTGAGTGTCGTTCGCGGTGAGAGTCGATCACCTTTTTCCGGGAACGGACGTAGCAATTGGTCGCCAACCAAGGATTCGGGTGACCAGCGATAGCGAATAGCTCAGCGTCTTTGGTCGGCACCTCCACGGAAAGACGTTCCAGCAGTCTGATCACGTCGGCCTGCGATTCAAATGCCGATACGACATTTGAATTGGAAATTCGACGTCGATAGAGCGAACGATATACGCGATAACCGCCGAAAATGGGCCAGGCGATCGTCGCCAAAAGTGAGTAGACAACAGAAGCTGCTCTCGAGTTTTTTTGAGAGAAAAATACCAAAACTCCGAAAGGAGCACCGGCTGAAAGATAAATTATGAGCGCTTCGACGAGTGACACAATAGTTTTTCGGCAAAAAACGTTCCAGATGATACTTTTCGCTCTCTTGTAACGCGTTTGTAATTAGAGGCCGTGATAATGGCTAGATCGGAAACTCAGTTGGAACAAAATGGGCGGTTGAGACGTTTATCAGGTTAGCAGATCGCGAATTTATCCCAGTTTCTTTGCAAAATGCGAATTTTAGTGAAGATGTTTTTCGCAGGATCATAAGATTCGCAAAAAGAATTAAATCAGTTCGTCATCTATACGGCACGGGAGTTGCAGTTTAGATTAATTGACATAAAGTGAATCAAAACAATTCAGGGGAACGAAACAAGAACAAGGAAGGGGAACATAGATGACTAACAAATCAAAGATAAAAGTCATAAAGAAAGGTGAAGCAAAGCCAGAAGCAAAGCCGGTAGTGAGCGAGAGTCGCTCCAAACGGCAGGCCGCTCGTGAGATGGTCTCGAACGTAACAGGTTGGGTCAGCGACCTGCAGACGCGGAAGCGTGAAGAAACACGCCTCGCTTTTGAGCAGCTATTCAAGGCAAATCCGCATCCAACCGAGATTTAACTCTATTCCTCTATCGTGTAATTGTTGAAAAGACGACTGGTTAACGGTCGTCTTTTTTGTTATCCCTCGCGTTATTGCTCTGAGCTTCTATCGCTTGCTATTCTAGGCGTTCACTCGAACCTTATGAAAGACAAAGTGGTCCTGATAACCGGGGCAAGCAGCGGCATCGGCAGAGCATCGGCGAAGATCTTTGCGGAGCGGGGTTCCGTCGTAATCGCAGTTGGGCGGAACGAAACCGAGCTAACATCGCTTCAAAACGAGGTCGCGGAGTTTTCCACCACCCTTCAACCGCGATCTGTAGATGTTACCCAACCAACGCAAATTGACCAGTTGATCACCGAAATCGTCGATTCGTTCGGTCGGATCGACGTATTAGTGAACAGTGCGGGCATCATTAAGTCAGGCACACTTGCCAATACGAGCCTCGATGATTGGGATAAAATGCTCGATGTTAACCTTCGCTCGGTATTCTATATTTGTAAGAAGGTTTTGGCGCCGCTAGAGGCATCCAAGGGAAATATTGTAAACGTTTCGAGCGTCACAGGAACGCGCGCCTTTCCCGGTGTCCTCGCATACTGTGTGTCAAAGGCGGGAATTGACCAACTTACCCGCTGCATGGCATTGGAACTTGCCGACAAAGGGGTAAGGGTCAATGCCGTCAATCCGGGTGTAGTGGAGACAAATCTGCATAAACGCGGCGGTATGGGTGAGGAGGACTACGCGAAGTTCCTTGCTAATGCGGCAAATACCCATCCGATCGGGCGTGCGGGTCAACCGGATGAGGTCGCGGAGCTGATCTACTTTCTTGCCTCTGACAAGGCTCAATGGATCACAGGGGCGACCTATGCGATCGATGGCGGTCGAGCTGAAACTTGTGCAAGATAATTAGGCAATTTGTACAAGTGGTTCACGTCTCCAACTCAAGGCCGTGAAACTCAAACTTCTACCAAGCAGCTTCGACGAGGACGGTGCAGCGTCACCGCGGCAGCATCTCACGTGCTTTGTCGTGAACGGGAGTGTTGCGGTTGACGCGGGAAGTCTGGCGATGGCGGTCACGCCGGCCGAGCGAAGTGCGATCAAGGATATTGTGATCACTCACGCACACCTTGATCATATTGCGGGTCTTCCTTTGTTTATCGACGACCAATTCTCGGAGTTGACCGAGGCCGTCCGGATACATGCAACCGCGGAAGTGATTGAAGTTCTCGAACGCGACGTTTTTAACTGGTCCGTCTATCCTAAATTTTCAGAACTTGAGAATCGCAATGGGAAGGTGATGGAGTACATCCCGTTCGTTCAGGGTGGGACGTTCAAGGTGGGCGAGCTCCTATTTGAGTCGGTTGAGGTAAATCACCGGGTGCCGTGTTCGGGGTTCGTTATATCTGACGATTCCTGCTCGATCGCAATAACCGGCGATACCGCGAATATGGACTCCTTTTGGAGTTCGCTTGCGAGCCGGAGAATTTCCGCACTGCTGATCGAGTGTGCTTTTCCTGATGAGCTTGCCGAATTGGCGGAAATGTCTTGTCATCTAACCCCGTCGACATTGGCGGCAGAGCTGGAGAAATTCCAAGATCCTGAGTCCGATGTCTTTATTATCAACATCAAACCTTCTTACCGGGAGTCAGTCCTAAAGGAAATTTCGTCACTGGCGATATCCAGGATCAAGGACCTGGAGGTCGGCCGAATCTATGAATGGGTGTAGGGATCACTTGGTCACGCCGCGTAAAAAGTTGATCGGCTCGAAGGCTCCTTCTCTATGTTCATCCGCGAAGTTATGAAGCTCTACCCTTCCATTGGGAAGCACTCGTTTGACGACAAACGTTCTTTCTTCACGCGATCGACCGGGCATTACCTCTGCTCGAAACGTGACGCGCATCTCGGGGCGAGCCCAGATCCTGACATTGCGGTTCTTATTGGACGATGCTCTACTAAAGATCCCCATCAAGACGCTCCTTCTTCTTGTGTTTTATCTTCCGTCCGGCCGGGTGTATCTTCGATTCCGGTTTTTCGTCCCCAAGCTTCTGCGTTGGTGGAGCTGTCGGCTTGCGAATACTTTCGAAAAGCGTGGAGTCTGGCCGATTATTGCGTTTCATCGAGAAGGATTATAGCAGAGGTCTGGTCGGTCGGTTAGATATTGACAATCTTGGACAATATCAAGAATATAGAGGTCACTTTCCGGCTGCTGTATCACTGACAGTTATCGTTGGGCTCATTCCGTTAATGAAAAGAGGGCGACAGCTAAGCAATTCGGGGAGTCGGCCCTTCTGGCTACCGGCGTCGACTTATTACTTTCTGACACTCGCCGTGGCGATCGCGGTCTTTTTTCTCGTTTGGGCGATCCTGGCAGAGGCGAAGGAGGAGACTCCGTGGATAGCGGCCGGGCTTATCTCAAGTACCTCGATGATCGTCGCGATCGTAGTTCGCGAAGTTGTACTCCGACACCGTCGGAATTCGATCTTTTTGGCTCAAAAGCGTCTGGACAGATCGGTGTTATCCGTACCGGTTCCGGTTCGGCGAAATGAGCCGAACAAACTGACACTGGAAAGGAATGCGATCTTACTGGGCGAAATAGTGCGGAAATCTGAGGCGGCCAAGGTACTTGGGCATTTTTCGGAAAGTCACCGTGAGGTTTTTGAGCTTTGCGCGCAATATATTGCGGTGGCAACGAAAGAGCTTCCGAACATCGGTGTGGGTTCACCAAGACTCGTCGCGATTCAGAGAGGACGAGCGAAGGTCGAAATGCTGCATCAGGAGCATATGCTGAGATGGGCAGAGATCGAGATCCGAAATAATATTGCCTTTGGAGTCGAGGAGCGAGTGTCGAGGCGGATGGTCGGGGCTAAGAAGGCCCTGCAGGTAGCGATGATCGCGCTTGAGAAATATCCGCAAAACGCGGATCTACTGACTTCACGATCGGCGATCGAGGATTTCATCTTGTCGATGAAGATCGCCGACGCGATACAGCGAGCGGAGAGAGCAGAGGCTCGAGGTGACCTGCAGAAGGCTCTCGATCGATTTACAGAGGCACGAACGCTAATGCTGACAAGTCCTCAGGCGTCAGAAGAAGAGCTTGGATTTCAGAAGATCACAGCGAAAATAGAACAGATCGCCACGATGATGTGAGTCCCTCGTGATATTGGAGATTGACCGTAACCGATTTTTGTTTCCCATGTTTGTTCAAAAATGCCCAAGTTGCGGAAGCAGCAGAATAAGACGCGGATATCGCCCAACCGGGCAATTTTCGAAGTTGGTCTTCAGGTACAATCTTCTTTGCGACGCCTGCAACTTAGAGTTTCGAGGATTCGCATTCCCCCGTCCGAATCCACGTGGGTCGAAAAACAAGAGAACGAAGCAGACCGGTTTGAGTTGAACGGTAAGAACCTACTAAGTGCCAAATCGCGTTTCCCTAATCCTTCTAGTTGTTCTGTCAGTGGCTGCGTGCCACATCTTTGCCGGGAGTACGGTCGGGCAGTCAGTCGATCCTGCAGATGACCGAATCCACTTTGGCGACCTTATCGAGATCGACGAGCTTGGCGGGTTTGACTACGATTGGAGAGGACGGCTAAACGCGGAAGGGTTTCTGGATGGACCTACGAAGATCGTGGAACCGATATTCGGTCTCTGTAAAACCCCGGGTCAGTTAGCTGACGTTATTCGCGATACGTACGCCAAGACTCTTCGCGATCCACGGATCATCGTTCGGATCCTGGACAAGAGCCAGCGGCCGGTCGCTATTCTAGACGGAGCCGTGCGCCAGCCCATGCGGCTTCAGATCCGTAGAACGGTTCGGCTGAGTGAGTTGGCGGTGATCGGCGGCGGTTTTACAGATAAAGCCAGCGGTGATATCACGGTGATCCGGCCACCCAATCAGAGTTGTGACTCAACGTCTAGTACCACCAACGTCACCAAGATCCGGATCAGTGACATATTGGCGGGCGACCGATCGGCTGATCTTAGTATCAGTAGCGGCGACATCGTCACGGTAGAGTCGGTTCAACCTGTTTACGTTATCGGTGGAGTGAGTCGACCCGGAAAGTTGGACTGGCGGGAGGGAGCAACGCTCTCAAAGGTCGTAGCGGCCGCTGGAGGCGTAGCCGATCGTGGTGTGTCGGGCAAGGTAAGTATTTTCCGACGAGAACTTTCGGGCAGCCTAGTAATAGACGTTGATCTGGACCGGGTCGTCTCGGGTGCTGCAAAAGATGTCGAGCTCAAGCCATTCGACATTATCGATGTTCCGATTCGCGGAGAGGCGAAACGGACGGTGCCGCCGGTAGCAGAGAACGGAGAAAGTCGCGGTAAACAGCAACTCCTTCCGTTGAGGGTAATCAACTAGCTTAAACCTTTCGTTGGATGAACCGCGAAAATGTGGTTCAATTACCTATTCGGGTGCTTCCCGAAGCTTTTAAGATGGCAACTATTGGAAATCTCAGCCGCCGAACAACCGCCCTCCTTTACTTGGCGGTTGCATCGATCGTTATTGGAACCTTCATCTACCTCGAGCAGATCGCGGTCCTTTATGTTTTAGCGACGCTAGGAATTGTCGCACTGCTTCTCGTCGTCGCGTTCACTGACTTAGAGAAGATTGGCGGCGACATGAACTGATCCGTTCGGGACCGATAAAACAATATGGAGCAGTACCGCGTCGAAGCTCGATGTATAGCCTTCCTCGTGGTATTTCTTTTTTCATTTCGCGCAGTTTTCGCGGTTGAGCAGCCCTTTATACCCAAGAATCCAAAGTGGCGCAATTCGCACATTACGCTCACCTTGTCCCGATCGCTCGATTCCAGCAGTACTATTCAGGCAGACCTCTCAAAGGTCGTGAGACGAAGTCTCTCGGCATGGTCGGTTCCGACAAATATCACTTTTGATCTGGCTGATTCGGAACTTCAGTCCGTAAGTCCGAAGGGGAATCAGGGCGACGGCATCAGTCTTATAACTGTTGCGGTGACACCCGAAAACCTAAAATTGTTTCCTCGCCAGGGGGCTTCGGCGGCGGCTGTGACTCGTGTGTTTACGGATTCTCGGGGCTACATCACTGAAGCTGACATTGTCCTGAACCCGTTTGTGAGGTTTTCCACGGATGGAGCCTACGACACATTTGATCTCCAAGATACCTTGACCCATGAGATCGGGCATCTGCTGGGCCTAGAGCACTTACCGGTTTGGGGCTCTATGATGTACGAACGGGGGGCACGTAGTCTTGGACCGAGTTCGTTCAGAGGCTCTCGCAATGATCTGCCTAAGGTTGATGCTTCTTCGATCAAAGGTCTATATGGTCCTCGTCCCGAAGAGGTGAGGTGTTGCGGGGCCATAGTAGGAAGGGTTGTCGGGGGGAAGCCGGGTTCTCCCGTTCTCATCTGGATCGAGGAGTTCGAAACCGGGAGGCTGATAGCAGCCACGGTTCCTGATCTCGACGGGTCGTACCGGTTAGAAGGGATTCCGGAGGGAGAGTTTTCGATACATGCTTCCTCTGAAAGCCGATCAAATGAGTTTGCAAGCGACACCTCAAAGATCAGCGTGGCGATCGCCGAGGAAACAAGGCGCAACTTCGCTCTCCGTTATTTAAGATCAGGCATGAGCGTTCAGATGATAGGAACATCGTTGCAACTTGGGCGTCTTCCGATTGATCTGACGCCAAGTTCACAAGGACTCTTTCTCGGCTTTAATGGAGATTTGAGCGCGGTTAATCGCGTCATTGCGACAGGCGGAGGGCTCGGCTTCGAGGCGAAAACAATTTCTGATAATCTCCCGCGATTCTCCTCGGTCAAAGTGGTTGGTTTTGATATGACCATCCAGCCAGACCAACCCAAAGGGGAATATACGCTGGTAATTGAAGGGAGTGCTGGAGTTAGACAATATATTGTCGGTTCTTTGATCATTCGTGAACCGGCCGAATCCCGATCTCATCACTGTCCGAAAGCCATACGATTATAGCTGTTGCAATTTAACTCCTATTGTGGATAATCGTGCTGTTCACCTCCCCGGTGAACATCCGGCTGCAGGGGGTGAGGACCTGCGGCCACCAGGGCGACGGTGTGGGAGACGTCGCCCTATTTTTGACTATTATATCCGCACGGTCATTCGCGTCATTGGCCCAAAGTTTGCTGGAGTTATATCCAGGGCGTATATTGGTGAATGGCGTCGGAAGCTGTCCTGGATGGCAACTTTTCGAATTTATGACCTCACAGGCCGTTGTTGCTAATGTGCGATAGCGGTTTCATTATTTAAGCATGTCGAAAAAATCTAAGGGCTGGCTTTCGCGGTGGTTATACAAAGGTGTCCAGGAGCCCGAGGGCCCGCATGAGCCCGAAGGGCGGCATCAGAAACATTCCTGGTGGCAGGTAATGTGTCTCACGGGCGTTGATTATTTTTCAACCCTCGGCTACCAGCCCGGTATAGCATTCCTTGCCGCAAGCGTACTCTCACCGTTCGCAACATTGGTTCTCGTCTTGTTGACGCTTTTTGGAGCGCTTCCCATGTACCGGCGGGTTGCCGAAGAGAGCCCGCACGGCGATGGCTCGATCTCGATGCTCGAGAAACTTCTCTCCCGATGGAAGGGAAAGATGTTCGTGCTGATGCTCCTTGGCTTTGTCGCCACGAGTTTCATCATTACGATCACACTCTCGGCCGCCGATGCTACGGCTCACATCCTCGAGAATCCTTTTGTCGCCGTTAGCTTTCCGATATTGCACCACGAAGTCATTGTCACCCTCGTCCTGATCGGCCTTCTCGGACTCGTTTTTCTTCGCGGATTCAATGAGGCTATCGGCATCGCAGTCTTCATCGTTGCACTCTTTATTCTTCTCAACGTGATAACCATCGGGCTGGGTATCTACGAGATCTTTTGGGTGCGGCCAGAGGTTTTTACGAACTGGCAGGCTGCCGTTTGGGCTAGTCCAAAGGTCAGCGGAAGTTACATTTGGCTCGCGATCGCGGCATTGCATGTGTTCCCCAAGCTCGCTCTCGGTTTGTCTGGATTTGAGACTGGTGTCGTTGTAATGCCATTGGTGAAAGGGGATGGCGATGGGGGTGCTCGACCAAAACACCTCTCTGAAAGCAGCATGTCGGAGCAGGAGGTTTCGAACAGTGAGGAGATCCAGGGCCGCATTCGAAATGGCAAGAAGCTCCTGACCTGGGCAGCGTTGATCATGAGCGTAATGCTCGTCGGCAGCAGCATCATCACGTCGATGCTTATCCCTCCTGCGGCGTTCCAAGTAGGCGGGGAAGCATACGGCAGAGCTCTTTCCTATTTGGCTCACAAAATGTTCGGAGATGTCTTCGGGACTATCTACGACATCTCAACGATCTCCATCTTATGGTTCGCGGGAGCTTCTGCGATGGCGGGACTTCTAAATATCGTCCCGCGATATCTTCCCCGATATGGAATGGCACCCGATTGGGCTCGGGCGACGCGACCGCTAGTCCTCGTATTTACCGGTATCTGTTTTCTGGTGACTATCCTTTTTCAGGCAGACGTTGCTGCCCAAGGCGGAGCGTATGCGACCGGGGTGCTTGCGTTGATGACCTCTGCCTGTGTTGCGGTGACGATCTCGGCTTGGCGAAAAGATCAGCTTTCCTGGATATTCTTCCTGGTTGTTACAGTCATCTTTTTCTATACGACCGCGGTTAATATCATCGAGCAGCCTAACGGTATCCAGATCGCGTTACTGTTCATATTCGCGATAATCGCCACCTCATTTGTGTCGAGAGCTCTCCGAACTACTGAGATACGGATCGACAATATCGAGTTCGACGAAACGGCTACGAAGTTTATCGAAGAAGTTGTGGCGGAAGGCGACATACGCATCGTGACGAATCGCCGCGAAACCGGTGACGTCACGGAGTATCGATTCAAAGAACATGAGAAACGCATCGACAACCATATTCCATCGACGGATCCGATCCTTTTTTACGAGATAGAGATCGGCGACGCGTCTGAGTTTTCAGGGGGCCTGACGATCCGCGGTGTCGATATTGATGGGTATAAGATCTTACGCACTGAAGCTCCCGCCGTTCCAAACGCGATCGCCGCTCTGCTTCTTAACATTCGGGACAGAACCGGAAAGATCCCGCACGTCTACTTTGGATGGAGTGAAGGCAATCCGATAATGTACCTTGCCCGGTATATTTTATTTGGAGAGGGAGACACGGCCCCGGTAACGCGCGAAATTCTTCGGCAGGCAGAGGAAGACCCGGAATTGCGGCCTAGCGTACACGTTGGGGGCTGATCAGGACTGGGGGCTGAGGATGGATGGGTTCATCTCCAGGAAGCAGGATCGGCAAAATACCGGTCGTCCCTGAGACGGATAAAAAGGAACAGTTGTCGCCTCGCCGCAACTGGCACATTTTACGGAAACTTCGATACGCTGCCGAACTCCCGAGGTTTGCGAAGCCGCAATTGCCGCGAGGCGATCATTCTTGGCCTGCTTGCAGTCCTTACAGCGTTTCGGAGGATTCTGAAGTTTCTTGTCACGAAAGAATGCTTGTTCTCCCGCAGTCCAAATAAAATCCCGACTGCAGTCAATGCACGATATCGCTTTGTCTTCAAAATCCGATTCAGCGTTCGGGGCAATTACCACTTCGGTCGTTCGTCCATTGAGATCGATGTCAGACATACCAACTTGCTCGTTCTTTATTGAAATCGACCGCCTACCCTGAAATTATTTAGTAGCCCTAGCGGCGAAGGTCATTCGAAATTCGATCCTGAATTTAGGTCAGCGAATGAAACACGCTAACATAATCTCAAGACCGCTGGTCGGCGACATCGGTCGGCATTAGGTTGTCGATAGAAAGCGTCCAAGCGCGGCCAATCCAAGGGAAGTATATAACATATTTTTAACAGAAAGAAGCAATCTATGAACATTCTGGTTGTTGGTTCAGGAGGACGGGAGCATGCGATCTGCGCTGCCTTCGCGCGTTCGTCGCGCGTAAATAAGATCTTCTGCGCGGATGGCAATGCCGGTATTTCTCAAGTTGCCGAATGCGTCCCGATCAAGCCCGAAGAGGTGGAAAAGCTTGCGGAATTTGCAGCGTCAAATGCGATCGATATAACGTTTGTGGGCGGAGAGACTGCGCTAGCCTTAGGCGTCGTAGATGCGTTCGAGAAACGAGGATCGCCGATCATTGGACCAAGTAAGGCAGCCGCTGAACTGGAGGCTAGTAAGGGTTTCTCCAAGGATTTCATGGCTCGTCACAGAGTTCCGACGGCGAGGTATCGAAACGCGAATTCACCGGATGAGGCTATCTCGATAGTGAAAGAAGGGATCTTTGGCGATGAGGTTTCGCCGGTCGTGGTTAAAGCCGACGGTTTGGCTGCCGGCAAGGGCGTTATAGTCGCAGGTAACCGAAGGCAGGCGATCGAGGCGATTCAAGATCTTACAGGGATCGTCGGTGAGGCTGCGGCTGAGCGCATAGTTCTCGAAGAATGCCTGATCGGAACGGAAGTCTCCCTGATCATGTTTGCGGATGGCCAGGATTTTGTGCTGATGCCGCCCACGCGTGATCACAAACGGCTCGGTGACGGCGATACAGGCCCGAACACGGGCGGGATGGGAACTATCACCGATTCGTCGCTGCTGAGCGCTGCTCAAACCCAGCAGGTGATCAACGAGATCATTCGTCCGTCTCTGAAGGGGTGCGTCGATGAAGGGTTCCCCTTTCGCGGGATTCTGTTTCTCGGACTGATGATGACCGCCGACGGTCCGAAGCTGCTCGAATACAACGTACGATTTGGCGACCCCGAAACTCAGTCTATTCTCGTTCGTCTTGAAACCGACCTCGTTGATATTTGCGAGGCAATGATTGAGGGCCGGCTAGCCGAGATCGATTTCAAATGGACTGGCGGAAATTCGGCGACTGTCGTACTCGCGGCCGCAGGCTATCCGTATGGTCCGCGAAAAGGGGAGGTGATATCGGGCCTCGACGACGTACAAGGAGCCACGGTCTTCCACGGTGGGACATCGAAAAATGCCGAGGGTAAGATCATCACTGCTGGAGGACGCGTGTTAGGCGTCACCGCCACCGGCGAGAGTCTCGATGATGCACTCTCGACCTCCTATCGTGAATTGTCCAAGATCAGTTTTGAAGGGATGCAGTATCGTCGCGACATCGGGCGCTAGTTCACCGCTGTTTCCTTCGTTTTAAAGTCGGCCGCTTCATCTGTCAGCCGATATTTTCTGGCAAACGCAGCGAGCCGCTTGTAACGATCGAGCGGCTTTTCTTTGTTCATCCAAGCTATCTTGGCCATGCATTCGGGGCAGGCGTCGATGGGGCGGCGGTCGGTCTCGCCGAGATGATTCGAACCGCTCATCACGCACTCGTACTTCGTGCAGTGACGCATCGAGAACATATGGCCGGTTTCGTGTGCCGCGATCTTCATCGTCCGGCGGAGGAAGGTCTCGAATGTCGCCTGATCGTCCAAACGAAACAGCGACCAAACTCCAACTCGATTCTCCAAACTCGCCTGGCCGAACACGTAGTTCATTGTGGGGTCGGGGTATAGATCTTCGTCGGTAAAAGCGATCAGGGCGGCGGCGTCTTTTGGGAGAGTGGCCGGAAGAACCGTCTCCAGGATATAGCCCGATCGCAACTGTCGATGCTTTGGATAATCGATCATCCGCTGATCTGGCTCTTTGAGTTTTCCGGGAGCGGGCTTGAGCGGCAGCGTCTTTACCTGTAAGCCAAAGAAGGCCTCAAGATAATCGCTCGTCGTCTGGATCACCTGCGATTGCTGCGCAGTAAATTTCCCGATCGGCTGAACATAGATGATGCGTCGCTCAGCTGTCGGCAGCGTCGGGCTACTGACGATATACTCATCAAACGTCTGCCCGCCTTCCTTGTTGTCCCAAAGCCAATCGTACCGCTCCGGAATCCCCAGCGGCTTAAAGAACGGCTCGATCTTCTTGATGTCGGAATGGAGTGATTCGATCTGTGCATCCGCTGAGCCCGAGTTTGTCGCAGGCGGCATAGAGTCGCCCGAGCAAGCGGACAAAGCCAACGCGGCGAGAAGAAGCAGGAGGTTTATTTTAACAGTTTCCAGTTCTCAGTTTCCAGTTTTCAGTTATTTCGGAAGCAACCGCTAGTAGCTTTCCAGAGAACGGTGGTACGAATCGAAGTTGCGTTTCATCTCTTCAATCGAATCGCCGCCGAACTTCTCGCGCATTGAATTAGAGAGAATGATGGCGAGCATCGATTCGCCGATGACTCCGGCGGCGGGGACTGCGGTGATGTCGGAGCGTTCGAAGGCGGCGCGGTCTTCTTGTTTGGTTTCGATGTCGACGGAATGAAGAGCTTTTCGAAGCGTTGAGATCGGTTTGAGATAGCCTCTTACGCGGAGTTCCTCACCGTTAGTGATCCCGCCTTCGAGCCCACCCGCTCTGTTAGTTGAGCGCCGGAACCCAGTCGCTATCGCTCCCGGTTCCGACAAGGCGGGCTGAGTCGCTACCTCTCCCGGTTCTGACCAGAAGATCTCGTCGTGGACTTCGGATCCGAGGCGTCCAGCGTTCGATACAGCGGTTCCGAGTTCAACGGCTTTCACGGCTTGGATCGACATAAAGGCTTGAGCGATCCGACCGTCGAGTTTCTCGTACCAGGAGGTGTGGGACCCTAGGCCAGGGAGGACGCCTTTTGCGACTACTTCGAAAATGCCGCCGAGCGTGTCGCCATTTGCCTTGGCAGTATCGACGAGAGCTACCATCTCGGCTTCGATCGTTTGATCAGCGCAGGCGAGCAAAGAATTTGGAGCGATCGCGGATATCTCTTCCCACGTTTTCTCTTCTGGAATCTCGGGAACGGTTCCAAGCTTAATGACGTGGCTTTTCACATCTACACCGAAATGAGCGAGAAGCTGTTTGGCTAGTGCCCCTGCGGCGACTCGTGCGGCGGTTTCGCGTGCTGAGGCTCGTTCGAGAATGTCGCGAAGGTCACGGGCTGCAAACTTCTGTCCTCCCGCAAGATCGGCGTGGCCGGGCCGAGGGCGCGTAACAACTCGCCGGACCTTCGGTGCTCCTTCGTTTTCCTTGACTATAGGCTCATGGACTGAAGCATCCGTCAGCGGCTCGGCAGACATCACGTCTTGCCAATGCACGAAGTCCCGGTTCTCGATCATCATCGTGATCGGCGAACCGATAGTACGTCCATGGCGAACGCCGGACAGAAACTCGATCTTGTCCGACTCGATCTTCATCCGCCCGCCGCGGCCATAGCCCTGCTGACGCCGCCAGAGTTCGTGATCAATCGCTGCCTTATCTACAGGCATTCCGGCGGGCAGGCCCTCGACTATAATAATGAGAGCTTTTCCGTGCGACTCGCCTGCTGTTGTGAATTTGAAGAACATAGTCGTCAACCGATTATCTAACGGGATGAACAGGATAAACAGGATGACAAGAGCTCGTGAAAAATATCCTCACTATCCTGATCATCCTGTTTGAATTTCCTGCGTCTTTGCTCTTCTGCGAATAACTATCAGCCCGATACTCCCGATGATCAGCAGTCCGCCGACGAACGTTTGGGGCGGGAGGGTTTCGCCGAGAAATATGCCTCCAAGGATGACGGCGAGCAGCGGCGTTACGAGCGAGATCATCATAGCTTTTGTCGATTCGATTCTACTCAAGAGCCAGTAGTAAAGCCAAAATGCGGCGATGGTACCGGCGACGGTTAGGTAAACGACGCAGAGGACGGCGGTCCAGCTCCAGTTTAGCTTCAGTGGATTGCCCTCGGCGATCAGGGCGTACGCGACGATCGCGGGAAGGCCGCAGACCATCTGCGAAAAGACGAGCGACGCCGGATGCAAGCCGGTCGCCTTTGCTTTGACCAGGATCGAGGCCTGGGCGGCGGCATAGGCTCCCGCGACGATGGCTGCACATCCCAGGAACGCCATTCGGCTTTCCACTTGGAGTTGATCGATAAAGATCACGGCCACACCTATGACACCGATCGCGACGCCGATCACCTTTGCCTTCGTCATCTTCTCGGTCGGCAGCCAAAACCATGCGAGGATCAGTCCGAAGACCGTAATCGTCGCTTGTAGAACCGCGGCCAACCCTGACGTGATGTGCTGTTCGCTCCAGAAGACTGCACTATAGTTCAGCGAAAATTGCAGGAATCCGGTTAAAGCGATCAGCTTCCATTCGCTTTTTGTCGAAGGCATCCGAAACCGGAGCAGTTTGATCAACGGTCCGAGGATGAGGATCGCGAGGCCGAACCGAGCGGCTGAGAATGTGATCGGCGGCAAGTCGGACAAACCGATCTTAATGAAGATCCACGTTGAGCCCCAGATCAGGGAGAGAATGATCCAAGCGAGGATGTTCATAAGAAGATGCACAGGCATGCGCGTGAGCCAAGGCGATACGCATAAGTCGGATGTATCGCCCGTACTACCGCGCCGGCTGAGCACTAACTCCTTTCATAGAAGCTAAGGTTTGTTTCGCCTTGTTTAAGGACTCGCCAACGGCGGATCTCGCCGACCGCATCGGGAAGCGGCGTCTTGGTGTGGTGTTCGGCGATCAACATTCCTCCTTCGTTCAGAAGGTTGGTCTCCGGGATACCGAACTCGAACAGAACGACCCCATAATCGGAATCGTAGGGTGGATCGAAAAAGGCGATATCCCAACCATTCTCATGTTTCCGCCCGGCGAAATTCTCCGCACTGTTTGCGAGCACGTCGGTCCGCTCTTCCGGCACTCCCAGCAGGTCAAGGTTCTCTTCGATCAATGCACATGCCCTTCGCGACTTATCTACGAACGTTACATGCGACGCGCCCCGCGAGACGGCCTCGATGCCGATCGCTCCAGAACCAGCACATAGATCGAGAAATCTGGCCTCCTCGATATTCGGGGCAATAACGTTGAACAGCGTTTCGCGTAGCCGGTCGGAGGTGGGCCGGGTGCGGGAATCGGGCGGGCTTTTGATCACCCGTCCGCCGTATTCTCCCGAGATTATCCGCATTCGTACATTCTAACTGCCACGCGGATGGATGTCGCCTTGGGGTGACGAGGCAAAATGACGAAGTTTGGGCATAGGACGTGTAAGTTGTTGTAAGAACAGTGGTTAGTTCCAACGAACGAGAAAAGTGTCCCGGAGTGTCCCAAAACGAGCGTGGGACACGCAAACGATTGATAACATGTAGGTTATGACGTTTTTCACAAGCTAATTCTTCGAATTTGAAAAATCTTTCGAAGCGCGTCGTGACTCTTTCTGGTTCGAGGCTCCTAATTTTCAAAGAACCCGATCCGGACGCCCTAATGCCGGCGAGCGGCCAAGTAGAATCCTACAGATGCAAGCGTATGTCAATCGACGATTTCGTGCAGCGATACTATCCGATGCCGGCAAGCTTGAATTTGGCATCGGAACGTACTTTCTTGATCAGAGATGCGGTCTCCTTCGAGTTCCGCTTGGTGGTGAGGAGTTTCTCGGCTGAGGTACGGGCAGCGTCGAGGATCTCGATGTCGCGGACGATGTTGGCGATCTTGAAGAGTTGGACGCCAGATTGGCGGGTGCCGAAGATCTCGCCCTGGCCGCGGATCTCCAGGTCTTTCTCGGCGATCTTGAAACCGTCGTTCGTCTCTTCCATTATCCCGAGCCGCTCTTTTGCGACGGCCGTTTGTTTGTCGCCGGTGAGGAGCACGCAATAGCTTTGCTCGGCGCCGCGACCGACTCGGCCTCGGAGCTGATGGAGCTGTGAGAGGCCGAAGCGGTCGGCGTGTTCGATGACCATCAGCGATGCGTTCGCAACATCGACCCCGACCTCGATCACTGTCGTTGACACGAGTATGTCGAGTTCGCCGCTGACGAACTGCCGCATCGTCTCTTCCTTTTCTGCCTGCTTCATCCGGCCATGGATGAGTCCTACAGAGCGGGTAGGGAAGATCTTGTCCCGAAGGAGTTCGAACTCAATGGTCG
This sequence comes from Pyrinomonadaceae bacterium, assembly GCA_039916585.1. Taxonomy (GTDB): domain Bacteria; phylum Acidobacteriota; class Blastocatellia; order Pyrinomonadales; family Pyrinomonadaceae; genus OLB17. The sequence goes on along the minus strand of JBDSLC010000104.1, from coordinate 18,953 downwards.
CGGCTTTCAGATCCAGCTTTTCTGATTCTTCGACTAATGGATAGACGAGGTAGATCTGGCGTCCAAGAGCGATCTCGCGTTCCATTCCTTTATAGACGCCAGCACGCTGATCTTCGCCGAGCACGACGGTTTTGACGGGAGTTCGCCCGGGCGGAAGTTCGTCGATGATAGATACGTCGAGGTCGCCGTAAACGGTCATGGCAAGCGATCTTGGGATAGGCGTGGCGGTCATTACGAGGATGTCGGGGTTTACTCCTCGCTTGCTTATCTCAGCACGCTGAAGCACGCCGAATCGGTGCTGCTCGTCGACGACTGCGAGGCCGAGATTCTCAAACTCGACCGCATCCTGAATGATCGCGTGCGTGCCGATCACCATTTGAACCTCTCCTGTGCGGATAGCTTCGTGAACTTTCCGTTTTTCCGATGCCTTCATGCTTCCCGTGAGAAGGCCGATGCGATAGCCGGTCTCGTGAAAGAGCGCGATGGCCTTTCGAGCGTGCTGTTCGGCGAGTATCTCAGTAGGAGCCATGAGGGCGGTCTGATATCCATTTTCCATCGCGGCGAACATCGCCAGGAACGCGACGATAGTCTTGCCGCTGCCGACATCGCCCTGGACGAGACGATTCATCGGTTCGTCGGACTGCATATCGCCGATGATCTGTTTAGTTACTCGACGCTGGGCTTCCGTAAGGTTGAACGGCAGTAGATCAGACATTCGAGTCTTTGTAGTTTCCGGGATCTCTATGACCGTGCCTTTCGGTTCTTTCCGACGTTCGCCGCGCTTAAGCTGCAAAGCAAACGAGAGCCAAAAGAACTCTTCGAAGATCAGACGCAAATGAGCTCTGCTGCGGAATAACTCGTAGTCAGCGATAGCGGAGTCGTCGGGAGGGAAGTGGATCTCCGTCAAGGCCTGAGCCCTATCTAGTAGATCGCTGTCGCGGACTACCTCGGAAGGAAGGCTTTCGATCACCGACGATTTGTCTAGATTTTGAACGACGTCGAAGATTATTTCCCTTAATCGCTTCGTTTGAAATTGGCCGAGTTTGCGATATACGGGGACGCGACGGGCGGTATGGACCTTGGCGAACTCGGGGTTCTCGGTGTCTTCGTCGAGGTTTTCTTCCGCGTCGGCTTCAGGAAGTTGGTCTTTGAGCAACTCTGGCTCTTCGGTTGGTAAAACTTCGAGTTCGTCGGGTTTAGCCAGTTTGAGGACGAAGGTTCGACGGCGGGCGTCCCATTCCCATTTGCCGAACGCCGCGAAACGAGTGCCGCGAGCGAATCGTTTCGAATAATACTCGATCGTGTGCGTCGCACCTTTGCCGGAGATGAACCAGAAGACAACGATTGGTTTCTGCGTTCGCTGTTGGTTGCTGCCGGAGACTTCGAAAATGTAAAGAGCTGGTTTTTTGAAGTCGCGGTTGCGTCCGACGCGGTAGCCGCCACTCACGCCCGTGTAGAGTTCGACCGTCGCCTCTATGCCATCGTAGAGTTGATCGATCTGAAGAAAACTCGACCGGTCTTCGTACCGCATCGGGAAGTAGTTCAGCAGGTCTTCGACAGTTGCGTCAGCGGGTTCACTCTTGTCCGCAAACAGGCCCACCGCCGTCGCAAGCTTCTTCGACATATACGCCGAAAGATGGGCGATCGAATGGCGATGGAGTTCGAGGATCGGCGTGTCTAGAGTCAGCGGCATTGTCGATACTGCTTCATTCCTTTTACCATCATTATCTCTCGGCTAGGTCTCGAGGCTAAATGGATTGAAATCGGTTTCCTTGTCGTAGAAATCTTCGTGTTCGGCTCGTTTTAGGAAACCGACGATCAGGTAGGTGAAAGGTGTGGCGAAGACTTCCCACAGGACCTTGATGAAGTAATTGCCGATCATAACGCTGATGAGTTGGTCGTTAGACCAAGTGCCGAAGAACGCGACGGGGTAGAAGATCGCGGAATCGGCGATCTCGCCGAGGATGGTCGAACCGATGGTGCGCATCCAGAGGAATCGACCTGCCAGGAAGACCTTCATCTTTGCGATCACAAACGAATTCACGAATTCGCCGATCCAGAAAGCGAGTAGGGAAGCGAGGACGATCCGCGGGGTCTGGCCGAAGATGAAATTGACAGCCGCCTGCTGCTCAGGGGACATCGTTTTAGCGGATGGTAGCTGTGTGATCGTGAACGACATCACTGACGCAAAGATAAGGGCTGCGAAGCCGACCCAGATTACCTTGCGAGATCGGGCGTAGCCGTACACTTCGGTGAGGATGTCGCCGAAGAGGTAGCTGATCGGGAAAAACAGGACGCCGGCGCCGTAGATGTATTCCCCGTAAAAAGGAAGGTTTATGTAGGAGACCTTATGGACGCCGATCAGGTTTGAGCAAAGCAAAACGGCCACAAAGGCCGCCATCAGAAGATCGTAATATTTGTATTGTCGCCGCGTTTCCATTGGGCGAGATTGTAGCAGATGACCAAGCCCGCACGTTAGCGAGGGCGTAGCTTCCAACCTGATCGTTAAGCCCTAACTAAAGTGTGGGCCTCTGCAAAGAAAAAAGCGGAACCGGGGGCTCGTAAATCCCGATTCCGCAAATTAAAGGAGAAAACTTTTGACTACGCCAAACCGTTTACATGCTTGGTCAAACGCGACTTGTGGCGGGCAGCAGTATTCTTATGAATGATGCCCTTGTTAACGGCTTTATCGATCAACGATACCGTTGGGGCAAGAGTTTCACCGCTGGCTGCCTTATCGTGAGCTCCAAGAGCCGTGCGGAGCTTCTTGATCTGCGTGCGCAGCTTGCTGCGGTTCGCACGGTTGATCATTTTACGTTTTTCGTTTTGCCGAATTCGCTTTTCGGCTGACTTATGATTTGCCATTGTCTATCTTAAAAATCTAAAAACTGACCGCATCACACGGAAACTCAAGAGTTTACAGTTCGGAGATACGAGTGTCAAGCGTCGACTAGATGTCTACCCGTGATGCAAATCCGTGCATAACGTCAACAAAGAGCACGAAGATCGGCGGATAGAAAACGAATTCAGGTTTAAGGCTGCTTGAGAACATTGTAGGAACCGAAGCCGGGAAGATCTGGAAGATATTTCCTATCAACAGGCCGATCCCAAAACTCAGCCCCACGCCGAGGATCAGGAAGCCGGCTGCAAAGGTACGCGAGAAAGGCTTAGGTTTTGGTTCATTATCGTCCAGGATCGATTCGTGGATCTCCTCCCCATAGGTGAATCGCTCCAGGCCGTCTTTGATCCGACTCCAGAGGTGGATGACGCCCGCTATGAAAAGCGAGACGAGGACGATCTTTCCGATCACGGCTGAATTTTCAAAGATCTGGGGCCGCAATATCGCTACAACGAGGCAGGATACGAAAAGTGCCACGGTGGGGAAGATCACCTTTTGAAGCGCAAGCGATTCCCGGCGTTCTTCCGCGATCATCCGGTCGATGATCTCATTGTAACGGTGTTCATAAACCATCTGCCGCCATCTACGTGCATGACTGTTAGACGAGACAAACAGCGAATCGCCCCCATCGCTCGTCGAGTAGTGCATCTGAGCGTGAAGCAAGCGTTTATCGTAGACCGAGCGCGATTTTGCATCGCCAAGGATCTCCCACGCTTCGGCGATCTGGGCAAATGCCCGAGCGGTCTCTTCAGAACCGTGATTCTTGTCGGGATGGAGCTTACGCGCTAATCGACGATACGCGGATTTGATCTCCGTCCGACTCGCTTTTTCTGAAACTTTTAATATCTCGTAGTAGTTTGCCATCTACGAAACTTCCAAGGAGAGGCCTGTCATTCTAAGTTTGCAAAGTGCTGCAAACGACAGCCACATGATAACACAAATTTGTAACAGTAAATCTCGATCTTGCCTAGTCGAGCCTATCGATCTGAAGGCTGATCGGAGCGGCTCCGGACATCTTTACTGCGTCGACAACCTTGGCAACGGTGCCGTAATCGATATTCTTCGGCGCTTTTATAAATACGGTTCGCTCATTCTCTAGATTCTGCTCGCGGACGGTGAAGGCATCTTTGAGTCGAGCAATAAGGGCTGCCGGCTCTGAGGCTGTTGCTCCGAGTTTTTCGGTATTTAGCGCCAACGCGGTATTGGCGTCGACGGTTACGATCAGCATATGTGGCGGAACCTGTGCTCGATCGTCCACTGGTTCCGACGGCACCCGCGTGTCGAACTTACTCGGCTTGACGGGCGTTATGACCATGAAGATGATCAGTAGTACGAGCAGAACATCGATCAGCGGCGTGACATTTATCTCGGGTCTTGACATTGGAACCTCCGGGTGTGGATTCGAACTGGAAGTTTAGACACCGGGGAAGTCGAAAAGTTCCTGACTATTCCGTTACGTCGTCGGGATGGATCCCCAGAGCGTCGAGGAGTGCCCGGGATTTGGTTACCGTCTCGTCCCATTCCTTTTCCGGATCGCTATCGATCACGATACCGCCGCCGACGTTGAAGGTCGCTTGATGGTCCCGGATCACAATGGTGCGGATCGCGACGCTTAGGTCGATGGTTTCGCCCAGACCGAACGACGCCGGAATGTAGTAGCCGATCGCTCCCATCGAAAGTCCGCGAGGTGTTTCTTCAAGCCGGTCGATCATTCGCATCGTGCTGAGTTTTGGAGCACCTGTGATCGAACCGCAGGGAAAGAGCGCTTGGAGGATCTCGCTGAATCTGAGCCCGGTTCGAAGATTACCGTTTATGGTTGAGACGAGATGAAAGAGTGAAGGATGTTCTTCGATCTGGCAGAGACTTTCGACCGCGACGCTGCCGAACTCGCAGATGCGTCCGAGGTCGTTGCGGAGCAGATCTACGATCATCGTGTTTTCGGCTCGTTCTTTTTCGCTTTCGAGTAGTTCGTTTCTAAGCCGTTCGTCTGCGGCAGTATCGCTTCCTCGCGGACGAGTTCCTTTGATGGGAGAGGCGGAGATCGTTCCGTTTTCAATCTTGAAGAATCTCTCAGGTGATGCCGAGATCACGGTCGAACCGGGGCGCTCGATGTAAGCCGAAAACGGCGCGGGATGTCGCGATCGAAGGCGTTGGAAGATCGCAACTGGAGAACTTTCGGCGGCAAGGCGAGCTTCAATCCGCCTTGTGAGATTGGTCTGATATGTATTGCCGTTCCGGATCTCCTCTTTAATATCGCCGATGGTCGATCTATATTCGGATCGAGTAACGCTCGATCGAGCAGATACTGCCGGAACGTCATCCGGAAACCTAGTTGTCGGTTCCGTCAACCGCTCGGCAAGATTGCCGCCGGCAGCGTCGCCTCCTACGATTCGAGTATTTCCGGTGTCGTAATCGTAAATGACTAGATTGTCGAAAATTGCAATAAACGCGAGGGGCTCATTCGCCTCACGCGTGACCGAAACGCCTTGAATCAGATTTCCGAGGTCATATGAAAGAGTAAAGAGCGCTGCGTGACCGCCGCCAATGGCCTGATCTAATTCTCGGAGAGCGGTGACGGGATCGTTGGCGCTAACGATCCTCGCGGGCGATAGTCCGGCGATAAGAAGATGAGAGTCTAGATGTCCGACCCCGCAGCTATCGAGAATGCACGTTCCCTCACCAGATGTTGTAAGGATTCGATCGACAACGTCGCCGGCTGAAATGTCCAGTTCGTGCACCGCAAAATCTTAGCACGCGCGAGGCTGCAGATAATTTCGCGTTCGTTAAGATTTCGCGTAAGATGTTCGGAACAAACCGCTTCAGCCTCTCTCGTAAATTTATATGGCAATGAATTCGGAAACGTACAAGCTGGTTCGAGGTCTCGGGTTGGTCGCGGCAATTTCGGTGATCATCGGCAACGTGATCGGAACAGGTGTGTTCCTCAAGGCACGCGTGATGACGTGTAATGTCGGAGAACCGTTCTGGGTGATCATGGCTTGGATCGCGGCGGGAATCTTGTCTCTGGCCGGCGCGTTGACCTATGCCGAGTTAACGGCGATGAAGCCGGAGGCAGGCGGGCCGTATGTTTTTCTTCGCGATTCGTTCGGCAAGGTATCCAGCTTCTTGTTCGGATGGATGCAGATCTTCATCGCGAAGACCGGGGCACAGGCAAGTGTTGCGGTGGTCTTTGCTATCGCGGTTAACGACTATCTTGGCGGATCTTTGAAGGCCACTCTTTTCTCCACTACGATCTTCGGATCACCGTTTGAGATAACCACGCTACAGATAATCGCCGTGATGGTGATCATCATCTTTACCACGCTCAACTGTTTGTCGGTGACCCTCTCGGGACAGATCGCAACCTTTCTGACGTTTATTAAAATTGCTCTCGTGCTCTTCGTTGGACTTGGAGCATTTCTTTTCGTGACCGGGGGTGGTTTGGGGCATTTCTCGCTGGCGGCCACGGGCGGTACATGCGAAGGCGTTGCGTCGAGCGTGACATTCGGTTCACCGGATTACAGTTTCTTTGCCGGCTTTGCTGCCGCTATGCTCGGAGCCTTGTGGGGCTATGACGGGTGGGACAATCTTTCGTACGTAGCCGGGGAAGTGAAGGATCCGAACCGCAATATCCCGCTCGCGATCATCGGAAGTGTACTTCTGATAATCGTGCTCTATGTGGGTGCCAGCGTGGCGTATTTCTGGGTGCTCGATCCGACCACGATCGCGTCGGTATCGAAGGATTCATCGGTCGCCGCGACGGTTGTAGCGAAGTTTTTCGCGACGGATCTGGCGAGCATTGCCACGGGGGGCGCGGTTGCGATCTTTACGATCGGATTGATGTTATCGTCGCTCGGTACGTTGCACACCTCGATCCTCAGCGGCTCGCGCATACCCTACGCGATGGCGAAGGATCGCCAGATGTTTCCATTCTTCGAGCGACTTTCGGTAAATAGTGTCCCGGTCAATTCCGTGATCTTCCAGGGCATTTGGGCATCGATATTGGCGTTGTCCGGTTCCTTCGACACTCTGACGGATTACGTCATATTCGGGTCTTGGATCTTTTACGGGCTTGTAACGGCATCCATTTTTGTCTTCCGTCGGAAGTATCCGAATGCCGAGCGGCCGTACAAGGCGTGGGGATATCCGGTGGTGCCGATCGTCTTCCTACTCGTTACCGGATGGCTTTTGGTCAACACGATGATCACCTCGCCACAAAGTTCGTTCATCGGGATCGGACTGATAATTCTGGGATTACCGGTCTATTTCTACTTAAATAATAAGGGCTCGAATGGGCCGAAGGATCCTGGTAATGATGAAGAAAGAAACACCGGACAGACGACGTAGTACGGACAGGAGAAGCTCCCGGCGTTATACGACAACCATCGAGATAGAATGGGAGCGTTTCGGAGAACGCCATCCCGGGACGATCAGTGACCTGAGCGAGGGCGGATGCTTTGTGCTGACGGGAGTTGAGGTCGAAGACGGCGATGAGGTAGGTGTGTTCCTGCCTATTGGCGACGGCATGAAGGTTCAATATGTCGGAACCGTTACAAACCACGTTTACGAGATCGGCTTTGCTACTCAGTTCACGAGCGTATCTGAAGCTCAACGGAACGTCCTGAGGAGCTACTTATTGGGTGAAGAGGAAGACGCCGATTAGATCACCGTTCTCTTGCGGCGATCGCTTCGGCAGCTACTTCGCGATCATCGAAGTGGAACTTTTCGTTTCCGACAATTTGGTAAGTTTCGTGACCTTTGCCGGCGATAATAATGACATCGCCGGTTTTTGCTTCTTTGATCGCTTCCTGGATCGCAAGACGACGGTCGGATATTGACCGAAACTCTTTTCCACTCGCTTTCACACCGACTTCGATAGCTTCAATGATCTTCAATGGATCTTCGGTTCGCGGATTGTCTGATGTAATAAACACGACGTCGCTGTTTTCGCCGGCAACGCGTCCCATAGGTTCGCGTTTGGATTTGTCGCGATCGCCTCCGCATCCAAAAACAGTAATGACCCGGCCGTTCGTCAGCGGGCGTGCAGTCTTGAGAGTATTGAGCAACGCGTCGTCCGTGTGGGCGTAATCAACGACCACCGCGAAGTCGCCAGCGTGCGGAACGCGCTCGAATCTACCAGGAGCTCCTACACACTTGGCGAGGCCGTTAACAATGGAATCAAGGTCGTAGCCCAGTTCGAGAGCCGCGGCGGTCGCGGTCAGCATGTTATAGACGTGCGGACGGCCGACGAGAGGGGAGCCGATCTGACGGTCGCCGTCCTTAGTTCGGAGGGTGAACGAGGTTCCGGACAGGAGCGAGACCTCGACGTTTTCGGCGGATAGATCGGCGTAGACTGGAACCGGGACGCCATCGTCCACCAGTTCACTCTCGGACGATGGCGTTCGCGTTCCACCAGATTGCGAGATCGTCACTACTCGCTGTCCCGCGGTTTTCGACTCTTCCGCAAGCTTCGCACCCCATTCGTCGTCAATATTGATCACACAAGAACCCGGTTTCTCGCCCAGTCGCCCGTCGAAGAGTTTCTTCTTTGCGTCGAAGTAGTTCTCCATCGTGCCGTGGTAATCGAGGTGGTCTTGAGTGAGATTCGTGAAGACCGCAACACGAAATCGAAGCCAATCGCATCGGTGCAGATCGATGGCCTGTGAAGAAGCTTCCATTGCCGCGAATCCGCATCCGGCGTCGACTGCCTCACGCAGGAATCGGTTTGTGTCGGATGCTTCAGGCGTGGTGCGTACCGCTTCTTCGCGCTTGTCGCCGATCCGATACTCGACCGTTGTGAGCATCGCGGGTTTCACTCCGGCGGCTTCCGCGAGCGCGTAGCAAAGATAAGTGGTGGTGGTCTTACCGTTAGTGCCGGTTACGCCCACGAGGTCGAGTTTATGTGACGGGTCGCCATTGATGATCGAAGCAGCCTTTGCCAGAGACCCCCGAGCGTTCACGACCTTTAGCCACGTCCCATCGAACCCTTCGGGCGGATCGTATTCCGAGATGATCCCCGATGCTCCGCGACGCATCACGTCGTCTATGAAGCGATGGCCATCAACGGTTGAGCCTTTGATCGCGGCGAAGAGCGTTCCTTCGCGGATCTGCCGCGAGTCGTGGGTGACGTCGATCACATCGGAGCTTGGAAAGCCGGACAGCTTGGCCGATAGCGCTTCGGAAATTACAGAAATATTCATTCGGAAATCGGCGTCCGGTGATGCGTCGGATACACTCCCTAAGGGTCGTGCTTCTGCCTGTGGGCGATTATACGACAGCCATCGATTTTAGCTGAACATCGTCCGGGCGATTTCGTACATCTGTGAGACGGGGGTTATTACGATGAAGTTGATCAAGTTTGTGATGGCAGTGCTCGGGTTGATATTCGGCGTGATGCTTTTTTTCTGGCTTTTCGGGCTGGTGACCTCGCTTCTCTGGTACGGTTTGGTGATCGGCGTGCTCGGGGCGATAGGTTTCGGCGGCTACAGGCTTTTCAAGAAGGCTGAACAGAAGTACGTCGGCGGCGGATCGCAGGGTAGCCTGACGGATGATCGCGATTTCAGCCTTTCTTGGGAAGAGTATGACCGCAAATACCTGAAGAAGTAGCGGGATAGACTTTTTTTGCCGCGTTCGGTAAATTCAAAGTTCGATCTCAGATCTGAGATCGAAATTGATCAGCCGAGGTGGCGAAATTGGTAGACGCACTAGACTTAGGATCTAGCGTTGAAAAACGTGCAGGTTCGATTCCTGTCCTCGGCACCATCAATCCGCTTTACAAAAGTCAGACCCATAAGGAGCTTCGGTAATGAATAAACTCAGACTATTGGCCGGTTTCGGATTCGTTCTGGCATCGATCATGTTTGTCGGTGCAGAAAAAGTCAGTGCCCAGAGGGGATCGTTAGAGTGGGAAGGTTCGATCGACGACCGGGCGAATCTGGTTATCACGGGCCGACGTGTTCGTGTTCAGACTCTTAGCGGACAGCGGAACGGAAATGGACGCTCGAACTGGAGCGGCGAGGATTGGGACGATCGACGAGGTATGGGTCGCGGGAAGAACCGTCGCGTCGATGTCGACAAACTTGACGGCCGCGGTCGCGTTAGGGTGGTTCAGCAGCCGTCACGATCTAACAATTTTACAACGATCATCTCTATCGATGATGATAAGGGCGGGCGTGACAGATACCGCATCCGCGTTAACTGGAATTAGCGATTACTTTTTTGATCGTAGGTTGGTAGATAGGGAGGGGTTGGCCCTCCCTAATTGTTTTTGGCGGACGGGGGCGTATTCGACTTTTGTTTGACCGTTCGATATCCTTTTTTCAGTAAATGAATAGCGAATTAAAGGAAATTTCACCGACACAAAGAGAGCTCCATATAGAGGTCGATCCGGCCGTTATCAAGGAAGCATACGGAAAGGTTTCGAAGCGTTTTGCCGACCGAGCAAACGTTCCGGGATTTAGGAAAGGCTTTGCACCGTTGGACGTCGTACGCCTGCGTTTCAAGGAAGAGATCAAAAGCGAGGTCTTGCAGTTGGTCATTCCGGATCAGGTCGCTGCGGCGATTCGGGAGCACGAGCTTCACCCGCTGGCCGAGCCGCAACTACACCTTGAAGACGTTGAGAACGTAAAGGTCAACGGCAGCGCTCCGATAAAACTCCACGTTCACGTAGAGGTTATGCCGGAGATCCCGATGCCGAAATATGACGGAATCGAGGTGACGCGTCGCATCAAGCCTGTCGAGGACGGAGAAGTTGAAGATCTGATCGCGAATCGGCTCGATCAAGAGGCTGCTTTGATACCTGTTGAGGGACGAGCTTCGGAACTCGGCGATACCGTGATTGCTGATCTTGAAGGGATCTTCGCCGACGATCCCGACGGTGAGCCGATCAAGGCTGACGATCTGGAGGTCGTGCTCGGCGATGAGGTTATTGAGAGGGCGTTCACTGAGAATCTGGTCGGTGTAAATGCGGACGAAGAAAAAGCGTTTACCGTTTCGTATCCAGAGGATTTCTCCGCGACGGCACTTGCCGGCAAGACGCTTCATTACAAGGCGAAGGTCAAGTCGGTAGGGAAGTCGGAAGTTCCGGAACTCAACGACGAGTGGGCAAAAAGTTTGGATGAAGGGTATGAGTCCCTAGCCGATCTTCGCAAGAAGTTGCGGTCCGATCTTGAGACTTACGCAAAGTCTGATGCCGATGCCCGGCTTCGGAATAATGCCATCGCGAAGTTGATCGAAGAGAACGCCTTTGAAGTCCCGAATGCCTTGATCGAAAATCAGGCGAGGAATCTATTGAACAATTTTGCCAGGGATCTTCAGCAGCGAGGCGTCGATCTGAACAATGTTGAGAGCAATTTTGTCGAGATGGCATACACCCAGATGCGGACGCAGGCTGAGCGCGATGTTCGCGGAGCGATGCTACTAGATAAGATCGCTGAGGCAGAGAATGTTGCGGTTTCGCGGGAAGAGGTCGACGACGAGATCAATAAGATGGCCGAGTATTACCGTTCGACTCCTGAAGAGCTTAAAGAATCGCTCGAGAAACAAGGTGGAACCGGCAGTATCGAGAATAACTTGAAAACGCGTAAGTCGATCGAAGCCTTGATCGCGAAAGCCAAGGTGGCGGACGGTCCGTGGGTGGACGATTCGCTGGGTGAAGTTCCGGCGGAAGCGGAAGGCGAAGAAAAACCCAAGAAGGCAGCGAAAGGGAAAACGCCTAAGGCAAAGTCAGACGAGCCGAAAGACGTAAAGAAGAAGACGGCAAAGACGAAGGCAGCTGAATAGGTTTGGAAATAAGTGCGGCCGGTTGTAGAATCTGCAATCGGCAACTACCTCAACAGTTTGCCTCCTTTAGTTCACCTTTTACCTAAAGAAGTAGATCCAAGTAGAGAAAAGTTATGGCATTAGTTCCAATGGTTGTCGAGCAGACGTCGCGAGGCGAGCGAGCGTTCGATATTTACTCACGGCTTCTGAAGGACAGCATCATTTTTATCGGTACTCCGATCGACGACCAGATCGCGAATCTGATCGTCGCGCAGCTTCTGTTTTTGGAAGCTGAGGATCCGGAGCGTGATATCAACCTTTATATTAACTCGCCCGGGGGCTCGATCACGGCCGGAATGGCTATCTACGACACGATGCAGTTCATCAAAAATGACTGCGCGACGATCTGCGTGGGCCAATGTGCCTCAATGGGAGCTCTCTTGCTGACGGCCGGAGCGAAGGGAAAGCGTTTCTCCTTGCCGCACGCCCGCATCCTGATCCACCAACCGTCGGGAGGCGCCAGCGGTCAGGCGACCGACGTACGTATCATGGCGGAAGAGATCCTGCGAATGCGCGAACTGACGTCGCGTATCATCGCAAATCACAGCGGACAGTCGTTTGAACAGGTCGAAAAAGACGTCGAACGCGACCGCATCCTTACACCGATACAGGCTAAGGAATATGGATTGATCGACGAAGTTATCGAACACCGGGAGAAGTAAAGGACTGCGGACGCCTCGTCTGCCAAACACTCGCGGACGCGGCGTCCGCGTTCCGATATGGCGAATTTTCGAAGACCGGAAGAATTGCTTAACTGCTCGTTCTGCGGGAAATCACAGAATGATGTCAAGAAACTTATTGCGGGCCCTGGGGTTTACGTCTGCAATGAATGCATTGATATCTGCAACGAGATCATTAACGATGATGAACAACAAGAGCAAGCGACTTCCAGGTCTGCGTTGCCAAAACCCCATCAGTTAAAGGCGCATCTCGACGATTATGTCATCGGCCAGGAAGAGTCGAAGAAGCGATTGGCGGTTGCTGTCTATCAGCACTACAAGCGGTTAGAGATCAACAAACGTCGCTCCGATGTCGAACTCCAGAAATCCAATATCCTGCTGATCGGCCCGACGGGAACCGGCAAGACTTTGCTTGCTCAGACGCTTGCCCGGATCCTGAGTGTTCCTTTCTGCATAGTAGATGCGACAAGCCTTACGGAAGCGGGCTACGTCGGCGAGGACGTGGAGAATATCCTTCTGCGTCTGCTTCAATCGGCAGGTAACGATGTTGAAAAGGCCCAGGAAGGAATCATCTACATCGACGAGATCGATAAGATCTGCCGCAAAGACGATAACCCCTCGATCACGCGCGATGTGTCGGGTGAAGGGGTTCAGCAAGCGTTGCTGAAGATCCTTGAGGGAACTGTCGCAAATATCCCGACAGGCGGCGGACGAAAACATCCGCAGCAGGAGTTCACCCAACTCGATACCACGAATATTCTCTTCATCTGTGGCGGGGCGTTCATCGGCCTCGAGAAGGTTGTGGAAAAGCGCTTGCGGAATAAGTCGCTCGGATTTCAAGCGGATATTAAATCAAGCAGCGTGAGACAGACCGAGGCATTGACGAAGCTTGAGCCTGAAGATCTGATGCATTATGGGTTGATCCCGGAGTTTGTCGGGCGGCTTCCCGTTGTGGGAACCCTGCAGCCCTTGGATGAGGCGGCTCTTGTACAGATCCTCACTGAGCCGAAGAACTCTCTTGTTCGGCAATATCAGCGGAAGTTTGAGTTTGACAACATTGGGTTGAAGTTTACGGATGAGGCATTGAAAGCGATCGCTTTCGAGGCTCACAAGCGAAAGGTTGGGGCTCGCGGTCTAATGATGATCATGGAAGAGGTGTTGCTTGAATCCATGTATCACCTACCGTCCGATAAGCATGTCAAAGAGTTGGTGATAACTCGTGACATGATCGAAAGGAAGGCACCGGTTTTTGATGTGATCGGGCCGAGGATAGAAGAAGCGGCGTAGGCGTTGAATACCGGTTAGTAGCTCGGGCGGCCAAGGCCTTCGGTTACTAACAATTTTCTGCCGGCCGAAGGGTCAAACAAGCCGGAACTATTCCAACCCAAAGACCCTAATTGGTCAACTCTCTCGCTTGTTTCAACAATATATCAAGTTTTACTTCAAGATCTCGCAGAACCCGCTGGAGATAGTCTTGGGAGCCCTGCTGTGAGCCTGAAGACTCGACTAAGAATTGACGAGTGTTCGCGATCGCTAGACGGGCCTCGCCGATTGACTGTGCCGTTTTCAAGCCGCACTGCCTTTTCGTAACATCTGAATACTTTGCAGCTAGCATATGATCGTCCCCGGGGAGAGGTGACTCTACGATACTGAGTACCACGCCCCAGATCACTGCTATGTCGGGAAGGTGACATAGCAGACACTTTTTTCCTTTCGAAGGTAATGGAATCAAAACGTCGACGGTGGGATTAACATCTGCGACGCATCATCCGGCCCGGGGAAGCGCCGAGTTTGTACACTGGACTACGATAGTTGCGCAAACCTTGCCCCAGAATTGAAATATATGACTCCAAAGAACCACTTAAAATTAGGCTTAAGATGAACTGGAAATTCAACCTACGAGACCTTTTTAAAAGGCTTTACGAAAAGATCTTCGAAGACGACGTTCTCGGGAACGCAGCGCAGGTTGCTTTTTATTTCACTTTTGCGATCTTCCCACTTCTACTGTTTTTGATGAGCCTTGTCGGAATTATTCTGAACGATAAAGAGCACCTCCAAGCCGAATTGTTCACGATACTCAGGCAAGTAATGCCCGTGTCTGCTTACGAATTAGTCGTAAAAACCCTTACGGAGGTAACGTCAAATGCCTCCGGCGGAAAGCTGAGCTTCGGCATCCTTTTGACACTTTGGGCGGCATCGGCCGGGATCGACAACATGAGGGGGACGCTGAATGACATCTACGATCTGAAGGAAACTCGCTCGTGGATCCGAGCCAAGCTAACTTCCGTTATTCTTACGCTCGTGATCGGAATACTCCTTCTATTAGCGTTAGCGTTCATGGCCTATGGTTCGCAGATGCTCGGCGGAATTCTACCGATCGAATCCGGGTACGTCCTTGAGTCACTTGAATGGATCTTGATCGTGGCGTTGGTCCTATTCGCGGTCGCTATTCTTTACAATTTTGCTCCCAATCATGATCCGTTTCGATGGAAGTGGATCACCCCCGGCGCGGTTGCCGCCGTCCTTCTGTGGATCGTTGCTACGGTCGGCTTCCGTTTCTACTTGCGATATTTCGACTCATACTCAGCAACCTATGGTTCGCTGGGAGCGATGATCACTCTACTTTTCTGGCTCTATTTGACTGCCCTCGTGATCCTGCTAGGCGGGGCAATCAACGCGATCCTCGATGAAAAGGATGAGAATGGGAATAAGGACAAACGGGAACGCGCTGCGAGCTTAAGGGACCCCGACGAGAGCGGGAAGGAACCGGCCATTGCACGTTCGTGATCAATGACGCGCACCTTCTTAGGGCTGCAGGACAACCTTAATACAGCCATCCTTACATTCTGGAAAAGTTCGTAAGCTGCCGGAGCGTCATCTGAGCGACTACACCGGTTTGTTTTTGTCTGTTCGTTGATTGCTGGCATTCTAACTGCTTTCTTCTTTGTTTCTTTAACCAAAGCCAACCGAGACTCGCGTGGCCTCAAACGTCTTCTTTCGACACTGGTTCGAACCTTATTCCCTAAATGTATTCCGCACGACACACATTCGTAGCTCTCGTTAATAGACTCCTTGTGACATCTAGATACTGATAAGGGAGACAAGTGAATTTATGAACGAGCGAGAGAGTCAGTACGAATACCGTACTCAGAACGGCATCGACGGTTCAATGGAAGATGCGAAAACGGTGAAGCACGCGGAAGGTGCGGTTGCCCGTACGATCGAGGATCAGACCGCTCGACTGCCGTCAGATCTATTTCTCTGGGCAGCTGTAGGGGCAATCGGGACATCAGCGGTACTTGAGTTTTCCGGTAACCATGAGAAGTCACGGTTTGTGGGCCAATGGGTTGCGCCGTTTCTCCTGCTGGGCGTCTACAACAAACTGGTGAAGGTCGCCGGCTCGGACCAGCTTCATTCACGAGCCAATTAGCCCAGGAAACGGAGATAACATGCCAACCACAAAGGAAAACAAACGGTCAACGACAAGTACGAAGCCGGCCGCCAACAAGACGGCGAGTTCGAAAGTACGTTCAGCAGGACCCAAGGCTGGTCCACGTTCAAAGAGCGGATCGAACGGTAGCACCGCTCCAACATAGGCTAACGGATCAGCAAAAGCCGGGGGTGCGAAGACAGCATCTGGTTCTCGTAAAGATTCTTCTAAAGCGGCTTCGCTGACCAAGACTAAAACGAATTCTAAAAGCAGTTCCAGAAGCGGTGCTGCTGACAAACGAACGGGAGCCGGCGGAGTTAAGGTGTCTTCCGGACGTTCGAGTTCGGAAGCTAGTTCACGTTCTGAGTCGGGATCTTCTAAAACGCGCGGTGCGTCGACCGCAAGTTCTTCAAAGCCTCCTTCAGGTAAAGGAATAGTCGGCCGTGTTGCAGCCGCAGTCGTCGGTCTTGTTAGCGGCGGAGAGCAAGATGTTCTCGAGTTGCTGAAGGCTGATCATCGGGTTGTGGACGGCTACTTTAAGGAGGTGAAAGCGAACGAAGATGCGAGTCACGGTCGAACCTTTAAGAAGATCAAGTCGGAACTAGATGTCCATGCCCACGTTGAGGAAGTCATCTTCTATCCGTACCTCATGGAAGCGGGAAGCGAGGAATTAAAGAAGATCGTCCGCGAAGGTGTTGAGGAACATGTGCAGATGAAGACGTTGCTCGCAGAACTATCGGAATTGAAGGGATCCGATGACGTGTTCAAGGCAAAACTGAAGGTTTTGATGGAAAACGTCGAACATCATGTAGAAGAGGAAGAGGACGAAATGTTTTCTTTGGTTGAAGACGAAGTAGATCGTGAGACCTTGACCCTACTCGCCGAGCGGGTGGAGAAAGAGAAAGCGAATTTTGCGTCTAATACGAAAAGTGAATCTGCCGCCAAGACAAAGGGAAGAGCGGCCAGGAGGTAGGAATGCAAGCTGGAGAAAGATGTGAACACGATGTATGCGTATGCGCGACGGACGGTGACTCTAAATATTGTAGCGAGTCATGCCGCGACGCTGCTGCTGGCGGCCTGACGGAGATAGCCTGCGATTGTGGCCATCCTGATTGCGGGAGTTTTTAATTTGCATTTAATTGAATCTAAACAAAGCCGGATCAAGGTCCGGCTTTTTCACATCCTATCGCTGTCGCCGCGAGACAGTGCGTAGAGGAGTCCGCCGATTCCCAAGGCTATCGCAACACCGCTTATGTACGGATGCAGTGAAGCCTTCGTGTAGAGGCTGCTTTTGGCAACGTGCCCGTCGTACTCGCCGCTCGACCGCAACCGCGCATCTTTAGACTGATATAGTCCTTCCCACTCGTCTGAGCCAGGCCTGTCCGTCTTCTGCATCTCTATCATCGTCGATTCCATCACTAGGTCAGTCGCCCTGGGTGCCCATGTTCCCATGGCAGAGATGGCCTTACCGCCGGCACCGACGAATAGGTCTCGAGTGGGGGTGCTTGCACAGTGCAAGATGGCTTCGGCGACGGTCTCCGGCGCGTATACGGGCGGAGGATTCTCGGGCATGACTCCCAGATAGTTCTTGGCGTGCTCCTTGTACGGTGTGTCGATCGCGGACGGCTTAATGAGCGATACAGAGATCGGAGCATTTTCCGCTTCTAGTTCCATCCTTAAGGCGTCGGTGAACCCTTTAACAGCGTGCTTCGACGCACAGTACATTCCCTGAATCGGGATCGCGCGATCGGAAAGGGTACTTCCTACGTTCACTATCGCCCCGCCATTTAGCTTGAGATTTCGAGCGGCAATAATTGACCCGTTAACGGTTCCCCAAAAGTTCGTTTCGAACAGCTGTCTCGAATCATCGTGCCTCACTTCTTCAAGCCTTCCGTAGATCGAGACGCCGGCATTGTTGACCCACGTGTCGAAGTTTCCGAATTTGTTCAGTGCCTCGGCGGCAAGCTGCAGCATGTCAGCTTCACTCGCGACATCGCCAGGCACTCCGACAACTTTCGTTTGCGTGGGATCTAATTCATTGCAAAGAACTC
The DNA here is from genome assembly GCA_039916585.1 of Pyrinomonadaceae bacterium. Taxonomy (GTDB): domain Bacteria; phylum Acidobacteriota; class Blastocatellia; order Pyrinomonadales; family Pyrinomonadaceae; genus OLB17. The sequence continues at coordinate 1,076 of JBDSLC010000104.1, read as the reverse complement.
TGAGAGCTCCAGCGTTGCGGCCATTCAATACGAGACGTGCTCCCTTTCGTGATGCCATCCGCGCGGTTGCCAATCCTATACCGCTGGTCGCACCGGTAATAACGATCACCTGTTCTTCAATGGGTTTCAGCTTCATGGTCTTGTCGCTCGTTGGCCGTGGCAAAAGCCGAATCGGATCGAAGAGAACTCGGGGCATTCGGGTTAGCTCCCTTGTGAACGCCGATGCCGAGCCGTTCGACAAGTTCGCCGCCCAGCCAACCACCTAAAAGAGCGAGGAGGGCGCCAGCGATCGAAAGTACGAAGGGGGCTAACCCGGGATTTGTCTGACTATTCGGACGCAGCCACCAACTACCAAAGAAGATCAATAATACTCCGGCATTCACTGTCCCATGGATCAAGCCGATCGACTTTGCTCGCGTGCCGGACGGAATTGCCAGCCAATCGATCCAGCCGAAAAGCGCCGCAACAATACCGCCAATCAGACCGGCAGGGATCAGCCAGTACGCAAGATAGGCGAATGTGCCACGAGTCGTTGCGGCAAATGCAATGTCGAAGATAAATGCAGTAGACAAAAGCCCGAGCGGGAAAACGATAAGCATTGGGTGAATGTGATGACCCAGCAACTTTGCGCCCTTTTCCATGCAAGAAGTTTCCTTCCGAATAAGGTTACGGTCTGTAGGCTGCGTTACAGTGAATCACTCCCCATCTCGTATCGTAAAAAGACTATTTCCTGATCTGAGCAGTGCTATGAGGAAGATCGTATACAACTTTCATGACTGAGCTTATTGGTTGGGTCAGTTCAGCGATTTTACTGACGACGATAATCACCCAAGTACAAAAACAATGGAGAACCGAATCTAACGACGGTGTGTCGAAATGGTAGTTCGTGGGACAGGTCGCGGCGTCTTTGGGCTTCACTGTTTACAGCATTATGACTGGCAACACGGTCTTTATACTTACTAATACTATGTTGCTGGCGAGCAGCCTGGTGGGCTTGTACGTCTACTTCCGGAACAAGCAAAACAGTTAGACGAATCTAAAAGTATCAGGAACCCGATGTCTAGATTTTTCCCCGC
>JBDSLC010000103.1:0-2508 GCA_039916585.1 Pyrinomonadaceae bacterium | reverse complement strand
AACCCGTAACCGCCGCCAGCATTACCAGACTGATTCCGATCACCTGAACAAGCGTACTCATCTTTCCCCAAAACGAAGGCTTGAATCCGCGAAATCCGGTGATGATATTAATGGCCGCGGCGATCGTAATGATCAACACATCTCGGCCGATCACGGAGGCCGTAACCCAGAATGGAATTGGCAAGTGACGGGTGGGCGGCAACACGTTCGGCAATGTCAAAATGATGAACGCAGCCGTCATCAGAAGTTTGTCCGCGATCGGATCGATGATCGTTCCCAGCTCCGATTCCTGCTTGAACTTCCGCGCGAGAAATCCATCGATGCCGTCCGAGATCCCCGCGATCAAAAACACCGCCAACGCCCACTTGCTATAGCCGTAGTAGACCAAGCTCACGAAAACAGGGATCAATCCCATTCGCATGAACGTGAGTATGTTGGGGATGGTCAGGATCGTGCTCATGTGGCGGAACGTAGTTCGAGCACGCTGATTTCGGGCGGACACTGGAAACGAATGGGCAGCACGACGGTTCCGATCCCGCGTGTTATGTAGATCTGCGAGTCCTTGAGTTGATGCAGCCCGGCGGTTCGTCGGCGACGGATGAGACGTTGGTCATTGTCGCGAACCCGAACCTGCCCACCATGCGTATGCCCGCTAAGCGTCAGATCGACTCCGGCGCGAGCCGCTCGTCGAAAAATGATCGGGTTGTGGGCAAGCAAGAGCTTGAATTCATCCGGGAACGATCCCTTCAGCGCCGACGGAAGGTCCGTTTTGCCAACCATATGATCGTCAACCCCGCCCAACCAAAACGACGATTCATCCGACTCGATCCGTGTCCCTTCGTTCGTCAGAACTCGAATCCCCGCCTTCTCAAGATGCTTCGTCACCAACTCCGCGTCGGTCCAATGATCGTGATTGCCGAGACAAGCAAACGCACCGAGCCGTCCGCGGAGTTCGCCGAGCACCTTTGCCGCCGGTTCAATAAACTTCGCTTCGTGAGAGACGTAGTCACCTGTGAGCACGACGAGATCCGGCCGAAGTTTGTTCGCGATCGTTACCGCACGGGCGATGTGTTCGAGTCCGGTGAAAGGGCTGTGATGAATGTCGGAGAGATGAAGGACTCGGAATCCGTCAAGCTTTTTCGGCAGACGGCGAAGGGAAATCTCAACTCGCTCGATCGACAGCGTATTCGCCTCGTCGATAGCGTATTTCGCTACCTTGGCGAGACCGCGTAGGGGACGCTCTCTCTCCACCAGGGCGTTGATCCGATCCGCAATTCGAGCCCGTTGATTACGCGGTGTCCGCATACCTTAATTATACGCGGATATTTTCAACCTCAAAGGCCGCAGGTGATCGGTCGACTAGAAAGCCCCTGTTCTCAACAGTTACGAACAGGTACTTCTTCAGCTTACAAGCTTTGCGAACTTCAGTTTACCTATCTGGAGCACGATCGAAGTGCCGTCGCTTAGCTCGATCTCAGCCCCGCCGGCCGTCGCTTTCTCACCGTTGATCTTAACTCCGCCTTGTTCGATCAATCTGCGAGCCTCGCCCTTCGACTCGACCAACCCCGACGCCACAACGAGATCCGCGAGCTTATAAGTCTGAGCCGCAATAGAAACTTCCTCGATCTCATCCGGGATCTCCTTCTTGACGAAGCGACGATTGAATTCGTCCTCCGCCGCGATGGCATCAGCTTGTGAATGGAAATCCTTGATGATCAGCTTCGCGAGGTTCACCTTTGTGTCGCGAGGGTTCTTCCCGCCCTCGATTTCAGATCTCAAATTTGAGATCTCAGATGGCGTAAGGTCTGTCACCAGCTCATAGTACCGCCACATCAGATCGTCGCTGATCGACATCACCTTGCCGAACATCTCGTTCGGCGACTCATCGATGCCGATGTAATTGTTCAGCGACTTCGACATCTTGTTGACGCCATCGAGCCCTTCGAGCAGAGGCGTAGTGATGACGACCTGCGGTGCCTGGTCGAACTCACGCTGCAGGTTTCGGCCCATCAGCAGATTGAATTTCTGATCGGTCCCGCCGAGTTCGATATCGGCTGTAAGGGCGACCGAATCGTATCCCTGTACGAGCGGGTAGAGAAGTTCGTGCAGCGAGATCGGCTTCTCTTCGTTCAGGCGTTTGGTAAAATCGTCGCGTTCCAAGATCTGCTTGACCGTCGTTTTCGCACACAGCTTGATAAAATCGACGGCCGTGAATTTGTCCATCCACTCGCCGTTGAACCTCAACTCAGTCTTCTCCGGATCGAGCAGCTTGAACATCTGCCTCTTGTAAGTTTCGGCATTCGCATTCACCTCTTCACGCGACAGCGGCGGCCGCGTGACGTTCTTCCCCGACGGGTCGCCGATCATTCCGGTAAAATCCCCGATCAGAAAGATCACCGTATGCCCAAGGTCCTGAAACGCCTTCAGCTTTCGAATCACGACCGTGTGCCCAACGTGGATGTCCGGCGCGGTCGGGTCAAGCCCAAGTTTCACCCGGAGCGGCTTGCC
>JBDSLC010000102.1:0-14976 GCA_039916585.1 Pyrinomonadaceae bacterium | reverse complement strand
TGGCGGACCAGGATAGCGTCGGTTTAGGGATCGTGCCGTTGAAGTAGGCATAGTTTACGGAGTCGAAGATCTTTTCCAGATCATACACCGCTCCTTTTGGCGAACTGATGACCTTTCGGCCATGCTTTCGTTTGTTCCGCACGGCGCGGATGCGGTATTCGTCGGTCGAGACGGCAGCTCCATAGAGTTCTTTGGCAGCTACAGGAACGCGGCGGCGGTAGAGTTTGGCGACGAGTATCAACGCTAATGCACGCTGGGCGGACGCCGGCAAGTCGCGGCAGATCTCGGCGATGCGGACAAAAACCTGGCCGTTTCTTATGCGGATCGTGTGATTAATTCCGACATAAGGGTAAAAACTCACATCTATTGGCGGCGGCTCGCGGTGCTTGTCGAAGGTTTCGAAAGCCTGGGAGTAGTATTTCGCGATGGTTTCGGTAGTTACGCCCATATTCGCTGTTAATCAGAGTTTAACTAATTATGATTGACACAAATGCATCAAAATGCTAATTCTTTAGATGGCATTGCGCCTCCCAGCGAATGGCAATGCTTGCTCTTTCCGTGAAAAATGCCGGTCCGCGAATCTTACCTTAGAGTCGAGAAATCACCAAATTTCCCCGATTCTCGCGGGCAGATGATCCTCTCGGCGATAATCAACGAACATTTTGTCACGGGTGAACCCGTCGGTTCCAAGGCTTTAGCGGGAAAATTTGCCAATGCGTCCGGGCTTAGCTCTGCTACGATCCGGGCAGTCATGGGCGAACTTGAGGAGCTAGGATTCCTCGAACAGCCTCACACTTCCGCCGGCCGCGTGCCGACAGACAAGGGATACAGGTTTTACGTTGATAATCTGCTTGGCGTTCTGAGCCTTTCGAATGACGACCTTCGCATGATAGGCGGAGAATTCGGCATCGAAAGCGAATTTCTCGACGCTCCCGACCGGCTGATGGAACGTACTTCCCAGCTCCTATCTGCTCTTTCAAATAATGTAGGCATTGTGGTTTCGCCGTCACTGGCACAAGACCGCCTGCAGCATATCGAGTTCGTCAATTTGTCGGACAAACGGGTTCTGGTCGTGCTGGTCTCGGCTCCGAATATTGTGCATAACCGCATTATTCGGCTCAACGTCGCTCTCGCACGAGAAGATCTCGAACAAGCCGCAAATTATCTGAACGCGGAATTCGCCGGTAAGAGCCTTTCCGAGATCCGTTCAGAGATCCTCAAGCTTATGCACGAGGAAAAGGCTCTGTTCGATAAGTTGCTGCAAAACGCCGTGATCCTTTGTTCTCAGAGTATCGAGGACGACGGAAATCCGCTCGGCGAGGTCTTTATTGACGGAACGACCAATATCCTTTCAAAAAAGGATTTTGCCGATCTTGAACGGCTTCGCGGCCTGCTTTCTACGATCGGTGAAAGGTCGAAACTGCTGCAGATCCTGAACGAGTGCGTTGCCCGCGACGCCAAGTCGAAGGCGGGCTCGGTCCAGGTAATAATCGGCAGCGAAAATCACACACCTACGCTTCAAAACTGTTCGCTGATCTCGGCTCCGTATAGAGTCGGCGACGGTTCCGCGATCGGAACCCTTAGCGTGCTCGGACCTACGAGGATGGAATACGCAAGGATGATCTCGATCGTTTCCTATGTTGCTCGCGTTCTTGAGGGAACTATTTCCCGCAACGGCCGCAACAACTGATCTCACGGGCCACAATCTCTCGGCCCCGACCAAAAATGGACCCAGAAAAGAACATCGATGAGGTGGTCGACACCTTTGACGGCGGCGCTGATGAAGTCTCGGTCGACGACTTTATCAAGCAGCTCGAAGAGAAGGAGAAAGACCTCCACATTACCGTGGACACGTCGATCATCGAGATCTCCGAATCTTTCGACGACGGCGGCAGTTTGCCGGATTTTCTGAAAGACGCTCTCGATGAAGCTGAAGCGGCCGTGAGCAAGGCTCCGGTTGCAGCGGCGATTCCAAATGCGGACAAGACGACGATCAAACGTCTCGAGGTAGACGTAAAGAACCTCCACCAAACGATCGCGAAGATGGAAGCGGAACGCGAGGAGATCTTCACAAACTCTCAACGGCGTTCGAAGGATTTTGAGGCCTTTAAGTCGAGGTCCGAACGCGAACGCAAGGAGACGTTTCAAAACCAGATCGGCAACGTGGCAACTCTAATGCTGCCGGCACTCGACAACCTGCACCGAGCACTCGAATCTGCCGAGCATTTGCCGGGTGAGAAAAGCGATTCGTTTCAGCAATTTTATGAAGGCATCGCGCTCGTGAGCGAGCAGATAAACGACATCCTCAGCAAAATGGGGATCAAACCGATCTTGACCGTGGGTGAAGAGTTTGATCCGCATTACCACGAGGCGGTCGCCACCGACGAAAGCGGTGAGTATCCGCATAACACGATCACCGGAGAAATGCTCCGCGGCTACATCGCGGGCGACCGGGTGATCAGGCACTCGATGGTGAAAGTCGCGTTGGGTGCAGCTCGGCCTGCCGAAGAAATATTCTCAACCCCTGAACCTCCCGCTCCAGCCGATACACCGAACCCCGAACTCCCTTAGCCACACTACCTATCGCTCCTGCGCGAACCACCTAAACCACCAGGACCCCATATGAGCAAAGTAATTGGAATTGACCTTGGAACGACCAACTGCTGTGTTTCCGTGTTGGAAAACGGAGCAGTGCAGATAATCTCGAACAAAGAGGGCGGCCGCACGACGCCGTCTGTCGTCGCGTTCACCGACAAAGACGAACGTCTGGTCGGGCAGATCGCCAAACGACAGGCCGTGACGAATCCGGCGAATACGCTTCACGCTGTCAAGCGCTTGATAGGGCGAAAATACAGTGCCCCGGAAGTCGAGAAGATGCGTGATACAGTGCCCTTCGAGATCGTCGAGGCTCCGAATGGGGACGCTCATATCAAGGTTCTGGATCGTGTTTACAGCCCACCTGAGATCTCAGCGATCGTGCTGCAGCGGCTGAAGGCGGCGGCGGAAGAGTTTCTCGGCGACAAGATCACAGAAGCGATCATTACCGTCCCGGCATATTTTGACGATATGCAGCGTCAGGCGACACGCGATGCGGGCAAGATCGCGGGACTGGAGGTTGAAAGGATCATTAACGAGCCGACGGCTGCGGCGCTCGCGTACGGCTTCGGCAAGAACAAGAGTGAGAAGGTCGCGGTCTATGACCTTGGCGGTGGAACGTTCGATATATCGATCCTTGAGATCAACGACGGTGTCTTCGAGGTGCTCTCAACCTCGGGTAACACGTTCCTCGGCGGCGAAGATTTTGATCAGCGGATCATCGATTGGCTGGTTGCCGGTTTCAAGGAAACTAACGACATAGATCTCAAACAGGACCGCCTTGCACTGCAGCGTTTGAAAGAAGCTGCTGAGCGGGCGAAGTGCGAGCTTTCGACGGTTGAAGAAACCACCGTCAGTTTGCCGTTCATCGCGGCGGATCCGACCGGGCCGAAGCATATCAATGCGAATTTGACGCGTCAGAAGTTTGAAGAATTGGTGAAGGATCTCGTCGAGGCTTCGGTCGAGCCGTGCCAGAAGGCATTGTGGGATGCGAAGCTCCAGCCTTCGGATGTCGATAAGGTGATCCTTGTCGGCGGCCAGACCCGTTCGCCGATCATCACGCGAACCGTTACTGAAGTATTCGGTAAGGAGCCGTCGGCTGAGATCAATCCGGACGAAGTTGTCGCGATGGGCGCGGCGATCCAGGGCGGTGTGCTGACGGGCGATGTGAAGGACATCGTGCTGCTCGACGTGCTTCCATTGAGCCTTGGGCTTGAGACGCGTGGCGGACTTTTTGTAAAGCTCATCAACCGTAACTCGACGATCCCGCTGAAGAATACGATGACGTTTACTACTGTCGTCGACAATCAGCAGTCGGTTGAGATCCACATTTTACAGGGCGAACGCGAGATATCATCGGCAAATCGAAGCCTCGCAAAGTTTGAACTAGTCGGCATTCCGCCGGCACCGCGAGGCGTTCCGCAGATCGACGTATCGTTCGAGATCGATTCGAACGGCATCGTCAGCGTCGCCGCAACGGACAAGATGACGGGACTTGAACAGCAGGTTCAGATCACGCCGTCGTCGGGCCTGGCTCCGGATGAGATCGAACGGCTGATCCATGAATCGGAGAATTCGGTCGAGAAAGATCGCGAGGAAAGGGAGCTGATCCAGCTTCGCAACCGGCTCGACAATATGATCAAAAACGCCCGCAAGGCGATGCTCGAATTTGGACGGTCTTTCCCGACAGAGGAACAGATCGAGATCAACGGTATCCTCAATAATGCTGAAGAGTCACTGTTCACCGACGATAAGACTGAGGTCGAACTGATCTTGCTGAAGGTCGAAGAGACGGCCAGTCGCATTACGGCGGCGATGCTAGCACCGGTGGCCTAGCTTGTTAGGGTCTTGACAGATTTTGTAGAATAGACTTTGCGTCAGTTCCAAGGATTTGGGCTGACGCTTTGTTTGTCTAGCATATGTCGAAGAGAGATTATTACGAGGTTTTGGCTGTGGCCAAAACCGCTACCGAGGCAGAGATAAAAAAGGCGTACCGCTCAATGGCGGTGCAGCACCATCCGGACAAGAATCCGGGCGATGCGGTTGCCGAGGAGAAATTCAAGGAGTGCGCTGAGGCGTACGCGGTTTTATCGGACTCGCAAAAGCGGGCACAGTATGATCGGTTCGGCCATGGCGGAATGGGCGGCGCCGGATTTGATCCTGGATTTTCGAACATCGAGGACATCTTCGACATTTTTGGATTCGGAGATATGTTCGGCGGGCGGCAGCGCACAAGGTCGCGTGTCCAACGCGGATCTGATCTTCGCTACGACCTTGAGATCACGCTCGAGGAAGCGGCAAACGGCAAGGACGAGAAGCTTGAGATCCCGCGCCTCGAATCTTGTGAGGAGTGTAAGGGTACTGGTGCTGAAAAAGGCACGACAGCGGAGAATTGCATTTCATGCGCGGGCAGCGGGCAGACGCGATATCAGCAGGGCTTCTTTAGCGTGATGCGTACGTGTCCGAACTGCTCGGGCAAGGGCACGATCATTCGAAATCCTTGTAAGGAATGTAAAGGTAATGGCCGCGTCGAGAAAGAAAAGGTGCTCGAGATAAAGATCCCTGCGGGGGTTGAGACCGGTTCGCGGCTACGGGTCACAGGCGAAGGCGAGGGTGGCGTTAGCGGCGGGCCGTCGGGCGACCTGTTCGTCGTCCTCCACGTGGCCGAGCACGAAACATTTGAACGACAAGGCGCGAACCTTTATTCAGCCGTTCCGATCAGTTTTGCTCAAGCCGCACTCGGCGCGGATATAAAGGTTAAGACACTCGAAGGCGAGGAAGATCTGAACGTTCCCGCGGGTACTCAGACCGGTACAGTGTTCCGAATCAAGTCTAAGGGAATGCCCGAACTCGGCGGGCGAGGCCGCGGTGACCTGTTCGTTGCCGCAACCCTCATCACGCCGAAGTCGCTATCGAAAGAGCAGCGGAAGTTACTCGAAGAGTGGGCCGAGATCGAAGACACTGAGTTTAACGACGAGTCGTTTATGGATAAGGTGAGGAATATTTTTGGGTAGTCAGTAGAGCGGGCTGTTGGCCTGCCCTTAGCAGTATTATCGAAGAAAGCTGCCGGACCGACACTTCCCAAGTGACGAGGGCGAGATAGACGGATCGTAAAAGTACGTCGTGAACAATCCCGTAAAAGCAGGAATTGTCTGGGACCGGAAAGATTATCGCGGGACTTGGATAAAAGAAGATCTTGTGGCTCGCCTGAGTTGAGCTTCGGCCAAGTCTAGGACAGGCTAACAGCCTGTCCTAGGTGAGTTTCGCTTTTACCGTTTCACTTACCAGCTTTCCATCTACAGTCTTGCCTTGCAGCTTGGCTTGAGCGGCCTTCATTACCGTTCCCATATCCTTCATTGACGAAGCTCCGGTTTCGGCGACGGCTTCGGCGACGGCTCGTTCGATCTCTTCGGGAGTTGCCGATTGCGGGAGGTAGTCTTCAATGTGCGAGATCTCGGACGCCTCCTTGGCGGCGAGTTCCGGCCGGCCGGCTTTCTCGTACTGCTCGATCGAATCGCGACGCTGCTTGACCAGGGATTGAAGCGCTTTCTGCACTTCCTCGTCGGTCAGATCTGAACCCTTTTCGATTTTGCGGTTCATAAGGTTCGCCTTCACCATTCGCAGAGTCGAAAGTCGATCGGCATCCTTTGCCTTCATTGCCGCGGTTATATCGGAAACTATCGTGTCCAGTAAGCTCATACCTAGATTCTACTAATCCCGCTGATACATTTTCCAACTGCCATTCGCGTTCGTTTGTGGAGACAAGTTTTATGGCAGCGAACGTGCAGGCAATTAGGCGTCCATCGGACCGGGGATTAATGATCGCGGCGGCGGCGGTTTTTCCGCTGTTGGTATTGGCCGGATATTTCCGGTCGTATTACGCTCGGCCGTTCTTCAACAATCCGCCGTTCGCGAATTCGCTGGTGCATTTCCACGCGATCGTGATGACGATCTGGGTGTTGTATTTTACCGCGCAGATCGTGTTGGTACGGACGAAAAATCTGAAGCTGCATATGACGATGGGGCTTTCGGGCACCTTTCTCGCGGCGGTGGTTATCATCGTCGGGATGGTGACGGCGTGGGATTCGCACATCGTCCGCGGTACGGCGCCCCCTGGAATGAGCGCTCATTCGTTCTTCCTCGTGCCCGTTCTGGATATGCTGTTCTTCGCGATCTTTTTTGCTGGTGCGATCTATTACCGAAAGAAGCCCGCCCAGCATAAGGGCTTAATGCTGATGACGGCGATCAATTTCTCGCCCGCCGCGATCGCACGGCTGCCCATCTTTCCGCCGGACCTTTTCATCATTCAGGCTCTCGCATTCCCGGCATTGCTTGGGTTAACGTGCTTCGCGTGGCATACGTGGAAGTACCGCAAATTCAACTGGGTCTTCGCGATCGCGTTGTTCGCTTTCATCGCATCAGGGCCGCTTCGGGTTGTGTTTGCTGGAACTCAGACCTGGCTGGGCTTCGTCGGTTGGCTGGCAAGCTTTCAAGGTTAAAAGACAAGGGGTAGCCCGTGTGCTACCTTTTTCTTTTGCCTATGAAGCTAAAGTGGCGATTTGGGGTGGTCGCGGCGATATTTCTCGCGGTCTTTTGTCTGTATCCGCAGCTCAAGATGTTCTACATGCGCGGGGGCGAGTGGAACGGGCATTACGCGTATAACGATATTGACGAGGTTGCGTATGCGTCTTATGTTCGAGCGCTGATCGATGGGCGTCCGCGTAAGAACGATCCGTATACGGGCCGCGACCAGACTCCCGAAACGCCTCAGCCCGAGTCGCTTTTTTCAATTCAATTTGCTGCTCCGTATACGATAGCGATCCCGGCGCGGATCTTTGGTGTCGGTACTCCATGGGCGATGACAATCGCTGGAGGGCTTGCTGGATTTCTCGCGGCGCTTGCTGTGTTTTGGTTTCTCGGGGTACTCACTAGCGATTCGTGGTTTGCGATGGTCGGGGCCTTAGCAACATTTGCTCTCGGGGCACTCGCCGCAGGTGAAGGAGCGTTGCCCGAGATTCTCTTTGACGGATTTTCGTATCCCTACTTTCCCGGCTTTCGAAGGTATATCCCCGCGCTGACGATGCCCGCGTTCTTCGCAATGGTTGGCTGCGTGTGGATGTTTCTGAAGACCGACGAGGATGCCGGTGTTCGCCGCCGGCTTCTATACGGGGGACTCGCGACGGCATGCTTCGCATACTGCGTCTACTCCTATTTCTATACCTGGACTACAGCATTCGCGTTTTTGGGATGCTTGTTCATTTCTTGGATCCTGGAGCGGCCCGAGACCTTTTGGAAGGACATTAAGGCTCTTGGGGTCTTGGCGGCGGCGTGGATCGCGGTCCTGCTTCCATACGCCTACCTGCTTTCCCAGCGTACGGACTCGATGGACAACGTCCAGCTTCTTGTTCATACGCGAATGCCGGATCTCAACCGGATGCCGGAGTGGATCGCCATTGCAACGCTATTTTTGATCGTGTTCGGGATGCTGAAGAAGGTCATCTCGATCCGTGATCCGGCAACGCTGTTTGCGATCGCTCTTGCTCTTGTTCCTTTCGCCGTTTTCAATCAACAGGTGATCACCGGCCGCGCACTTCAGCCGATCCACTACCAGGTTTTTATCGGAAACTACGTGGCGGTACTCGGTTTCGTTGTAGCAGTCGGGCTATTGTGGCGAAACAAACTCGGCCAAGGGCGAACGAGCGTTCGAATCATTTGCTCAGCGGCGATGCTGATTGTCGCGGCCTGGGGCTTCGTGGAATGTCACTACACGGTTCGTGTTTTGGACGAAGCGAATGTGGATCGTGACAAGGCTTTGCCGGTCGCGAAGCGGCTTGAGGAACTTGCTGCTAGCGAACCCGATCCGCACCGTTCGACCGTACTTTCGTACGACTGGCTATTCGCTGACGACATGCCGAGCATCGCTCCGCAAAACATTCTGTGGTCCCGGCATCAGCACGTATTTGCCGGACTATCGTGGGAAGAAAGCAAGGAGCGATATTATCAGCAACTGAATTATCAGGGGGTTGATGAGAAAGGGCTCGACCGGCTTTTGAAGACGGATTTTGTTTCGCAGATCGCACTTTTTGGATGGGGAAGGCATACCGACAGGCTCACGACCGAATCGAAGCCTTTGACATACGGCGAGATCGCGGAGGAGGTCGAGCGATACCGGGTGTATAGGACGAACTTCGGCAAAGAGCAGGCCTCGCATCCGCTGATACGATATGTTGTGGTGCCGAATTCGGACCGGTTCGACCTTTCGAAGTTGGACGAATTCTACGATCTTGACGAGGGCGAGATCGTCGGCAGCCATACGATCTATAAGGCGAGGTTGAAGTAAATAAAAAAGCCGCCTTGGGAGGCGGCTCAATAGTATAGCTATCTGAGTAATACTTAAGCGGCTAGAAGGTCGTTCGAAGTCTCCGCAAAAACGCGTCGACCGTTTATAGCATCGTCAATGATCTCACGGACCGCCGAAGCGTCCGGATTCACGTCCATACGGACACACGCCCGTAGATGTCTAATGATCCCTTCAGTAGCGATCTCCATGGTGTCGCCCGTTAACTTGGCGTAACGGCGAGCCTGGATATGATCGATTTGCAGAATGCGCTCCTGCAAAGTCATTGGTTTAGCTGCTGCCACTCTTTTCTCTCCTTTTCCTTTATCTCGTAACCCCTTGTCGAATAAAACCAGATATGGCATCGTAACAATATATTGTGGTCTTGTAAACACTTTTCCACTACATCTATTAGATGTTGTGCTTCACGTAGATATTGCTGTGAATGATTGTGTCCCGAAACGCTTGCCTTGTCTGTAATCAAACTGTAACAAATCGAATCTTGAAAGTCACCACTTTTTTTGACCGGAAATCGATCTTTTTGGCTCAGGAATGCGAAAAAGCCGCCGGAAGTGATCCGGCGGCTTTTTCTGAAAGGTTTATCAGCAACTATTTGGTGCTGATGGAATCCTTCATTGCCTTACCCAAGCTGAATTTAACAGTGGTTTTCGCCGGGATCTTGATCACAGCACCAGTTGCAGGATTACGGCCTTCACGGGCTTTTCGGTTGGTCTTCTTGAGCTTTCCGAATCCGGGAACGGTGAATTCGCCATTCTTCTTCACTTCTTTCACTGCCATCTCGGCAAGTGCATCCATAAGACCCTTCACTTCGGTCTTCTTGAGTGTGGTTGTTTCTGAGAGAGCGGCGATGATCTGGGTTTGAGTCAAACGAGCCATAATTTAGGTAACCTCCAAGGTTGTTAAATAAGAAAAATTTTAGAGTCGAACGTTTTGCCTGAAAGATCGGAAACTCTGATTTGCGGGCAAAGGGTTTTAGCCAGCCTGTTGGTCGGGGCGGCAAGATTCGAACTTGCGGCCTCACGGTCCCAAACCGTGCGCACTACCAGGCTGTGCTACGCCCCGTTTTCATATAGGAATTTACAGGCGAAAAATCAATTGGTCAAGTCAAACGCCCGTAAAATCGGACATTTTGCGAATAAAGTGGTTCGAGGCTCTTCCGCGATGGCTGAGAGCTTGCTTCTCTTCGTCCGACATTTCGCCGAATGTGCGCTCGAATCCGTCCGGGATGAAGATCGGATCGTAGCCGAATCCATTGCTGCCGCGCGGATGATCTGCGATCGATCCGCGACAGATACCTTCCGCTGTAAAGCGAACTTCTCCGGACGGATCGGCGAGAGCGATCACCGATACGAACTGCGCTCCGCGCTCAACCTTGGTCGCGTCGCGTAGCTCACCTATCACAAGCTGGATTTTTTCTTGATACGTCGATGAAACTCCGCCATAACGGGCGGACAGCACTCCCGGTCGGCCGTCGAGAAAATCTATTTCCAAACCTGAATCATCCGCGATCGACCATTTGCCAGTTTGTAGTGCGTAATAAGACGCCTTTAATTCGGCGTTCGCCGTAAATGTAGAACCGGTTTCTTCAGGTCCGGCAACGTGTGGGAACTCGCCTAAGGTTGCGAGAGCGATCTCAAGGGGCTTCAGAAGGAATTCGAATTCACGGACCTTTCCTTTATTTCCCGAAGCGATCAGTACGCGTTGGGGTATTTTGATTCCGGCCATAGCAGATTAGTACGCGAGAATTGTATTGCCATTCCCGACAGTTAACGTTATAAATTATATAGGCTTTCGCTCCATTAAGCCGCCTGCCGTTCGAATCCCTCACGAGGCCTTCACCCATTGGAAACCTTGATATCAATTTCTTCTGTAGATACACCTATTCTCGTTTCGCACGAATCGATCGAGCACGACACGGATCGAAGTGTGCCCGCCTATGATGCCGAAGAATTGATCTTTGAGATCGGTGCGTGGCTCTCCGGTATTCGCTCTTTCGCATCTACGTGTCAGCCGACATTTGCGGCGGACAGCAGATCTGCCGTTCCGGATCTTCGCCGCGAGTTCCGTATCCTCACACTTGCCTTGATGCGCTTGTCGAGACTGACGCTTCGGCTGCAGAATGTGGGGTCGGATCCGATCATGGATGACTTTGGCCTGACCCGCCGGCAAGTCGACGGGTTTTCTTCGGTCATCAGAGATTCGGTGATCCTCGTCGATTCACACGCAAGGGCCGCGACAGTTTCGAGCGGGGAATGGCAGGCGTTCATCACTTCGCTGATCACCAGGCTCGACGGCGATCCGGTCGACTTCAAGTTCCGAAGACACTCGATTGACGGGGCCTTCAGTACGCTTCCTGCAAACTTGCGCGAACTGTTTCAGCGAGACGATATCGAATTGTCTGACCGCGTCGATTACTTGGACGTTGTACCGAGAGTTGCTGCGGCGCTTCGGTATCTCGGCGTGGTCGGCCGGATGATGCGTGATGATGAGCCCATCAAGCCGGCGTTGCTCATTCTCGCTGCGGTTCACGATGAGGCTCGTGGAATGATCGATCACATCAATCTCCGCCTCGCGCGAAACCCGAACGAAGAAGCGTCGTTGTTTAATTCGCTCGACAGTGCTTCGTACGGCGCCTCGCTCGAACTAAAGAAGGTATTTCAACAGGAGCTTCGCGGCATTGTCGGAGTGCTTCCGCCGACATCCGTTTTTGCACGCACCGAGACGGCTTACTCGCTGCTCTTGGATAGCTTTCAGCAGATCCTTCTCGATCTGGCGAGGACTATCGAGCCGTCAGCGACACTATTCGATTTCTTCCCAAGGTTTCAGATCAAGCTCGATCAGTCATTGATACTTCGCGAACATCTATGGGGGATCTTAAAGGCGGTCAAAGCCGCGGAAGAATCACCGGTCAAAGAAACGGTCAGCCATCTCAAACAGGAACTTGCCGACTTCGTAACGATCACGATCCGGTTTCTGCATTACAAGGACGAGGAAACGTTCGAGCGGTTCAACGAAGAGGTTCACGCGGCGATCGATAAGAAGGACTTGGTGCCCGTCCTGCACCGATTTGGGGCGTATCTGGAAACGCTATTCGGTCAGGTTTGTATGAGAAGCGTGCTGGCGGACCATCCTTTCCAGCACGCCGATTAGCTACAGTGATCGCAGCGTCTGAAGCGGTTTGCGGAACAGCACATCAAAGCTTGCGGCCGCGCCGACGACCATCACGATCCCGGCGGTAGCGACAATTCCGACGAGCGTCAGTAGTGGATCGAACTCCCAAGATATATTCATCACGAAACGGCTAACCGCCCACGAAAGCAGTACGGCGAAGCCCGAGCCGATAATCCCCGAAAGCAAGCCCAGAATTCCGTACTCCGCGAAGAGTATCGCGGCTAGCGTTGTGCGCTTTGCCCCGAGTGTTTTGAGAACGGCGTTCTCGTAGATCCTTTGCGATTTTGTGAGCGCGACGGAGCCGATGAGGATCAGAATACCGCTGAGGATAACGAAGCTGCCAACGAAGGAGATGGCAAGCACGAAATTGTTGACGAGACGCTGGACGGTGGCGACGATGTCGGCGACGTCGAAGATCTGGACGTTCGGATACGCCGCGAGGACGTCGCGTTGCAGACGTTGGCGATCGGTGGCTGAGATCCGGTTGAGCACGGTGGCGGCGAAGCTCTGCGGGGCGGAGTCGAGACTGCCCGGACGGAAGACGAAGACGAAGGCGGTCCGCGTATTGCGAAGGTCGAGTTTGCGAATGTTGGCAACGCGGGCTGTGATCTTACGGCCGGAGATGTCGAACGTTATCGAGTCTCCCGGCACGACCTTTAATCTTTCGGCCATCTCATCTTCGACGGAAACTTCGGGAACGCCATCGGCAGTAGTCCACCATGCTCCGGCGATCACGGATTCGTTGCTGTCGAGGATTGCGCGATAGGTCACAGCAAACTCGCGCCCGATCTGGCCTTGCTGTTGGCGAACCTCTCGCTGCTGAAAGTCGATCGGCTGGCCGTTGATAAACGCAATGCGAGCTCGGACGGTCGGCGTCTTTTCCGGCTCTTCATCAACACGCGTGGCGATCAATGCGGCGAGCGGTTCGATCTGACTTTTCTGAATGTCGACGAAAAATAAGCTCGGCAGCCGCTGGTTGCGAGAGAAGTCGAACTCGCGCAGCAGATTTGCCTGAAGCGATTGAACGGTCAGCACTACAAACGCGCCAAGGCCGACGGCGAGAAGGATGATGCGAGTTTGATTGCCCGGCCGATACAGGGAGTTGATCGCTTGTGAGAGCGCGAACGGGCCGAAAGATCGGAGACGCTTGAGGACGAGTGTCAGCAAGATCGCAGATACGTAGAGAACAGCGGAAGTCGCTGCTAGGCCACCGAGGAAGAGCAAGCCGACGCGGATAGATCCGGCTTGCCAGACGGCCAATGCGAGAAGGCCTGAGATCGACAGAGCTCCGAACATCCACTTGACAGGGTCGAGACGTCGGAGGCTGATGTTATTCTCGTCACGCAGCAGCAAGCGAGGTTTGATGTTGCGAACCTGCAGCAGCGGAAGTGCCGAGAAGATCATCGAGATCAGGACTCCGAGGATCACACCTTGAACCGCCGTCGAGACCCCGACCGCGTACGACATATTTTCGGGCAGGTCGGCGGCGAATCGAGAGCGGACGAAGAGGAGCCCGAGCTGGGCTAGCACGACGCCGAAGACGCTCCCGACGAAACCAAGCGTAAGGATCTGGAGAAGATAGACTGTGATGATCTTTGTTCCGCCGGCTCCAAGACATTTGAGTACCGCGACGGTCTTTCGCTTTTGTTCAACGAAGGCCCGGGCCACGTTCCACACGCCCACGCCGCCGAGTACGAGGATCAGAAGACCGGTGAGCGCAAGATAGTTTTCCGTTCTCGCGAACTGTTCGCCGATGTTTTCTTGCGTTTCGCGATAGGACTGAACCTGGATGGTTGTCCCTTTCAGCGCGTCCCGGAGTTCGGAGACAAGTTGGGTTGGGTTGTCAGTAGTCCGATAGAGAATGCGGCGGCGGACGCGGCCCGAATTGCGGGTGATGCCTGCCTCGTCGAAGGCTTTTCGCTCGACGAACACGCGGGCTCCGAGGCGGAACCCGCTAGATCCGCCTGGCTCCTGATCGAATGATCCGCGGATCGTAAACTCGCCGTCGCCCATCTTGATCCGGTCGCCGATCTTCACATTCAGATCTTCCAGCAAGATCCTGGCGACGACCGTCCCACTGTTTTCTAGCAGCTTATGATCGAAAGCCTGTCCGCCGTCGAGTTCGAAATTGCCGACCAGCGGAAATGGCGGCTCGACGCCCTTTAACTCAACGAATCTTGTGTTCGGATTTTCGGGGTCGACTGGCCTCGCCATCGACGCCGTTGTGATCGCCTCGTTACGGCCGTCGATGATGCCGGACCTCTTGACGACCTCCTCGATCTTTGCGATGTCGCCCGGAGCGAAATCGCTGGTCGAACCAACCTCGATATCCGCCGTCATCAACGCCCGAGCGTCAGTTCCGACCGCTCGAGTTAGGTTCTGGATGAGCGACCGCAATGCGACGACCGATCCCACGCCCAGGGCGATGCAAAGAAAGAAAAAAAGGAGCCGCTTCCACGATGAACGGATCTCGCGTGCAGTGAGATTGAGGATGAACCTCATTGGTTGACCTCGTCGCTCACGACCATTCCGTCTCTCAATACCACTTGCCGCTGAGCCGTCGCGGCGAGGGCCGGGTCATGCGTGACCAATACGAGGGTTATGTTTCGCTGGCGGTGGAGGTCTTCCATAAGGTCGAAGATGTGCTGGCCGTTCTTGGAGTCGAGGTTGCCGGTCGGTTCGTCGGCGAGCAGGATCTTCGGCTGGTTAGCAAAGGCTCGGGCGATCGCGACGCGCTGCTGTTCGCCGCCGGAGAGTTCGTTGGGATAATGATGTCCGCGTTCGGAGAGTCCGACCTCGTCGAGGAGTTCGGCGGTGCGCTTTTTCGCATTGGCGGCCCCAATGATCTCCAT
>JBDSLC010000101.1:0-15604 GCA_039916585.1 Pyrinomonadaceae bacterium | reverse complement strand
ACATTACCTACGTGTTACTCACCCGTGCGCCACTTTATATCTTTCCCGAAGGAAAGTTTAATCGTTCGACTTGCATGTCTGAGGCACGCCGCCAGCGTTGATTCTGAGCCAGGATCAAACTCTCGTTGATTTCTGTCTCATCATTTAACGTCAGAAATTCATCTGACGTGCTCGAACAAGCCGAAGCTTGCCGAGCGTTATTCGTTGTTCACGAATTAACACATGGACCTACATATCTAGTTTTCAAAGATCAACTTTTCTCGCTCTGGTTTCCCTTGAGCGAAACTACTGATTATATAGTTGCTAATCAGTATGTCAAGCGACGAGAGGAAAGTTTTTAACTTTCTTCAGAAGGTATTTAACTTCCTTAATTCTTTGTTAAAGATCTTCCGTTCGAAGCAATTTGCAATATTGCATCATCGCTAAGTCATTGTCAAGCGTGGTTCGGGTGATTTGGAGTTTAGTTTCTAATCGACCTAGAGCCGATTGAATTTTCCGGCAGGCCTGCCCGATTCCTGCATTTTTCCCAACGCCTTTCTCTCCAGCACCGGATAGTCGCGGAACGGATTAAACGGCGGGGAGTTAAGTGCAAACTTGGCTATATCGCGAATAAACGGCTCCTGGTCGATACAATATTGCAACGCCATAATGTAGAGGGGTGTATCGATCATCGTCGAATATATCGTTCCTAGATCGGCAAATTTGCCTTCCAACTCAGGATAGACGTCATAGAAACCGGTCTTCCCAGTCGATGACCTGTAGACGTTTGCTACTTGAGTCGCCATAAACTCCTCAGCGTCCTCAAAGTTGGGATGTCCTACTCGTTTGTGCTCAAGCCGCCCGTGGGAGAGCCGCTGGACGTGGACAAGTTCGTGGAGCAGAGTGTCGTCGAAATTTGAACTCCAGTCCGCTGGGTTGATTTTGACCCTGATGCCGCCCCCCCCCCATCTCGCTAACCTTGACCGTAATCGCAGCGTTCTTTTTCAGTGGATACGGAACGATGTACACCTTCTGACCTTTTCTAATTCCGTCCAAGACAGATCGGCCGACGGGCGACGAATATATCCGTTCCATGGCTCGCATCACCTCCGCTTCAAACCGCATCACCGCCGGACGATCTAATGGTGCCGAGTCCTCGACGATCTCCATTCGTTCCTGACCAACACCGTACTTGAGATAGTCGTACATGTGACGATCGCCGCGAACGTGGAAATAAAACGCATTATCGTCAGTGCTTATTTGAGATCGGTGAGAGAAAATGATGTGGATCGAGTAGTTGCGAAACCGGATCATAAGCTTCTTTTTGCGACTTTAGAGAACCATACGTCGTAATAATCGTAAGAATTACTTCGGCCATGTATCGTTACATAACCGCTGATTTATGCGACTTCTGTACCGAACGAGGCTCGAGATGGCACCTTCCGCCGGTGAGTTGAACCTATACCGTTGAGCTACACCCGCATAGTGAATCGAAGTGCAGGGATTATGTCATATCAAACTCTTCGCAGGACAAGATGATCACTTTAGCAATAACAGGTCGATCACCTCGCGAACCGCACCGCAGCCGCCAGATCGATTCGTTAGATGATCCGCCGCATCCTTAACTTCACGGATAGCGTTCGCGACGGCGATGCCGAAACCACATTCATTCATCAGCTCAATGTCTGGGATGTCATCCCCGACGAACGCCGTCTCGTTCGGCTCGATACGTAACTCGGCCCAGATCTCGCGAGCGACCTCAACTTTGTTCTTTACACCTTGCCGTAGGTGACTGATGCCAAGTTCTTCGGCTCTTCGGGCAACGATTGGCGACGATCGGCCGCTTATCACGCCGATGCGTCGTCCCGAGGCGATCCAGGAGACGATTCCCTGCCCGTCCTGTACGTCGAAAACCTTCAGCTCTTCGCCGTTCGCTGAAAAATAAAGACGGCCATCCGTTAGGACGCCGTCACAATCAAGGAGAAGAAGCTTAATACCTTGGAGATGTGCTGCTTTCATCGAAGTTCGAAAACGTCAACGGAAAGAATCTTCCATCCAGCGCCGGAACGCGCTACGCGAAAAACGGCCAGCCCTGATTCGGGATCGCGGTTTAAGAGTTTGATAGCAAGGTTCGCTTCGACCAATGCCGTGTTCGCGTCGATCATGTCTACGTATTTGATCTGGGTTTTCCATGCGGCCGTCTGACCTGCCACCCCCCCCGAGAAACGCGATGCCTCCCCGGGAAGCACCAGAGCGTCAAGTTGTGCCTTCTGATTCGCTGCAGCGGCTCGATCCCATTGCTCAAAAAAACCGGTGATCGATGCATCCGAATTAGCGCTCACTCCGGCTCTGTTACGGATATTCCTTGCAGCGAGGCTCGCCCCGTATTCCCCTTCCGATCTTATCGCAGTAGCGGCGAGTTTTGCGGCCTGTTCGTTTTGGTTGGAACGGGCGGCTACATCCGCCAAGCCAACAAGGGCCCATCCGATACTACGAGACGTGGGAAGTTTTTCTTCCAGCACTGCTCGGAACTCTTTCTCGGCATCCATATTCCGATTCAATCCTAATAGCGAACGGCCGAGCAATATTCTTACATCGTCGTGCCTCGGAAAATCAGCAAGGACCTGTCGAGCCGTCTTTTCTGCTGCTGCAAAATCTTGCTTGTCAAAGGATCGTTTCACAGCGAGAAGCGGATCACTATCGGTCAACTCGCGTGGAGCTACGTCGTCGGAGAAATCCGTCTGTGGGTAAAGCTTCTGCCTGTCGATCTCGATGCGCCGGATCTTTGCGGGCGTCTTAAATATCACGTCACCGAAGCTTGTAGCTCGTATACTCGCCGGAGCGAGCATGCGTTGACCGTTCTCTAGCAAGGCTTCGACATCGACGGTAACGTCGATCGCACCCGTGTTTCGCAACGCAACCTTTGCTTCGCCAGCTCCCTGCTGCGGCAAACCCGCTAGAAGGTTCATGTCGGTCGTCTGGTCAAAGCCGTAATCAAGGAACGCCTTGTGCTCGGTGAACGCGGCTCGGACCTCTCCCAACGTGACAACTCGATCGTCCAGCGTCGCCTTTATGCGCGATGAGAACTCGTTACTGCCCACCTTTAGGAAAAGCAGACGCCACACCATCGCCCCCTTATTCGCTACCACAGTGTAGTAATAATCGTCGAGGGGCGAGACCGTGGTGATAGGCGAATCCCGTTGGACCACCGATGCATACGTGACGCGTTGGCGGAGCCGTTCGACGTCTGCAATATCCTTTCCGTATTTGTTCTCAATGAACTGTGTTGCGAGGAATCTGGCAAGCCCTTCCCGAACGGCTCCGCTACCATCGCCACTGACGGCCGTCGATCCGCCCAACCACATTTTTGCGACGCCCTCCGCGACGTACAGTGCGGTTTGTGAATCTACTTTTGGCCGACGTAACACGGCTTCATCAAAAAAGATCGTACCACCGCCCGAAAACCCTGCCCCGCGTCTGACAGACACGAGACGCATCGGTCCGGTCGTGGACGCAGTACCCAAGAGCCCAGCAACAAATGACTTTGCCTCCCCGGCAATGGACATCAGATCCTCGCCGCGCTTGTGGGCATCTGGGTCGGCTCCTTTTGGAAGATACGCAAAGACACCGTTAGCACCCACGGTGTCCCATGAACCGGCAGCGAAGAAGGGCTGCACATTTAGCTTTCCGTCAAAGACCCCGCCTGACTCCGCACCGCTTGAGACGACGGTAAAGCCGGAAGGTGCGGTCACCTGTACGCGGGCGGGAGCATAGTCGGCGCCGCGAGCGAAAAACCAGCTGTTCGGGGTCGGATACCAGTAGGAAAGCGGAAGGAATTGTGATCCGGTCGACGAAATTGCCGCGAGTCCGGAGTTTTCCTTAACGGCGAGTCGATAGGTGACCTCGACCGAAACAGAGCCACTCGGGGCCACTGACGGCATTCGTACAACTATCTGCTGCAGACTGCCCGTCGCAGTCTTCTCTTCGCGTTTTGAAAACTCGCTCGAGGTTCCATTTACCGCGACAGCTGAAATATCAGCGGCGGTACTGAGCCTAAGGGTCATCGTCGACGCTGGCCGTGCTGAGGCGTTCCGAGCCTCAACCTTCGCCGTAATAGCAAGATTCCGGTCGGATTCGCTCTGGGGAACGGTAGCCGAGATGTCGTACTTCTGTACCTGCCATGTGGCGGATACACGCGTTTCATCCTGGGCGAGAACAACAGTAACGCCAAGCAAAATCATGAAAAGAAAAGATAGGAATGATTTAAAATTCATTTCAGCTTCGGGGGCTATAGTCACTCACGAGGGCGTGAATGTCTCTGAGTTTAGAGAGCAAGGCCTCTAGGCGATTGAGCGGTAACTGATTGGGTCCGTCACTTGGGGCGACCGCGGGATTGTCGTGGACCTCCATAAAAACCGCGTCCAGGCCGCATGCGACTCCGGCTCGCGCAAAGTCTTCGATGTATTGCGACTGTCCCCCCGTTGCTTTCCCTAATCCACCGGGAAGTTGAAGGCTGTGGGTCACGTCAAACACTACCGGCACTCCGAACGAACGCATTACCGGAAACGAGCGAAGGTCAACTACGAGATTGTTATATCCGAAACTCGCCCCACGTTCTGTCAGGAGGATCTTCTCGCAACCGGCAGCATCGAGTTTCTCAACGATATTCTTAGCGTCCCACGGCGAGAGAAATTGTCCTTTCTTGACATTGACCGCCTTTCCCGTTTTCGCCGCAGCGACCAAGAGGTCTGTCTGCCTGCACAAGAAAGCGGGTATCTGTAGAATGTCTGCGACCTTCGCAGCTTTTTCGGCATGCCAGGACTCATGAATATCCGTCACAACGGGAACGCCGACCTCTTGCTTCACCTTTGCAAGGATCTCGAGGCCGCGATCCATGCCGTCCCCGCGGAAACTCTCGACCGAGCTTCGATTGGCCTTATCAAACGACGATTTATAAACAAATCCGACACCGACCCGAGCGCAGATCTCCTTGATCGACGTCGCCATTTTCATTGCATGATCATATGATTCAACTACGCAAGGACCGAGCAAAAACGATAACTCGCCATTTCCGAAAGGAACTTGATCAACTTGAAATGCCTTCATATTCGAGCCCCAGCCTTAGCATACTCGACGGTTCGGGAAATCGGCTATTCATCCACCAAGACCTCGAATCTTTCAGGCAGCTCCAACTGCTTGTCGCTGGCAACATCGTGATCAAGATTTTCACTCTTGAGGCGGTTCTCCCATGCGGCCTTTACAAACCCAACAAACAGCGGGTGGGGGTCGAGCGGCTTTGATTTGTATTCGGGGTGGAACTGGCATCCGATAAAATGCGGATGAACTTCTACTGGTAATTCGACCATCTCGACGAATTTGCCGTCAGGGGAGATGCCGCTAAAAACCATGCCCTCCTTCTCTAGAACAGATCTGTACTCGGGATTGAATTCGTAACGGTGGCGGTGGCGCTCGCTGATCGTTTCGGTTCCGTGGTACACACCGCGTGCGATCGAACCTTCTTTCAAATTACAGTCCCACGACCCGAGCCGCATCGTACCACCCAATTCATCGACGTTTACAAGGTCGCGGAGTTTGAAGATCACGGGGAAAGGGGTTTCCTCATTAAACTCCGTCGAATCCGCATCGCGTAACCCACATTCGTTTCGCGCAAACTCAATGCACGCGGTCTGCATTCCAAGGCAGATGCCGAAATAAGGTGTCCCTGATTTACGAGCGTATTTGATCGCTCGAAGCATTCCGGCAATTCCGCGTTTACCGAAACCACCTGGAACGAGAATGGCGTCGTAATCCTGAAGGTCATTCTCGTAATTGTCCTTCATCAGGTTCTCGGACTCGAGCCACGTTACATTCACTCGTAAGTCGTTCGCTACTCCAGCATGAGTAAGGGCCTCCCGAAGCGACTTGTACGAATCCTCCAGCTCGACATACTTGCCGACGATGGCGATCTTTACAGCCCCGCCCGACGGGTCCTTGATCGTCGAAACCAAGTCACGCCAGTTTTTCAGGTCTGCCGAAGGGAATTGTTCCATCAGGCCGAGATCTTTCACGATCAGATCATCAAGGCCTTGCTCGTGCAGAGCGATCGGCACCTCGTAGATCGTCGGAAGATCGAGAGCGGAAATGACAGCGTTTTCCTGAACGTTACAGAACAGAGCGATCTTCCGTCTCATATCAACCGAGATCGGACGATCGGAGCGGCACAGTAAGATGTCAGGTGCGATACCGATCTCACGCAGCTCGCGGACGCTGTGCTGAGTAGGTTTTGTTTTGAGCTCGCCAGCCGCAGCAATATACGGAACTAGCGTGACGTGGATAAAGATCGCGTTACCTCGGCCTTCTTCATTACCCATCTGGCGGATCGCTTCCAAGAACGGGAGGGACTCGATGTCACCCACCGTTCCGCCTATCTCGACGATCAGAATATCGGGATCGTGCATGTCGGCGACCTTGCGCACCGCCATTTTTATCTCGTCGGTGATATGCGGAATTACCTGAATCGTTTTGCCGAGATAATCTCCGCGACGTTCTTTCTCGATCACGGAAAGATAGATCCGCCCGCTCGTCCAGTTATTTGCCTGCGACAATTTCGCGTGGGTAAATCTCTCGTAATGACCCAGGTCAAGATCCGTTTCCGCTCCATCATCAGTGACGAAAACCTCACCGTGTTGAAACGGCGACATCGTACCGGGATCCACATTAATGTATGGGTCGAGCTTCATCATTTGAACCTTCAAGCCGCGAGCTTCGAGCAAACACCCGATCGAACTCGCCGCGAGACCCTTACCCAAACTAGAAACTACTCCGCCGGTTACAAAAATATACTTAGTCATGATTCGTCAATGTCTAGGCCGTCGTTAGCCTTTCCCTCTCGCTTCTTCTTCCCGTATCTGCCGTCCTTCATCTGCATCTGAATTTCCTTTGATTTCGCCGATTCCGGGTTCATCAGCTCGTGCAAAGCGTTCATCGAAGCCCCGAGTCCTGAAGATCCTTCGGCCGCACTCTTTTCAAACTCTTCAGTCGTTTTTGGTCTCTGATTTGCAAGTGCCCGAATACCAAAATATGCGGCGACAAGCAGAAGAACAAAAAACCCGATTCCGATCCAATCCGCCATAAATTAGCCAACGAGTTGGTGTGCTTCTGCCTCAGTTTCCAAAATCGCTCTCACCAGGTTCAGATCGGCCTCAGTATCGACCCCGATCGATCTAGACACGGCATCAATTACGCGAATCTTCGCCCCGTTCTCAAGTGCCCGAAGCTGCTCAAGCATCTCAAGCTTCTCTAACGCTGTCTGCGGCATCTGGGTGAACTTTAAGAGATATTCCCGTCTATATACATACAGTCCGGTATGTTTTCGAAAGTTTGCGAGCAGTTCCGGCTCTGCTTCGATCGCCTGATTAGGATCCCCGCCATATTTTAGTGAAGCTTCGCGCGGCCATGGCACTGGAGAACGCGAAAAATAGATCGCATAACCGCCGTCACTGACAACAACCTTGACGTTATTCCCGTTCAGCAACTCCAACAGATTCTCGATCGGCTCGCAAGCCGTGGCAATATCTGCTTCATCGTCACTTAGGATCGCATTAACTGCAAGATCGATCGTTGCCGGCGAGATCACTGGCTCGTCTCCCTGTACGTTTACAATGATCGAGCCGCGCGGCAATCCGCTCGCCACCTCGGCGATCCGATCGCTACCCGACTGATGGTCGGGCGAGGTCATCAAGGCTCTGTGGCCCGCCTCATTGACAACATCAAAGATCTTCTTATCGTCCGTCGCGACGATCACATCGTCAACGGTCGCTGCCTCGCGGGCCCTTTCGACGGTATGTAAGATCAACGGGTTCCCAGCTATCGGCAAAAGCATCTTGCCCGGCAAGCGGACAGAAGAGTACCGCGCCGGGATAATTGCAAACACTAATTTTTTAGGATTGTCCCCGTGATGCTCCACGGGCTTTTAGACTATAGCGCTTTTCCGCAGGAATCAAGGTTGCGAAACAGAAAGTTGGTCTGTAGGGCAGAAACCGATAGACTTTCCTCAATGCAAAATCAGCCATTACTTGACGAGGAAGCCGAACCGATTGAATCAGTCGACTTTGTTCCAGGAGTTACTCCCAACAACCCACCGTGGAATTCGGGAATCGCGGTCGCCATTTGGTTCACCAGCGTACTGCTGATCGTGTTTATTCCCACGTTGTTTTTGCTCCCATATTTGTTTTCAAAGATTGGCGGCGTGATGGATCAAAGTCAGATCGCTGAATTGGCAACGAAAGATCCAACCGCTATCTTGATCCAGGTTGCCGCGGTGCTTCCCGTACACTTACTGACGCTGCTTCTGAGTTGGTTCTTCGTAACGAACTTCAGGAAGGTTCCATTTCGAAGCACTTTAGGGTGGGAATCAGGCGGGATGCGCTGGTGGCACTATGTGGCCATCCTAGCGGGTTTCCTCGCGATAATGATCATCGTAGGATCGATGGTTCCAGAGCAGGAGAACGATCTCTTACGGATCCTGAAAAGTTCGAAATGGGCACTCTACACGATCGCGATCCTGGCCGTCTTCACAGCCCCGATCGTTGAAGAGGTGATCTATCGCGGCATCCTTTACTCAGCGTTCCAACGCTCAGTCGGCACATTCGCCGCAGTCGCTCTTGTAACTTTTCTATTCGCTCTTGTCCATGTACCCCAATACTGGCCGAGTTTTTCTACGATCTTTCTTCTTACGCTTCTTAGCCTGATCCTTACATTGATCCGTGTCTACTCAGGAAATCTATTGCCGTGCATCATTCTTCACACGCTTTTCAACGCATTCCAATCTGCTCTAATGATCGCTGAGCGGCATCTTGATCCGGGGGCTTCGCCCGGTACGGAGCAGGCATTAATAATAATTCTTGGTCCAAAATAAAGAACGAGGCAAATAGCCTCGCTTTCTTGAACTCGATCGAGATCTCGTGCTAGTTATCACCGTTTTCTCGGATAATCGGCACACGTTCGCGTCCCCCACTGCTGGGCTCGGATCTTGGCGAAACCGACGGAAGTCTTGGTGACGGTTCGAATGTCCGGGTATTGCTTGGGGTCGAACGACCAAAGTCGCCGTTACTCGAACTCCTGGGGTTGACTCCACGCGAAGAATTATCAGATCCACCTAGCTCGCCACCGGTTCCCCTTCCATTTCCCTGCATTCTTATGAAAGGCGGCGGGATATTAGCCTCTGTGTTACCGATCGGTTCACGTTTTCGTCCAACTATCGGCCGTCGGTCACCCGGAGGGGTACCGGCGGGAAGGTTCTGACGCGGCGGCGTACCCGCTGGAGTATTCGTGCTACCCGTTTGCGGCGTTCCGGAGCCCGATCCAGCCCTCATCGGCGGATAAAAGGCAGCCTGCGGCAATCGATACCACCAGATGTCAGTCCCGAAGCCGTAACCGTAAGGCGACGACCAGCCGTAGCCGAATGGAAGGAAACAATACCGTCCAAACTGGGCGTCATATACCCAGAGTCCGAACGAGTTGTACATGTTCCAACGTCCGCCTAGAAATGATCGCATCAGCGAGGTCCGAAGGGTTCGGTCCTTTAGGGCATTTGTGCCCTTTGCGAGTTCTTTGGCACGGTCTCTGCTCCAAGTCTCGAAGTTATCCCGATCGTCACGATCAAACTTTGCAACGGCCATCTGCCCGTCAAGGCTCGATGCGGACTTGCCGCCCCTAAGGATCGCGTCCCCAACCTCGGCCTTACCTTTCCACACCTCGATCCGGGCATTCCCATCAGTTGCGACGTCAACCCTATAGACCCCGGATTCCATCAAGTCGTATCGATGCATTGGAGTGCCGACGGCGACTTTGAAGTCGTTGTCCGCGAAAACCTCAAGCATGACGCTGCCGCGAGTGACCAGGACTTCCAAGTCTTCGAGTTGCGTGGTTTTGAATTCAAAGGCAGAATTCTCGGCAACACGAAGGTACGATCCCGGGTTAAGGAGAATTTCAACCCGACCGTCAGCTTCCGTCGCAACCTGATCGCCGACATCGACTGTGTCTCCCTTCATTAGAAGACCGCTTTTCCCGACGAGGCGGGTCACATTTACGGTACCCTGGGCGTAGTTTACGCCCCCTGCCTTCGCGGTGATCACCCACTTATCGCCGGCAACCGAACTTAGCGTTCGATTCTGCGAAATAGCAGGCGAGGAAGATATGATCGCCAGAAGTGCGAAACCGACAAATCCAACCAGCAGTCTTTTCATTTTTGCTCCTTGGGAAGAGTTTCCACGATAGTAAAGACTTTTCGCAAAAACCGCAATAAATATCATCAGATTGGGAGCGATCTGATTTGGGGCAACGATGGTAGAGAACCCAAACAACCTTTTCGAACCCTTCGTAATCTTACTAGGTTGAGGATTAGACCTTAGGCGGATGGTATCGAGTTTGGAATGGCAACTTTTAATGATCCCGGAAGATGTTTCGCACCGCTTGAAGTAATCGAGCGAATGTTGGGAATTCGCGAAGAACTGGGATTCAGTCAGACGCTATATATTCCGCAAACAGAGCAGCTAACGGATTTTCTTGACTCGTACGGGTTTGATATCTACGCTTTTTCCACGGAGAACGAGGATATCGATTTTGGAAACTATACGTCGCCCGTCGTACCGGGTGGGGACACCCATCACCTGTCGGTCGTAGCACATTAGACAAAGTTTACAATCAACTGAGATTAGCGGAAGGTAGCGCAAGAGACAGATAGGCTTACCGCATTTTATGCAGATTTGATGATAAAGAGCGTTCCGTCATCATCCAGAAACTTTCGCCCCGTAAAGTCCGCGACATCCTTTCTGATGTGATCGATCATTTTCTTGGCAGGCAGGTCGAGGCCGGCGTGAACGATCTTCGCCAGCCGCCCCTCTCCGTACTCTTCCCCTTCCTCGTTCGCTGCCTCGGTGATTCCATCTGTATAGATCACCATCGTTTGCCCGGGCTCGAACAGAATGAAATGCTGGTGATACCGAGCATCGTAAAACATACCCAACGGAGTATCACCATACTCAACGTAGCGATAGGTTCCGTCGGCTGACATCAAGAGTGGCGGATTGTGACCCGCATTTGAAAATACTAGGGTCCGGTTCGTTTCATCGAGGATTCCATAGATCGCAGTGATGAACTGGTGATCCTCAACGGAATCCCATAATAAATTATTCACCTTCGACATCGCAATATGAGGCGCGTAGCCGACCTGTACACTCGCTCGAAGCGAGGCTCTCAGAAACGACATCAACAAGGCGGCCGGAATTCCTTTACCTACGGCATCCGCGACTACAATTCCGATCTGATCGTCAAATATCTTTACCCAGTCGTAGTAATCTCCGGAGACTTCTTCCGTTGGGAACACGTATGCGCTCATATCGAAGTCTTTCAGTTCGGGATCGCGGTCAGGCAGCAGTTCTAGCTGAACCTGACGAGCTATCTCGAGCTGAGCTTCGATACGTTTTTTCTCGACCATCTGCTCGTGCAGTTGAACCTTTTCGATTATTATCGCAACGTGCGACGCGAGGAGGTTCAGTACGGCCAGATCATCTTCATCATATTCCGACAGATGGTCACTCTCGAGGTCAAAAACCCCGATCACGCGCTCATTTGAAATTATCGGCGCCACCATCTCCGAACGCGTGCGGCTGCGGGCTTCGAAGTAGCGAGCATCGAGCGAAACGTCTTCGGAAATGATCGGCTTCCCGCTTTGAGCGACAGTACCAAGAAATCCTTCTCCCATCCGTAGCCGGGGCTCGACGAGACGAAAGCTAATGTCGTAGCCGCGAATAACTTTTGATTTGAAAATATACGGATCTTTGGTGTCGGACCCGAACTCGATAAGGTAGATGCCTGCTGCATCGTACGGCAGCAGCGATCCGAGCGTATCCATTACAAGATTCAGCACCTCGTCCAGATCTAACGATCGACTGATCTTGTTAGTGATGTCGAGCAGAAGGCGCAGCTTATCCTCAGTGGTAAGTGCACGGTCGGGGCGCGAAGGTTTGTTGGCCGTATCGTTCATTCAGGTCCGGTCGCCGAGCGTCCGGCAAACACATTCTCTTTGTATGTACTCCAAAGCCGGGAGATCTTTAGTCGATACTCAACAAGAGCTCGGCTTACGTTGAAATGTCGCGCGATCTCCGCTACCGTCTTCCCGTCCAAAGCCATTCGCTTGATCGCTGTGTATGGTAGCAAAGCAGCCGCCCCGGTGCCATACGCCTCCTCCTCGATCTCCGCATGATAATCACGTGCGATGGCCTTCCCTTCTTTATTGGTGTTGCTGATCGCCAACCGACTGGGTTTGTGCCCAAGGAAAACGTGGCAGACCTCTTCCATGAGTGTAGCATTGTGCCGATTTCTTCCGTGGGTCGGGTTTAGGATTATCAGCCTGCTGCCGTCGGGTAGCTTCGCCGATGCGGCACCGCCCGACCAGAGATCCTTTCCACCATTAAGGAGATGTCTTCTGGTGTCCTCGCTTAACCCGTCAATATCCTCAAATGTCGCGACAAATAGCCTCGCATAGGAAGCGAGAGCAAAGGGGTTTAATGGTTCGTCATCGAACCTCAATCCGGCGAATTCTCGCAGGGCTAGCGCGCGAACCTCTTGGTGACGACCTTTTTGGGTTGGCGGGAGTTGATCGGTGTCCATACTAAAAAGTAAAAGCCCAACCGCAAGGAAGGGCTCCTAAAGAGGTCCTCAATCGAGCGCCGCTACACGACCTTGAATTCTGAATCAACATCTTCGGTTGACAGGGCCACCCGGTAATTTTTCGACTGCTTTTGCTTCGTGATCAACAGGTCGTCCTTCGTCTTCAAAAGGTCGGTACGGTTATAAACCGAGATCTCGAAGTTATAGCCGTGCGTGATCGCGTCTTTAGGACAGGCCTCAACGCAAAATCCGCAGAAAATACAGCGTCCATAATCTATGTTATAAACTTTCGCGAAGCGTTCATCGCGACCAACTCGATCGGCATACGGACGCGGGTCGGTTTCAGCCTCGATATAGATACAGTCGGACGGACAGGCCGCGGCGCAGAGGTAGCAAGCGACGCATTTTTCCTTTCCAGCCTCATCTACGTGCAGCAAATGCTGTCCGCGATATCTCGGTTGAACTGTTACCGGATCTTCCGGATACTGAACGGTCCACTTTTCTCGAGGGATCTCGGAAAGGGTTCGCTTCATACCTTTTACGACCGCAACGGTTGATTCTATTACGTCTGAAATCAGAGACATCCAAGTAATACCTGCTAACTGCTCTCAACTGTCAAACCTGCTAATTCCTGGACAAACGGCCCTCGAGAAACCTTCCCCGAAAGTCGCCAAGTCAACTTGATTAGCCCTGACTGGCCATCATCGCGGCAAGAACAGCAAAATTCAAAATCACGTACGCAAGAACGATCAAGTTGCCGATGACGCCGATGCCGCCAGCTATCAACCCGCCGAGCGCCAGCCCAGCGCCTCCGAAGTTTGCCGGATCGTTGGACGCCTTACTGCGGGCCATGAATCCGGTAACGACAGCTACCACACTGGGGATCAGCAGCCCGCAACAAAGGGTCAGGCCGAGGATTCCCGATACGAGTGATACGATCGCGAGCGTTTGGTTTTGTCCGCTGGCTGCGGGGATGCCGCTGCCGGGTTGATATTGTGGGTTTTGCATTGGTTCATTTTGCCAGCTTTGGTCCTGCGCCGCCGGCGTGGGCGTCCAATTGGATTCGGCGAGCGGAGCGTTAGATTCCGGGGCCGAATGTTCGAACGGGTTAAATGCCGGGGCGGGGGGTTCCGGCTGAGCGAACGCGGGAGGCTCCGGGTCGGGAGCGTTGAAAACGGGAGCGTCTGCGAACGGCGACGGGATCGGCGGCGTGGTCTTTGAAAATCCCGAGTCCGACACTTCATCCGCGGGGGGTGCGATGAATGCGGGCGGTGTCGGCGGCGGAAGGTCTACGAGCGGCGAATCTACCTCTGCCATTGCACTCCGGATCTCGTCCTCAGACGCGTACATCGTCTTTTTGGGATCGTTGGCCGGGATGTCGAGCACCTCTTCAGAAGCAGCCGGTGGTTCCGGCTCAGCAGCGGCGATCGGAGGGATCATCGCGGCGATATCGGCCTTGCTGGCGACCATCGTCTTGTATGGATCTACTTCCGGAGCAGCGTCGACGAGCGAAGTTCCGTCGGTTTGACAGAACCGCATCGCGTCGTCGAATTCCCTATCGCAGGTCGGGCACTTTTTCATAACAATTTAGTTCAAAGTCTACGGGTCCAATGTCCAATGTCGCGATGATCAAAACGGCTCACGCCCTCGACCGTCGAAAGCTCTCGAACACCAAGACCTTGGACTTTGAGCCTCAGACCTTGGACTATCGATAAACTGCGTAATTTATAACCTTATGCCTAGACTAATTCAAGTTTGCTAAAGAAATAGGAGATCTCGATAGCGGCGTTCTCTTCGGAGTCGGAGCCGTGAACGGCGTTCTCACCGATAGAAGACGCAAAATCTTTACGCAAAGTGCCATCCGCGGCCTCGGCCGGATTGGTCGAGCCCATCAGCTCGCGCCAAGCGGGGACGGCGTTTTCCTTCTCAAGTGCCAGAACGACGCACGGGCCGCTGGAGATGAACTCCGTCAGCTCGCCGAAAAACGGCCTTTCTGCGTGGACTGCGTAGAAACCTTCGGCCTGTTTCAGGCTCTGGTGGATAAGCTTCATTCCCCGGATCTTGAAACCCGAACTCAAAATTCGATCTACGATCTTGCCGTGATTACCTGCCCGAACCGCGTCGGGCTTAATGATTCCAAATGTTAAAGTGCTCATTCTTAATAATTTACTGGTCTAAATATTGCAATTCGCTTTCGCGAACTTGGTATGATCCAGGCGCCTTCATGTCAAAAAATTGTCTCTAAACACAAAGTTCACAACGGCAAGCCACAGAGAACACGGAAGGCCGTGAAATTCGCGTGGAAAGTATTGCACATAAAGAATATAGCCGATGCCCGACGCCCGCAACTCAGAAACCCATCCGAGCCATCGCAAGCGGCGCTTTTTTCGTTGAGCCGCGCACATTCAAGGCAAGTGAAACGCCCGATTCGCCCATTTGAAACGCGCCCGATCGGATGTCGGCGGGAAGCTTCCGTACCGGTAATAATGCACTATCCCGCACGTCGCCCCTCGGCGCCGAACACACCCAATAACGCCGTCAATAGCTAAGAGTTCGTTACCTCTATTAAGGCGAATGAACGCGGATGCTTGCAGGTGTTGTCGTTCTTCAAATTCGGGGCTGATCTTCTTGAGCGCGACGAAACCTTATTTCATGCTTGCAACGCTCTGTCAGATATGCTACATTCATTTCCGATGGAGGTATGAACGTTTGATATGAGAGCAATTTGGAAAGAGATACCGCGGGACCCGAAGAAAGGTAAATGGGTGGGGATGTATGCGACGCTTAACCCGAAGGGCGAGATCTGGCTTAGCCGGTTAACGTGGGAGAAGACGGGAGGCCCGTCTGCCTACCAGATCTTTTTTGACGAAGCGAACCAGCGGATCGGGCTAAAGCCTACGGCTCAGGGAATCCGCGGTTGCTATCACGCCGAACTTCGCGGCCGTCACGGCGG
>JBDSLC010000100.1:0-19431 GCA_039916585.1 Pyrinomonadaceae bacterium | reverse complement strand
GCACTGGGTCTCGTCTATCTTGCCGTCGGCAGCGATCTGTCGACGACAGAGATCACGCTTCGCGCTTTGATCGCCGTAGTAGCGATGGCGGCTATCGTGATGCTGAGCGAACCTTTGAAGAACTTTCTTCAGGAGCGGATAGAACGATACTTCTACGGAACGCGTTACGACCTTCGCAGCGGACTTCTCGACTTCGGCCGAACGCTGTCTGCCACCACGGCGATCGAACCGCTTCTCGAAGGACTGACGGACCGGCTGCAACAAGTGCTTGATGTCGAGAAGCTTGCCGTGATCACCGAGGACGAAGAGCATCCCGGACAATACCGCATCGCTAAGTCAGTTGGCTTAAGCGAGCACTACCGCATCCCGGCCGACTTTAAGCAGATGATCCGGCAGAAGTCGGCGGATCAGGGAATTGTTCGTGCGGATGAGATCGAGATCGGGGAGGCGGACATAACCTATTCTCCATCCAATGGGAATGGTAACGGGAACGGGAATGGACATCTTGCCGTGCGGCAAGAATTGCATTACTACGTGCCGTGCGTGGTCCGAAGCAAAATGGTCGCCGTCATTGGCCTCGGGCGTGCTAAGGACGGTTCGCTGCTTTCGTCGGAAGATCTTGAGATCCTGAAAACGGTGTCGGGTTACATCGGCGTTGCTATCGAGAACAGCAGCCTGTATCAGCAACAGAAGCGGCAGACCGAAGAGCTTTCGCAGCTTAAGGAATTCAACGAATCCATTGTGGAATCGGTAAACGTCGGGCTGCTGGCAGTCGACGAAAACGGATCGATCACGCGTTGCAACTCGACTTTCGAGGAAATGATGGGCATTCCGCGTGACGAGGTTGTGGGAAAGAAATTCGAACAGGTTTTCGACGAAGGTTTCGCTTACAATCTTGGCAACATCCTGGGCAAGTCGAAGTGGCACCTGACAGAGATACGCAACGCGTACAAGATGCACGCGACCGATTCGAAGGGAAAGTCGTTGATGCTGAATGTCGCGATCGCTCCGCTTCGTTCGGTGACCAATTCGCAGTCCGGAGCGATCGTCGTGCTTGAGAATGTGACGTCTCGATTCAAGCTGGAGGAAACGCTCCAACAGAGCGAGAAGCTTTCAAGTATTGGCTTACTAGCCGCCGGCGTGGCTCATGAAGTGAATACGCCGCTGACCGGGGTTTCAAGCTACACGCAAATGCTGCTTGGAATGGTGCCCGAGACGGATCCGAAACATGCGCTTCTGCAGAAGATGCAGCGGCAGACCGACCGGGCCAGCAACATCGTCAGCAACCTGCTGAATTTCTCGCGTATAGGAAGCGTTACGGAATCGACCGAGGTGAACATCAACCGCCTGCTGGACGATACACTCCAACTCCTGGAACCGCAGATCCGAAAGTCTAATGTCGAGATCGTCAAAAACTATTCGGACGACGTTCTGCCGATTTTTGGAAACGCTGGAAAACTGCAGCAGATATTTACCAACTTGATCCTAAATGCGCGGGACGCGATGCTCGGCGGCGGGAAGATCAATCTTCGGACGGATCTGGTCGGCGATGATGAGATCAAGATCGAGGTTACTGATAACGGCGAAGGGATCGCACCGGAGAATCTCGGCAAGATATTCGATCCGTTCTTTACGACTAAGGGGGTGGGTAATGGTACCGGCTTGGGACTCGCGGTGACGTATGGCATCGTTCAGGAACACGGCGGGACGATCGAAGCATTCAGCGAGACCGGCAACGGAACCACCTTTATGGTTTCCTTCCCAGTTGCGTCCAAGGTACGTCAGCGAGCCGTGGGTTAAGCCGTGACCGGCTGATGCTCGCGCACAATTTTAACCGCATAGATCGCGGCTCCCATCGCAACGAACATCACTACAGAAGCTGTCCAAAAGGTCCGGGTCACCGTTACATCGTCCACCTTATTGATCGCATTGTTCAGTAGGAACCCACCGACCGTGGGCCCAATAGCACGCGCGAGACTCGCACCTGACTGCATTATCCCCATCGAAACCCCCTGACGATCTTCCGGCGAGACCTTTGACGCAAGGCTCGTCAGTGACGGTGATGCGAACGCATTTCCGATAGACAGAACCGTGGTCGTGAGAAGCAAAGCCGTTAGCCCTCCCATCGAGGGTCCCAGAAAAGGAAATACCGCCAAACTCGCTGCCATCATCAAACAGCCGATCACAGTCAAACGCGTCTCCCCAATCACGCTTACCAACTTCTGAAAAAGGAAACCTTGCCCGATGATCGCGATCAATCCGACGAAGGCAAACAGGTATCCGTTCTGCTCGGCGTCGTATCCGTATCGATACGCAGTAAAGAGCACAAACGCGTACGTCATTATTGAAAAGGCCGAAATCAAAAGGAAATATACGACATTGACCGTACCGAATACTTTTTCACGAAGCGACGCTATCAGCTCAACAAATCGATTGCGGTGTTCGCTTTGATGTACCACCCCGCCCGGTTTCACAGTCTCCGGCAAAATAAAGTAGAGCGCGATGGCGTTTACGAGCGACAAACCGGCGGCGAAATAGAAAGGAACGTGAACGCCATACTTGCTCAATATTCCTGCGAGTGCCGGGCCGAGGATGAATCCAAGCCCGAACATCGCGCCGAACATTCCCATTCCCTTTGCTCGATTCTCACGCGTAGTTACATCGGCAATATAGGCCTGGGCGGTCGAGATATTGCCGCCGGTGATGCCGCCAATTATGCGACCGGCGAAGACGAGTAGGAGACTTCTGGAGATCCCGATCAGGTAGTAACCGACTGCCGAGCCTAAAAGGCTAACGAGCAAAACGGGCCGTCGTCCATATCGGTCAGACAAACGGCCAAGGATCGGCGAAAAGAAGAACTGCATCCACGAATAGATCGAAAAAAGAAAACCGATCTCAAGCGGCGTCGCGGCAAACTCATTAGCGTAAAACGGCAGGATCGGGATCACCATCCCGAATCCGATCAGGTCGATGAAGACCGTGACCAGGATAATGATCAGCGGCGGCGTGAAAAGCTTGTCGCTATTGTTCGTCGTCGTGTAACGCGGCATTCTTATCGAGTTTTACACGTCGATAGATCTCCGGCAAGGGGAACGATAGATCGACGGACCGAAGTTCGACCACATCGCTGGATTCGGTGAAAACGTGCGTGATCCATCGGCCGTTCTGCTGACGTCGGTGAACTTCGACACTCATCTTGTGCTGCTCAACAATGACATACTCCTGCACACTCGGCATTTGCAGGTAGAAGAGAAGCTTTTCGCGGCGGTGGATCTGTCGGGTAGACGGTGAGTCACCTCGATGATGAGCTTGGGATTATTTCGGAAATATGGACTCTCTATTTCCTGTTCACAGGTAGCTAAACGTCCGGGTAATAAACAACTCGTTTAAGAACCTGAACCTTGATGTCGCCGAAGAAGGGCCGACACGGTGAATCACGCAGATGAAATCAAGAGAAGAGCATATAGGTCTCCCGCAATGAGGTTATGCCGGTCGCTGGTTCCCGCCATCTCGTAGACTTCGCCTTCAACAAACTCATGCTTGACGGGACTGACCTCTTCAGCCTTCAGGTAATCCTCGCCACTGGTTTTTAGACTTAGTTTCGAGACACCCATTCCAGAAATTTTAGCAAAGTTTCGATACGTAGTAGAATCAAATCAACTTATAGTAAATCTATGAAAATCTCTGACTTCCTGCGCCTGCGGCGCCTGACCGTTCTTTCGCTGTTCGCGGCGGCCCTGTTTTCGATTATGTCCAAAGAAACACCTGCTCAGGAACGACCGGGCAGAGCGTCGAGGCCGGCACAGGCGCAGGCCTCGACGCCCGAGATCGCATATACCGTTTCGATGTCAAAACCGGCGACGCATCTGCTTGAGGTTGAAATGCGGCTCAAGTGGGATCGAATGCCAGATCAGGCGGAGCTGAAGATGCCGGTCTGGACGCCGGGAAGCTACTTGGTGCGCGAATACGCTCGGCATGTGCAGGACTTTGCCGTCAAGGATGCCTCGGGAACGGCGCTGGGTTGGCGCAAGATCAACAAAAATACGTGGCAGATAGATCCAAAGGGTGCACGCGAATTGGTTGCGACGTATCGCGTTTATTCCAACGAGCTAACGGTACGTACCAACGAACTTAATGACGAACACGGGTTCTGGAATAACGGAGCGCTGCTGATGTTCCCGAAAGGCCAGCTCGCCGCCGGTTCGACGGTAAAGGTGAATCCGTTCGGCAACTGGAAGGTTGCGACCGGCTTGCCCAAGGTTGGGGGACAGTCAAATACGTTCCGCGCTCCGAACTTCGACGTTCTGTATGATTCGCCGTTCGAGGTGAGCAACTTCAACGAGATCTCGTTCGAGGTTCAGGGAAAGCAGCACCGCTACATAATGTCGGGCGAAGGTAATTACGACCTGAAGGCACTCGCTCGCGACACGACGAAGATCGTCGAGGAAGCCTATAAGATCTTCGGCGAACTGCCGTATGAAGATTATACGTTCATCGTCAATCTTCGCGGCGGCGGAGGTCTTGAGCATCTGAATTCGACGGCACTACAGTGGAATCGGTTCGGCTTCAAACCGGCGGCAAGGTATCGTGGGTTTTTGTCGCTAGTGGCTCATGAGTACTTTCACGCCTGGAATGTCAAACGCATCCGACCCGATGCTCTCGGACCGTTCGATTACGAGAACGAGAATTACACCAAGCTGCTGTGGGTGGCCGAGGGAGCGACGTCGTATTACGAAAGCGTTCTGCTTCGCCGAGCCGGGCTGGAATCTGATCAGGAGATATTGAACAGCAAGGCTGGCGCGATCACGGATCTGCAGAATCGTCCCGGCCGGTTTGAGACAAGCCTCGAAGAAGCGAGCCAAGATGCGTGGATCAAATATTATCGTCAGGACGAGAACTCAGCCAACAATCAGATCTCGTACTATGACAAGGGCGACATCGTTAATATGATGCTCGATATTACAATCCGAACGGCATCGAACGGGACAAAGTCGCTCGACGACGTGATGCGGCATCTTTACAACGAGTTCTATAAGAAAGGTCGAAATTACACCCCGGCAGACTATCAGAAAGTGTCGGAAATGATGGCCGGACGAAGCCTTGACGATTTTTTCTCGAAGTATGTGAGAGGCGAAGGTGAGATCGATTACGCCGGCATTATGTCCGGCATTGGGCTTAAGGTCGAGGTGACCCAGCCAGGCAAGAATCGTGCATACATCGGTGCCGACACGGCCGATGAGAACGGCCGGCTAACCATCCGTTCAGTTACCGCCGGAACGCCCGCATACGATCAGGGTCTCAATAACGGCGACCAGATCGTCGCGGTCGATGGTAATCGGGCGAGCAGCCAGTTTATGCAGACCTACATTGCGGATAAAAAACCGGGCGATACGGTCCGTCTAACGCTCTTCCGCTTTGATCGACTCCGCGAGGTAAACTTCGTTTTGGGTGCCAATCTGCGAGAGGAGTATTCGTTTGCTCCCGTCGATTCGCCGACCGAAACTCAACGCACGCTCTATCGCGAGTATTTCAGAAGTGAACTATAAACTTGTAACCCTCGTCACCGCATTGTTGCTGATGGCCGCCTGCTCGACCCAGAAGATGCCGAGCGGCGGCGGCCTGCCCGCAACGCTGAAGGACTTACCGTCTGTCCGTTTGAACTTCCGGTATGAGGCCGATATTCCTGCTCCGGAGACCGCGGAGAAAACGGGGGCGGAAGAACGCAGTGCAGCCGTTCTGGCTGATTTCGACCAAAACCGCCCGCAAGAGATCGTTGACCGAACCGTAACATCGCCGGACGGCAAGCGTGTCGCGGTGGTTTACCACCAGGCGACCGACCTCCCGTCTGAATTTCGGCTGGATATGTATGCGGCTGACGGGAAGGTGATAAAAAAGGTTACGTCCGACCTGATGGCAGTCCACTTCCCGGACACGATCCGCTGGTCGCCTGATTCTACCTCGCTCGCGTTCCTCGCCATGCTTCGCGGAGCCTCCGCTGAGCCCGCGGCCGATGACCCGAACAAGGTCGAACTCGTACCCGCGGCTACGCCCGTAGCGAATGCAGCTGCGAACGTTGTCGCAGGCGAGGATGCGAATGCAAATGTCGCCGCTAATTCGGCCGTTGCTCCCGCACCGACGCTTGAGGCTCCGACCGGGATCCTGACTTTCCGTACCGAGCAGCTTTACCTTTGCGATGCAGATGGCGGCGGCACCAAGCCTGTCACTCAGAACGAAGGCTTTATATATTTCTATTATGTATGGGCACCCGACAGTTCGGCACTTGCCGCGCTTGCTGCGCACGCTAGGGAATGGCGAGATGACGAGCGTCGGGCCGATGCGACAGGTTCGATCTTTACACCACTGGGCCGTCCACGCGTGATCGAGAAAAACGGCCGGGAGCGACGCTTGGACGACACGCGAACAACGGTTCAGCCGGTTTGGTCGCCCGACTCAGCAAAGGTCGCGGCCGCGTTCGAGCATCAGGTCCGCATCTACGATGCGCTCGGCACTAACCCGACGCAGGCCGCGATCCCGCTTCGCAATCCACTTCTTATTTCATCGCAGGCGTATGATCAGGCCCAGGCTCAGCAGCTCAATGCCGATCCGAACGCACCGGCTGCGAACACGAACACCGTCGCACCGAGCACGCTGCCCGACCCAAGCACGCTGGTATCGTTCAACCCGATCGCGATGCTGAACTGGAGTTCACCGGACATCCTGAATTTCGAGACGGCCTATGTAAAGCGGATGAAGAATGAGGCCGACAGCGCGACTAGCTTTGTGCGCTGGCATCGGTTGATACTGACCCCGCAGGCGACCGCAAACTAACGTATGGAATATAAGACCGTCGACGACGTCTACGCAGCGAACATCGCAATTCGCGAAAAGTTTAAGCAATCATTTGCATCGCTCACTGAGGAGCAGATCGGCGCCAGGCCGGATGGCGAGGAATGGAGCGTAGCCCAGATCGTCGAACACGTCGCTGTGGTCAACGGAGGAGCGTTGCGGATCTGCTCGAAGCTGCTCGGGAAAAGTGAGGCCGCCGGCCAGACGAACGACGGATCGGTGTCGATCTCAAATGAGTTTCTTTTGGCGGGTTCGATCGCTTCCGACCAGAAACTTCAGGCTCCAGAGATGGTACGGCCCGTTAATAATGTGCCGATCGCGGACTCCGTTGCAAAGCTCGATGAGCAGCAGGCCCAGTACACTGAGCTAAAGGAGAAATTTGTAACCGTCGACGGAGTGAAAGCGAAATTTCCGCATCCATATTTCGGCGACCTTTCGGCTCAGGAATGGCTTGTGTTGAGCGGAGCTCACGAAATAAGGCATCTGAAGCAGATCCGTCGCGTACTTGCCGCCCTTAGATGACGGGATTTTCGGCTTGCTTTGTGATAACGTTTCTTATTCGAATCTATAACTAACGCTTACGGGTAGACCGCGGGCGTTTTCGATTCTTATGGACAAGTTTTTGGTTCGCGGCGGCCGGCCGCTCAAAGGAAGGATCGAGATCAGCGGTGCCAAGAACTCGGCACTTCCCTGTCTCGCGGCGACTCTGCTGACGGCGGAGACCGTCACGCTCCATAACGTTCCATACGTCCGCGATCTCATCACCCAACGACGCTTGCTCGAAGACCTCGGTTCGACCGTACTCACGCCGGAGCTTCGCACGCACAAGGTAACCGCGAACAACGTGCAAATATTTGAAGCACCCTACGAGCTTGTTAAGACGATGCGTGCAAGCGTACTCGCGCTCGGCCCGCTGCTGGCGAGGTTCGGCCAGGCGAAGGTGAGCCTTCCCGGCGGCTGTGCGATCGGCACGCGCCCGATCGATCTGCATCTGAAGGCGTTTGAAGAGCTAGGCGCCGTTGTATCGCTCGAATCCGGTGATGTGATCGCCCGTGCTCCTGGGGGACGGCTCAAAGGTGCGGAACTTACTTTCGAAAAAGTAACGGTGACGGGAACCGAGAACGTGATGATGGCCGCATCGCTGGCGGAGGGCACGACGATCATTCACAACGCGGCGATGGAGCCCGAAGTAGAGGATCTTGCCGATCTTCTAAACAAAATGGGCGCTCGGATCCGCGGGGCGGGGACCGCGACGATCGAGATCGACGGCGTCGAGACACTCGGTGGAGCGGAGCACACTATCATTCCAGATCGCATCGAAACCGGCACGTTCATCGTCGCGGCGGCGATCACTGGCGGTGAGCTAGAGATCAAGAACTGCATGCCCGAACACCTGATCCCGGTCATCGAAAAGCTTCGCGAGGCGGGTGTTGATATAGAAGAGATAAACCCGAGCACGCTTCTAGTGAAGCGAAGTGCCGGCGGGCTGAAGGCGAAGGACATTACGACCGAGCCGCATCCAAACTTCCCGACCGATATGCAGGCGCAATATATGGCGCTGATGACGCAGGCCGAGGGGACTGCGGTCGTGACAGAGACGATCTTCGAGAACCGGTTTATGCATGTCGGCGAGATGCAGCGATTAGGTGCGGACATCCACGTCGCCGGCAATACGGCTACGGTGAAAGGTCCTGCAAAGCTTACAGGTGCCAGGGTGATCGCGTCCGATCTGCGAGCCTCTGCATCGCTTGTCCTAGCAGCATTGGCGGCCGACGGCGAAACATTGATCGATCGTGTCTACCACATCGACCGCGGTTACGAGACTATCGTCCGCAAGCTGCGATCAGTCGGCGCCGACATCGAGCGCATCAGCGATTCGTCTG
Organism: Pyrinomonadaceae bacterium; assembly: GCA_039916585.1. Lineage (GTDB taxonomy): Bacteria > Acidobacteriota > Blastocatellia > Pyrinomonadales > Pyrinomonadaceae > OLB17. The sequence continues at coordinate 10,702 of JBDSLC010000100.1, read as the reverse complement.
GCGAGAGTTTTGAAAGTGTAGCCTGATGGGCGAATCGGTTATCTAAGTCAGTTTCGTTTTGCTCGGTTGACACAGGCGGTTCGAATAGCGAGTTGCTGGGAGGAGAGTTATTCCACTGACCATTGGGATCTTCCGAACCCTTTTGCCACTTTGCTTGTATTCGTATTGAACCTCGTAGCTGATACCTTCTGTTGCATCCGTATAAGTAAAGATGTCTGGTGTGTGTGGCGATTCAGCGGTTTTTCTTAGCTTCGCAAGATCGATGTTCAACGAGCTAATCGAGATCCCTTCGCTTGGTAGGTAATAGACCTTCTCTACGGTCCATTCCGGCAAATTCCAGTCGGTCAAGGGCGTACCCTCTTTCAGAGGCGGCAACCCACCGATTTCGGAATTCCACTCCTTCTTCCACTTGGTTGTGCAAACTCCGTTTGAGAACGAGATAAAATATACACCGTCGTCCCTTTCGTAGCGCATGTAATGATCTTTCGCCTGGGGTTCTCCGAAGATTCTCTCGACATCAACTATGGTCGATTCGGCGGGTCGTATTGTCTTCCATCCTAAGCCTTGCGAGAGGACAACTGTCGGGATGACGATGAGCAACAAAGCTGCGCAATACAGATTCTCTTTCATGATCCGATTCTGCTCAAAGTTTATAGCCAAATGTCCTTTATAGGCTATCTATATCATATCCACAAAGCCTGAAAACTAGACGAACTTTCTCTCTCCGGGGATAGGACTCCAAGCGAGTGGCGAATGCCTGTTGAACCAAGTTCCAATTGCTTCGGGGCTGTGATTTAATTTGTTTATAGCAATATGGCCGTTCAGGACTGCATATTCTGTAAGATCGTCGATGGAACTATTCCCTCGACCAAGGTTCATGAAGACGACGTTTGCATCGCTTTTAACGACCTGACGCCCCAGGCTCCTACGCATATCCTTTTGATCCCGAAGGAGCATGTGGATTCGCTCGCAAAAACCGAGGCGAACCATAAGGATATGCTCGGGCATCTATTGCTTTCAGCGGCGGAAATCGCGCGGGAGCGAGGATTTGCAGACGACGGCTACAGGGTTGTAATCAATACGAACGGCGACGGGGGACAGACGGTTTTCCACCTGCATGTTCACCTTCTTGCGGGACGGCAGTTTATCTTTCCGCCGGGCTGATTTTAATGGGTAGTAGATCTGCGGCAAGCATAGTTTTATTGAGCAGCCTGTTTATTGCGGGCTGTTCGTCTGCGCCTGCTGACAATTCTAACTCGGCGACGGCCGCAACACCTGCCCTATCCGCCGCCGAATTTACCGACGCTAACGCCGCTCTGGCGGAAGGGATTAAACTTCTCGACACGGGCGACACCGAACGTGCGATCGAAGTTCTGAACCGTGCAGTTGAATTAAAACCCGATCTTGCCGACGCTTATTTCCAGCTCGGGATAGCGTATGCACTTATCGAAACGCGGGACGCTGCCGTGGTCGAAGAACAAGTCACACCGACTCCTTTGCCCGGGGAAAAGAAGCAGCGTGTTGCTACAACCAATTCTGAAAAGGCTTTCGAAAAAGCCGTCGCCGCTTATAAGAAGCAGATCGACGCGAATCGTAAGGATGACGTCGCGTACTTTAATCTGGGCCGGGCGTATAACAAGCTGAACGAGGACGAAGACGCGGCGAAGGCATTGAAGGAAGCCGTCGAACTGAAGCCGGACGACACTGAGTATCAGACGGAGTTAGGTTCTATTCTCGTAAAGCTTGCTCAGTATCGCGAAGCGATCTCACCACTTAGAAAAGCGATCGAACTCGACCCGGAGAACTCGCGTGCGATCGATCTGCTTGAGGATGCCGAGGCTGGGCGTAAGCGAATTGATTTCGTGACCGATAAGAAGGACTCGAACAAGGCCGCCGGTAATACTAATACCAATAGTTCGAATACCGCTACTGCGCCGTCCGGATCGAATATCGCAAGTCCAGCCGACACCAAAACACCGCCCCCGCCGCCAAAACGGGCACCTGCAAATCGCCCAAACTAGGATTCCCACCGTGGTTCATTTTTGCACACTGGGAGGGTCCGGTGTGCCAACTTGACATACTTGCGTGCAAGTCGCATTATCTCTCACACGCGTATGGCAAGACCTTCAGCCGGCTCCGAAACTCCTGACGACCGAGCACTTTCGCTTGATCGCAAGATACAAATGCACGAGGCACGAGAGGGCATAATTGACCGCCTCGCCCGCGACCTGCCCACCAGCATCGACCTCGAACGATTCCTGAACGTCATCGTCTCCGAACTTGGCAGGATGATGGACGCGGATCGCTGCGACGTGCTTCAGCTTATCGAGGGCAAAGAGCTGCGGATCAGTCACGAATGGCGGCGCGATAAAAAGGTTCCTTCAAGTCTCGGAACCGTCATCCCGATCGATTCGAAGAAACTGAGTGAGCGGTTCGACATCACAAAGCCGATACAGATCAACGATACGAAGACCGCTGACGACCCGACTCTGAAATTCTTTGCAAAGGCACTCGAAACTCGGTCGCTGCTTATCATTCCGATCGTGATAAGTGGAGATGTGATCGGTTTGATCGGCCTGCACGATACTAAGAAACCCCGCGTTTGGCTGGAAGAAGAGATCACGTTTCTGCAGTCGATCGGCCGTCAGCTTGCGATCGGCTATCAGTACACGAGCCTTTTCACCGCGCAGGAGCAGGAATCTAAGCGCACAAATGCTCTGCTTCAGATCGCGAACACGCTAAACTCGCACTCCGACTTTAACGAGGTCTCCGAGACCGCGCTCGAGCGGGCCATCTCGCTCGTAGGCGCGGATTACGGTGCTCTTGGCGTCCTCGACCAGTCGGGAAAGAAGATCACTTTGGTTCAGTTTAAGTCCGCGGAAGGAAAGCAGCCCGGCCGTCTGCTGAAGATGGTTGATTCGCACGGCAAGTCGCTAAAGGTCGATACGTTTCAAGCTGTAAGCGACCTGATACGAGACGGCAAAACGATATCGCTTACCGATTCGCAGCTTCCGCTCCCGATCCGACTGATATTCAACACAACTTTGGGCGGTAAAGCTGCTCTCGTCGCGCCGGTTCGCGTTGGCGGACATCCGTTCGGGCTGCTCGGATTTGTCTGGAGTAAGGCGACCAGTTTCGACGATCACGACATTGCACTCGTCGAAGGCATCGCCGACCAGATCGGCACCGCGCTCGAGCGCGATCAGCTTTCTGCCGAGGTAATGCGGCTTAAGAGCGAACTGGTCCAAAAGCAAAGCGAGATCATCGGCCAGGCGGAGCCGATCCGCCGTTCGATCGAACTTGCCCTCAACGTCGCGGACGCAGGTACGACAGTGTTGATCCAAGGCGAATCCGGAACCGGCAAGGAACTTCTTGCGAACCTCATCCACTTCAACTCGGGCCGTGAGAACAAGGCATATATCAAGATCAACTGCGGTGCGATCCCCGAATCGCTGTTGGAATCGGAGCTGTTCGGTCACGAAAAAGGTGCTTTTACCGACGCGCGCGGCCAACGGGTCGGCAGGTTTGAGGAGGCCGACGGAGGGACGTTGTTTCTCGATGAGATCGGAGAGATGTCGATGCAGGCGCAGGTGCGGCTGCTGCGAGTGCTGCAGGACGGGGAATTTACGCGGGTTGGCGGCAACGAGATCGTGAAAAGCGATGTTCGTGTGATAGCGGCGTCAAACGTGAACCTGGAGAAGGCGGTTGATGAAGGTAAGTTTCGCCGAGATCTGTACTTCCGACTTTCAGTGTTCCCGATCACCCTTGCGCCGCTTCGCGAACGGGCAGAGGACATTCATCTTCTTGTCTATCATTTCCTCGAACGGTACAAAGAGAAGGCCGGACGATTTGTATCGGGAATATCGAAAGACGCCCTCCGCGCCTTGGTTAGCTATGAATGGCCCGGGAACGTTCGCGAGCTTGAGAATGCGATCGAGCGTGCAGTGATCATTGCGTCCGGCAGGCAGATCGAGTTGGCCGACCTTCCGGATACCATCGCGAGAAAAGCTATGGATGAGATGTCACATCTTCGGCACGAGCGAGCTCAGGCGTCGTCCGAAGGGCGTTTCATCGGGCTTAACATCGAACTACCGTCATCGATGGACGAGATCGAACGACAGGTGATCGAGGCTACGCTGGACTACACCAATGGAGACAAGTCAACTGCCGCCCGACTCTTGAATATAGGCCGACGAACTCTGTATCGAAAGCTCGATGATTACGAAGCCAAAGGCGGCGAGTGAACACTAAGGTTTGCCAATATCGACCGCCTCTTGTATCTTTTCACTAGACCTTATGGGACTGTCATCGATCGACATCCAACCGCTTGCCGTTGACGTTTCGTGCAATAACGAATCGATCAGTGTCTCCCTCGCGGATGGCCGAATGATTCGCGTACCGCTCGAATGGTATCCGCGGCTCGTTGACGCGACACCAAAAGACCGCAACAACTGGCAGCTGATCGGCGGCGGTCTCGGTATTCATTGGGAAGACCTTGATGAGGACGTCACCGTCGAAAGTCTTCTGCGGCTTCGCTAGACTCCTGATCCTCCACTATAATTTGTCCAATCTATGTCCGGCGTTTCACAAGACTGGATCTTTGTTTTCGTTTTCTTCGGTGCATTCGCTGGGGTGACGATAGCCGAGATCTATTGGCTGTCCGGAAAGCTTTTGGTTCCCATAAAAAAGGCAATGACACTAGTCTTTGTCTCTAACTTTCTGACCATCACGCTTGGTTTTCTCGTAACGTTCGTCCTTTTCGCCCTCTTGTTCGCCGTCGCGTGGGACCAGAACACCACAATGCCCGGCGGCGAGGTCGGTGCGTGGGCGATATTTATCGCGGGCGTCGGATTTCCAGTGCTTCTCATGGCGGCCATCCGTCGGCTTTTGATCGTGGGAATGCGGATAGATTTGATATCTAAGCCGCTAACATACTCGATTCTTTCAAGCCTCATCTTCTTCGCCGCAGTAGTTGGTATACCGGCGATCTACCTCCTACTTCCATGAACGTCGTCATAGGAACCGCCGGCCATATCGACCACGGCAAAACCGCCTTGGTCAAAGCGCTGACCGGCGTTGACGCCGACCGACTTCCTGAAGAAAAGAAGCGAGGCATAACTATTGACATTGGATTTGCCGAACTCGACCTGGGCGACGTCCACGCATCGTTCGTCGATGTCCCTGGCCACGAGCGGTTCGTCAAAAACATGCTCGCCGGCGCCAGCGGGATCGACATTGTGATGCTTATCGTCGCGGGTGATGAAGGCGTGATGCCGCAGACACGCGAACACTTCAACATCTGTCGATTACTCGGCATCCTTCACGGGATTGTGGTGATCACAAAGTCGGACCTTGCCGATGAGGAAACACTCGATCTTGTAAAACTCGATATTGCCGAGCTGGTCGAGGGTTCGTTTCTGCAGGATGCAAAGGTCGTGACAACGAGTTCCACTAAGAATGCCGGTCTTGAAGAACTTCGCAATTCCATTCGCGAAGTTGCGGCAAACCTTCATCGCCCAGCGGAAAGCCGTTATGTTTTGCTGCCGATCGACCGAAGCTTTTCGGTCAGAGGGCATGGCTCAGTGGTCACGGGGACGCTTCACCACGGGTCGATCGGAATCGAGTCGCCCCTCGAACTTCTTCCTTCTAGAACGCCGGTTCGCGTGCGCAATATCCAATCGCACGGCCGTTCGTCCGACAAGGCAACGGCGGGAAAGCGAGTAGCGCTCAATCTGGGCGGCATCGACCACTCGTCTATCGAACGCGGAATGGTGGTTGCGGAAAGAGGAGTGTTTGAACCGACGCAGGTGCTCGATGCGGAGATCGAGGTGCTGTCAGGTGCTCCGCGTTCATTACGTTCCAGACAGCGCGTACGTGTTCATTTAGGAACGTCGGAGATACTCGCACGAGTTTCTGTATTAAACGAGTCGTGCGAGGTGGCTCCGGGCGAGACAGATTTGGTTCAACTGCGGCTCGAATCGCCGACGGTCGCGATCCATGGAACACGCGTGATCCTTCGATCATATTCGCCGCAGGAGACGATCGCGGGTGGCCGCGTTCTGGAACCGTTCGCGACCCGGCACCGGCGTAAGGAACTTGCCGCAGTGCGTTCGTTTCTATCTTCATTGGCAGATCCACATATTTCAATACTCGACCTGACTTACGCACTGGTCGCGCGATCGGTGAAAACCGGCATATCGGAGCCCGAGCTTATCTCAAGAACAGGATGGCTTCGATCGACACTTGAACCCGAATTAAGATCTCTGATCGCTAACGGGGCTATAGTAAAGGCGGGAAGCCGGTATCTTTCGACGGCTGCGTTCGAATCGCTTCGGCGCCATCTGGTCGCGACGGTCAAACGTCATCACGAACTCGATCCGCTTTCGAAGGGGGTTGGAAAGGAACTGCTACGGGGAACGCTACCGAATGATACATTTGCCGATGCTCTCGAGTCACTGATCGCATCCGGTACACTTGTCGCCGCCGGCGAGACTGTTTCGCTTGCTGAGCGCAAGGCGACCCTTACTCCCGCCGAAGAGACGGCGAAGGCAGCACTGTCCGACGACCTTCGCAAGGCCGGGCTGGAGGTTCCCAAGGTAGTCGAGCTTCTCGACGCCGTGTCGCGAGAATCGAGACTACCCGTTCCGCATGTCCGGAAAGTGCTGCAGACTCTTATCAATTCCAGCGAGGTGGTAAAAGTTACCGAGGATCTCTTCTTCGACAGGAAGACACTCGACGAACTGATCGCAAATATCCGCGGGAACGCGGGAAGCGATCGCACGATCGACGTCGCGAAATTCAAGGAGATATCCGGCGTCTCCAGAAAGTATGCTATACCTCTTCTTGAATATTTCGACCGCGAGAAGATCACGATAAGAACCGGCGACAAGCGCGTTATCCGATGAAAAAATTCCTCACCGCCAGATGGCAAGACCTGATAATGGCCAATTACGAGGTCGATTCGGCTCTGCTTGAATCGCGTCTGCCGTCAGGAACTTCGATCGATCTTCACGAAGGGAAGTGTTTCGTCAGCCTCGTCGGGTTTATGTTTCTGGATACACGAGTGCTCGATTTTCTGGTGCCGTTCCACGTGAATTTTGAAGAGGTGAACCTTCGTTTCTACGTCGTTCGCGAAACGGAAGACGAGGTCCGACGCGGAGTTGTGTTCGTAAAAGAGATCGTCCCGAAAGCCGCCATCGCCGCGGTCGCTCGGACGCTCTACGGCGAACCGTACGAACGCTGGGCGATGTCGAACGAACGCAGCCAGACCCACGTCGGCTATAACTGGAGCAAGGGCACGTGCGCAAATACGCTCACTGTTACGCGAGGCGAGAATCTCGGTGTTCCCGCGACCGAATCGCACGGCGAGTTCATCATCAAACACTACTGGGGCTACACCAAACGCGGCGAGACCCGCACCGACGAATACCGCGTCGAGCATCCGAAATGGGAAGTGTTCGAAGCCGTAGACCCGCAGCTCGAGGTTGATTTCGGATGTACTTACGGCGAAGAGTTCTCATTTTTGAACGATCAGAAACCGTTTTCGATACTTCTCGCAAAGGGTTCTGAGATCGCAGTGTATAAAGGAAAACCGATCGAATTCTAATATGGCAATCATCGGCATCGTAGCGGTCGCGGAGAATCTGGCAATAGGCAAGGGCGGCAAATTGCCTTGGCACTATCCGGCTGACCTGAAGCATTTCAAGCAAACGACGACTGGGAACGCGATCGTGATGGGCTCGAACACGTGGCGGTCGATCGGCAAGCCGTTGTCGAACCGTTTGAACATTGTCCTAAGCCGCCGAGCGCAACTCGACAGCGGCGACAATCTCCTTTTTCTGCGCGACGTTTCCGAGGCCTCGGACCTCTCTAAATTTCTCCGGGGTGATCTCTACGTCATCGGCGGAGCGCATATCTACGAAGCCTTCGCACCGCTCATCGATTCGTGGATCGTCACGGAGATCCCCGAAACGGTCGAGAACGCCGATGTTTTCATGCCGGTGAATTATCTAGAGGGATTTCGGCTCGTCGAGGCTGAGGAACTCGATGGGGAATTAACGGTGAGGCGATATGAACGAGTGTCCTGAATGCGGGTCCGCGAAGATCGTAAAGAACGCGGCCCTGAGAGAGTATGCAGAGAACTATGCGGAATTCAATCTTCGCGTAGTTCTTTTCCAAAAGCCCGAGAACTGGATATTTAAGAAGGGCGTGTACACAGATATACGAGCAGAGGTGTGCGGCGATTGCGGCTATCTCCAGCCGTACTCCGCAGAGCCGGCACAGCTTTGGGAAGCTTATCAAACGCTCCAATCCGAGATAGAATAGTTGTCACCCAATAACAGGAGGACCGCAATATGATGGGTGGAAGATCTTGGGACGAGTGGATCGAGGAATATTCTCATAGCCATGAACATCCGATGAATCGGCTGACTCACAGCTTCGGCATTCCGATGATCGTGCTCTCGTTCCTGCTGATACCGGTTTGCTTCTTCGTTACGAATCTTTGGATGGTTTCGGTCGGGTTGTTCGTCGTCGGCTGGATCCTCCAATTCATCGGCCACTATTTCGAAGGCAAGCCGCCCGAGTTTATGAAAGATTGGCGGTTCCTCCTCGTCGGAACGCGATGGTGGCTTAAGAAGGTGGTCGGTATTAAGTAAGATTTGTTTTTGTTTGGCTGAAAGCTGTCGGCTAATAGCTGACAGCTATTTTTATATCTAACCGTGGCAGAAAGACAACTCATCCTCGCTCTAGACATCGGCTCGTCAAGCGTCCGAGCCGCTTGCTTAGATCACGCCGGAAATCTGCTGCCGAAAACGCTCGTCAAGATCGAGCGGAAGCTGAAAGCAACTGCCTCTGGCGGTTCGGAGATCGACGCCGATGCGGCGTTTCGACAGGTTGTTGCGGCGATCGACGGAGCCGTCGCGAAGGCTGTAAAAGGCGATATCACCCACGTTGCTTCATGCACGTTTTGGCACAGTCTGATGGGCATCGATCGGGCTGGGAAATCGACTACACCCGTCTACGGCTGGGCCGACAACCAAAGCCGCGAATACGTCGCGACGCTGCGCAAGAAACTTAACGAAAGCGAAACCCACAACCGTACCGGTGCTCGATTCCACTCCAGCTTCTGGCCCGCCAAACTCCTCTGGCTCAGTGGCAGAAACCCCACCGGTAGGGAGGGTGTCCAGTTAAAGCAAACCTGTCGTTGGATTTCAATCGGCGATTATTTCGCGCTCAAGCTCTCAGGTGAACTCGCTACCAGCATCTCGATCGCCTCAGGCACAGGCATCTTCAATCTGCGGGAGAATGAATGGGACAACAAATTGCTTCGGTTTCTGAAGATCAAGCGTTTGCAACTGCCAGCGATCGCACCCGACTCACACACATTTCGACTCAACAAGAAATTCGCCCGGCGATGGCCGCGCCTCGCCGGCGCAGAGTGGTTCCTACCGACCGCCGACGGCGCGACCAATAACATCGGGTCCGGATGCGTCACGAGCGATACGGCGGCTCTAATGGTAGGCACCTCGGGCGCAATGCGCGTGATCTTAAATGAACCCCCGAAGCACATTCCCGAAGGGCTTTGGTGCTATCGGGTCGATCACCGTCGCGCCATCCTTGGCGGGGCGTTGAGCGATGGCGGCGGATTACTGGATTGGATGCGTGCGAACCTGAATCTACCGAAGAACGCCGATTCGATTATTGGCGGACGCTTGCCCGCAAAGAACGCTGTCGCCGTCGACCCTTACTTTGCCGGCGAACGCAGCACCGGTTACGACGAGAATGCCCGCGGAGCGATCCGCAACCTGACAATGGCAAACGACTCCACCGACATCTACCAAGGCGCGATGGAAGCGATCGCTTCCCGCTTTGCCGAGATATTGCGTCAGCTAGAGACGGTCACGCCGATCCGAAAGATCGTCGCCTCGGGCGGAGCGGTTCACAATTCCGCCGCCTTCACCCGCATTATCGAGGACACTTTAGGCCGCGAACTCGCCCTTTCTAACACGCCCGAAGCCTCAATGCGCGGCGCGGTTTTGCTTGCTCTCGAAACAATTGGCAAAATACAGATTGCCGATTAACTATTCTCATTAATTTTTTGATGAATGCCGAGCAATCGACGGCATCGATCCACTATTCCCGATGGCAGCCGCAACCAAACAAGTAAAGAAAACCGACATCGACACACTTTGTATCAACACCATCCGCACCCTTTCGCTTGATGCGGTGCAGAAGGCGAACTCCGGCCATCCGGGGCTACCGCTGGGCATGGCGCCGGCGGCGTATGTGCTGTGGACAAAGTTCATGCGTCACAACCCGAAGAACCCGAAGTGGTTCAACCGCGATCGCTTTTTGCTGAGCGCGGGTCACGGGTCGATGTTGCTCTATTCGCTTCTGCATCTTACCGGCTATGATCTTTCGCTCGAAGATCTGAAGAATTTTCGCCAACTTCATTCAAAAACGCCGGGCCACCCGGAGAATTTCATGACGCCGGGTGTCGAGATCACGACCGGCCCGCTCGGGCAAGGCTTTGCAAACGGCGTCGGTATGGGGATCGCGCAGAAACATCTCGAGGCGATGTTCAACCGCAAGGGTCACAACGTCATCGATCATTTCGTCTACTGCATATGCTCGGACGGCGATCTGATGGAAGGCGTTAGTTACGAATCTGCATCCCTCGCCGGACATTTGAAGCTCGACA
>JBDSLC010000099.1:0-27058 GCA_039916585.1 Pyrinomonadaceae bacterium | reverse complement strand
CGGGCTGGTACATTGCGGTATGCGGGAGTTCGATTCTGAGACGGGCGAAACCCTCGGGCTTCACCTTGACGGCGGGACCGATGGGGTCGCAGAGAATCTGCTGCTTTGGGACGGGCCGGCGATCGTCGGGCCTGGCGGCACTGTAATGGTATCGCGAGAAGCGTTTGACTCGGTGGGTGGGTTTGATACTCGGATGAAGGTCGGTGAGGATTGGGATTTTTGTTATCGGGTGGCGAGGAAATACAAGGTGGGGTTCGTAGCGGAGCCGCTGGTTAACTATCGGAGCCACGGGGCGGGGGCTCATCGGAACGTCGATAACATGGAAAGCGGTATGGCGATGTTTTACGAGAAGGCCTTCGATACGGATGATTCGCGCGTGCTCGCGTTAAAGGATCGGGCGTTGGGGAACTATCATAGAGTAATGGCGGGATCATTCTTTCAAGCGGGCAGGTATGGGAAATTTGCGTCTCATGCATTACGAAGTATAGGTCGGCGTCCCGGAAATCTCTCCTATTTTCTCGGCTATCCGCTCCGGAGGTTGAGATAGCCAGGTCGCTTTACATCTGCTATTTCGGTGTGAATGAGCCGCTGGTTCAGACGCAGGTGATCCCGTATTTGCGGGAGCTTGTGAAGGGCGGGCATGAGATGACGCTGTTGACGTTCGAGCCCGGCGAGGTGGACGAGGCGGCGGTTCGTGCATCTTTGGCGGCGGACGGGATCGAGTGGAACTGGCTCCGCTATCACAAGCGCCCGTCGGTCCCGGCGACTCTGTATGACGTCGCGAATGCCGTTCGATTCATTCGAAAGTTGATGAGGAAGCAGCCGTTCGACATCCTTCACGCACGCTCCCACGTTCCGATGATGATGGCGGCGCTTGCTCGCAAGGTGAGTTCCCACAATCCGAAACTGCTCTTCGATATTCGCGGGTTTATGCCGGAGGAGTATGTTGATGCCGGGGTTTGGGATGAGACCGGAGCCATCTATAAGAACTTCAAGCGTGCCGAAAACTGGCTGATGAAGGAAGCCGACGGGTTCGTCGTTCTTACGGAGGCTGCGCGTGAGGTGCTTTTCCCGGAGTCGTCAGAGTCTGGGGCCGACATCCAGGGCCGGCCGGTTGAAGTGATCCCCTGTTGTGTGGATTTTGAAAGACGGTTTTCGGGAGATTTGGCTGAGCGGCGTTCAATGCGGCGAAAAGAACTCGGCGTCGAGGATCGTTTCGTGTTCGCCCACGTCGGAGCGCTCGGCGGCCTTTATCTAACCGAGGAGATGGCAGATCTTCTGCATCGATCGAAACTGGAGAACGAAAAGACATTTGCGTTGTTTCTCACTCAGAGCGACCCAGGTCTAATCGTTCCCCTCTTGCGGGAACGGGGTTTTGGGGCGTCAGATTTCTTGGTTAAGAAAGTTCCGGCGGCGGCGGTCGAAGACTACTTGTTCGCTTCCGATGTTGGTTTATCGTTCGTAAAGGCTACATTCGCGACTAAGTCGCGGTCGCCGACTAAGATTCCGGAGTACCTCGCGGCCGGCATTCCGGTGATTGCTAACTCAGGCGTCGGAGACGTCGATCTTCAAATAAAGGAGTACGGTTTGGGGGTCGTTGTCAGCTTGGGAGATCACACTCGCATCGCTGATCGAGACCTTGGATCCTATGCGCCGATCGAGTTGCAGCAAAGAGCTCGACAACTCTTCGACCTTCGTTCGATAGGCGGTGAGAGGTATCAACAGCTATACGCGAGGGTGATCAAATAAGTGAAGAACAGTATTCGAGAATGCCCGGGGTGTTCAGGGGTTATCGCGGATTTTGTCGGCGAGAAGAACGGATTTCGCATCTTCCGCTGCTCCGCTTGTGGAACTTTGTTTACATCACATTTACCGGCCGCCGGCGGCGAGGAAGACTATGACGCCTACTACACTCCATCTAATTTGACCGTACCTCCGTTTATTCTCACGCGAATCCGTGAGATCTTCGGAGGGTTCGAACGCTATCGACAGTTAGATCGTATCCTTGATATAGGGTTCGGTGCCGGCACCATGCTGCAAGTCGGCCGCGAACTAGGCTGGGAGACTTTTGGAATCGAAGTCTCCGGTCCCGCGGTCGAACAGGCGAGAAAAGAAGGGTTTGCCGTATTCCACGGAGATCTTCTTAACGCAGGCTATGCAACCGATTACTTTGACGTAGTTACCGCGAGCGAGATTATCGAACACTTGCCAGATCCTGCGGAAGCTCTGCGCGAGATTTCCAGAATTCTCAGGCCCGGTGGACTATTCTGGGCAACATCCCCTTCCGCACGTAGCTTGTCTTATCGAGCCATGGGAACACACTGGACTGTGATCTCGCCGCCGGAACACCTGCAACTGTACTCTGCTCAGGCAGTTAAGCACTTGCTGCTCAAATCCGGATTCAGCAAAGTTTCCGTGAATACCAGTGGCCTCAACCCCGTCGAGATTCTTCATCATTTTAGATCCGGCTCGAAGACGGAACCGTCTTCCCCATCGTTCGACCGGGTAAGGTCCGCATACGATATCAATGAGGCCCTCACTCGTAGCCGATTTCGTACGGCGATTAAAGGCGGCGCAAACCGAGTTCTAAGGTTTCTGGGACTTGGCGATTCGCTGAAGATCAAGGCTATCAAGTAGATGAAGGTACTGGCTCTGAGTTCTTATCCGGTGGAAGCGGCGGCCACGCGTTTCCGGGTGGGGCAATATGTCGAGTCGCTTGCTAAGCACGGGATCGAGATCGACTTGCGTCCCTTTTTATCAGGAGACCAATTTCGGTCGCTGTACAGCGGAGGTGGTATCGCCGGGAAACTCGCTGGAACGGCTGGGTCCATAGCAAGACGGATAAACGAGCTCGCATCCGCATCGCGATACGATCTGCTTCTTGTACAGAGAGAGGCAATGCCATTTGGTCCAGGCATCTTCGAGCGATCTTCTCAGGCTTTTGGTGGGCTTCCGATGGTACTCGACCTTGATGACGCGACGTACGTTCGGTACGTCAGCCCAACCTACGGTCGACTCGGGAGTGCTCTGAAGTTTTTTGGCAAGACGGACAAGCTGATCGACCGTTCAGCGGTCGTTATTTGCGGCAATCGATACATTGCCGAATACGTCGAAGGCCGGGGGAAAAGATCGATCGTCATTCCTACAATCGTCGATACTAACGTGTTCAGCCCAATTAAGAAGAGCGCTAACGTTCCCGTCATTGGCTGGATCGGTACACATTCGACTTTTCAATTCTTTCTCCCGCTCTTGCCCGTATTTGCAAAATTGGCGGAGAAGCATCGGTTTCGCATCCGGATAGTTGGTTCGGGAAAGAAGGTGTTTGAGGCTCCGGGCATAGATATTGAGGTTGTGGATTGGTCCCTTGAACGGGAAGTGTCGGACTTCCAGATGCTCGACATTGGACTTTATCCGCTCAACCCGAATACCAGTCTTGACCCAGCATGGCTAGCCGGCAAATCAGGATTCAAGGCGATTCAATATCTCGCGGTTGGCATTCCATTTGTAATGTCGCCAGTCGGCGTTTGTGCCGAGATCGGTGAGGCAGGCGTCACCCACTTCAATGCGACCTCGAGCGAAGATTGGTATAATTCTCTCGATAAACTCTTGTCGAACGGGAATTTAAGGTCGACGATGGGGGCCGCGGGACGTCGTCATTCAGTCGCGGAGTATGGGCTTGAGAAACATGCGACGCTCTTGGCCGATACGCTGCAAGCCGTGTGGAAGTATCGTTAATGTTAAGACGGATCAGACTCTTGGCACTTGCAACAACGGCGGTGTTGCCGTCTCCGATTGCGGTCATTGCGCTGCGGTGGATGTTTGGCTACAAGATCGGCAGGCGTGTTCGCATTGGCTTCTCGATCATTGAGGCCAGGGAGTGTGAGATCGCGGACGACGTTTCGATCGGACACCTGAACATCTTTACGGGTGTGGGAAAACTGTCGATAGGTGAGCATTCGCGGATAGGGGCGTTGAATATCTTTCGCGGCGGGGAAGAGATTCGGATCGGCCGGTACTGCGACATTCTGCGCCTGAACGAGATCAACTCGATCCCAGAGCCGGACGTCGTAAATGAAACCGATCCGCGGTTTATTATGGGTGACGGGTCGATGATCGGGGCATCGCACAAGATCGACTTTACGGACCGGGTCGAGTTTGAGAAATGCGTCATACTTGGAGGGCGAAATTCTTCGGTTTGGACGCATAATCGCCAGATGACGAAGCCGGTCGTCGTCGGCGAACGATCATATCTTGGATCAGAAATACGGATAGCGCCCGGCAGTCAGATAGCGTCGCGGTGCATAGTAGGCATGGGGGCAGTTATAAGCGGAAGGTTCAACGCGGAATATAAGCTGATCGGCGGCGTCCCGGCGAAGGAAATAAAGGATTTGGACGACGACGGCCGATTTCTAACCGAGAGAAAGACCCGTAACGATCTGCCTGACGATATTTGATGCGAAGCACTTACATAGCTTGGGGCCTGATTATTGCAGTCGTCTTTGGGGCGATCGCTATTTTTGTGCCCGAAGGTATCGGAGCGGTGATAATGCTGGTCAGCCTATCCCTGATCTTGCTTCCTGTCCTTCGGAATTATTCATCCGATCCAGATTTGATCACGAAGATCTTCTTTGTGGGCCTCGCTCTTCGGCTAGTTTTCGGCTTGTTAGTTTATGCCAACGGCTGGTTTGATTTCTTCGGTGGTGACGCGTTGACTTACGACTGGCGAGCGGCTCTTATCGTTGACTATTGGCGTGGTTTGGTTCCGTCAAACTCCCCCGAATTGATACGGTCGATGTCGACGAACGGCCCGGGTTGGGGAATGCATTATCTGGTGGCGGGCGTTTACGCCATCTTCGGACGTAATTTCCTGGCCGCGCAGATGTTTGCAGTTGTTTTTGGAGCGGCGACCGCTCCGTTAGTACATATATGTACTGAGAAAGTTTTTCACAGTCAGCGGGTCGCTCGTTTTGCGGCAATCAGCATCGCGGTGTTTCCGGCTTTCGTTATTTGGTCGGGCCAATTGTTGAAGGACGGCCTGATCATCTTCCTTCTCGTACTCGCGATGACGATGGTGCTGAAGCTTCAGGAAAGGTTTAGCTATGGAGCCGTAGTTCTTCTGATCTTGGCGCTCTTCGGGATCATTTCACTTCGCTTTTACATCTTTTACATGGTTGCAGTTGCCGTCGCTGGCAGTTTTGTCCTGGGTGTTTCCAACAGTCCCGCATCATTGGTGCGGCGGGTGATCATTCTAGTTATCATGGGCGTCGGATTAACTTATTTAGGGGTTGTTCAGACGGCGAGCCTGGATTTTGAGAGGTATGGCGACCTGGGACGGCTTCAGAACAGTCGGCAGGATCAGGCTGTTTCGGCCGATTCGGGTTACGCTGAGGATATCGACGTTTCGACAACGCGCGGAGCAATAACAGCAATTCCAATCGGATTTGTATACCTGATCTTCGCTCCATTCCCTTGGGAGGTTCGTAACTTTAGGCAAGCGATCACCCTTCCTGAGATCTTCGCATGGTGGGCAATGATCCCGTTGTTGATCTGGGGCGTCTGGTACACCGTACGACACCGTCTTCGAACGGCATTTCCGATCCTTCTATTTTCGGGCATGCTTACGCTCGCATACTCTATCTTTCAAAGTAACGTGGGGACCGCGTATCGCCAGCGGACGCAGATCCAAGTTTTCTTTTTTATGTTCATTGGGGTCGGCTGGGTGTTGTTAAAAGAGCGCCGAGAGGATAGAAAGCTTTTGCTAGAGGCTAAGCGGAAGCACCTGCGCCATGTTGTAGGTCCCGAAGTACAGGAGCAAAGCTAGATGTGCGGAATTACCGGATTTGTAATTAATAAAGGTTTGCGGCCGGAGCGTGGGGTTCTGGAGGCGATGAATAGGGCGATATTTCATCGGGGTCCGGATGAGGATGGGCTTTTTGTTGACGATCATGCTGCGCTCGCGATGCGGCGGTTGGCGATCATCGATCTTGCGGGTGGGCAGCAGCCGATCTGGAATGCCGACAAGACTAAGTGCATTTTCTTCAACGGCGAGATCTACAACTACCAAGAGTTGCGAAAGGGCCTTGATGAACGCGGCCACAAGTTCTACACCAATTCCGATACGGAAGCGATCATTCATCTCTTTGACGAGTTCGGCGTCGACTGTCTACAGCATCTCCGTGGAATGTTCGCGATCGCGATCTGGGACACGGTCGAACGGTCACTTTTCCTGGCGCGAGATCGGGTCGGCAAGAAGCCACTACTATACTCCCATCAGCCGAACGGCGACCTGATCTTCGGATCGGAGTTTCAGGCACTGCTAAAGCATCCTTCGGTTTCACGAGAGGTAGACCCGGAAGCGATCGATGCTTACCTCTCATTCTCATGCGTTCCGGCTCCGCTCACCGCCTTTAAGTCAATCCGGAAGCTCGAGCCCGGTCACTGGCTGCGGTGGAAAGCTGGAGCAATCGAGATGCAGCGATACTGGATGCCGGATTTTTCCACGAAGATCAAGATCTCGGAAGAAGAGGCGCTTGAGGAAACTACGCGTATTCTGCGAGAGTCGACCCGGTTGCGGATGATATCCGAGGTTCCTTTGGGGGCGTTTTTGTCGGGCGGCGTCGATTCGTCGATGATCGTCGCGCTGATGGCTCAGGAGTCGTCGACGCCGGTGAAGACATTTTCGATCGGGTTCGAAGAAGAAGATTTCAGCGAGCTGAAGTACGCCCGGATGGTCGCCGAACACGTCGGTGCGGAGTATCACGAGTTCATCGTCAAGCCGAACGCTCTCGATATTCTGCCGACACTCGTCGACCATTACGGGGAGCCGTATGCCGATTCGAGCGCGATCCCTACATATTACGTCGCGAAGGAGACCAGAGAGCACGTCACAGTAGCGCTCAACGGCGATGGCGGCGACGAATCTTTTGCTGGTTATGAACGCTATGCAGCGATGCGAGCGGCTGAAAAGTATCACCGGCTTCCGGCGATGTTGAGAAAGCCTTTCATTGAGTTTCCAGCGTCGCTGATCCCAACCTCGGAACTGAAGCGTAGCCGTATTCGCGACGGGAAGCGTTTCCTGTCCGCGGCATCGCTCCCCAAGGTTGAGCGATACTTCCGATGGAATTCGGCATTCGATAGGTCGTCGAAAGAAGATCTCTACACGCGCGATTTCCAAGGGTTGCTCAAGTTGGCAGACGCCTCGCGATTTCTCGGCCAGTGGTTCGACACCGCTAACGGTTCGGGCATCGTCGATGCGACCATGCTTGTAGACCAAATGACGTATCTTCCAAATGATCTCTTGGTGAAGGTCGACATTGCGTCGATGGCGAACTCGCTAGAAGCTCGATCGCCATTTCTTGACCACAACGTGATCGAGTTTGCCGCGAGCTTGCCTGAGTCGATGAAGTTGAGCGGCGTAGAAACTAAGTCGTTTCTGAAAAAGGCGGCGGCGAGACTCGTCCCGAGAGAAGCGATATATCGCCGGAAGATGGGGTTTGGTGTTCCGGTTGGGAAGTGGTTTCGTGGCGAGATGAAAGAGTTTGTTCGAGAGATACTGCTATCGGAATCCTCGCTTAATCGCGGTATAGTCAGACCGGAAGTGCTTCGAAAGTACGTCGGCGAGCACACCTCTGGCGACCGCGACCACGCATTCCGAATTTGGGCGTTGTTAATGCTCGAGCTTTGGTATCAAAGATTTATTGATTAGCAATTTATGAAAGGTGTAATTCTCGCGGGCGGGCTTGGCAGCAGGCTCAATCCGCTAACGAAAATAACAAATAAGCATTTGCTGCCCGTACACAGCGAGCCGATGATCTACTATCCGATCAAGGCTCTTATCAATGCGGGTATTGAGGACATCATGATCGTGACCGGCGGGAATTCGGCCGGTGATTTTTTGAGGCTGCTCGGAAATGGAAAAGATTTTGGCTTAAAGCATCTCAACTACACATACCAAGAAGGCGAAGGCGGGATCGCTGACGCACTCAGCCTTGTCGAGCATTTTGCGGACGAAGGGCCTATCTGTGTGATCCTTGGCGATAACCTGATCGAAAAGAACATCAAGGTTGCCGCGGACGAATATCGAGCACAAGGCGCTGGAGCGAAGATCATGCTTAAACGCGTGCACGATCCGCAGCGGTTCGGCGTTCCCGAACTGGAGGGCGATAAGGTCCTGAACATCGAGGAGAAGCCTAAAGATCCGAAATCCGACTTAGCTGTTATTGGCATTTACTTCTACGACAATTCAGTCTTCGACGTGATCCGCACGCTCGTTCCATCCGGCCGAGGCGAGCTAGAGATCACTGACGTAAACAATCACTACATCCGTCGCGGCGAGATGACGTGGAACGAACTAGACGGATGGTGGACGGACGCCGGGACCTTCGAAAGCCTTCTGCGTGCCTCCAATCTCGTCGCCGAAACGGGGGCGAACAATTTATGACACAGACCGAGCTGCAGACTATTTTTACCGACGGCGAGATCAGGGATGTCGTCGTCTATCCGTTGAAAAAATATTACGACGATCGCGGATGGCTCGCGGAACTTTTCCGGCATGACGATCTCGAGGAAGAGTTCTATCCGACGATGTCATATATCTCGTTTACGAACCCCGGTATACAACGTGGCCCGCACGAGCACGTTGATCAAGCCGATCTTTTCTGTTTTATCGGACCCTCAACGTTCAACATCCGCCTATGGGACAACCGCCCCGAATCGCCGACGTATCAACATATGATGTCGCTGCTCGTAGGACAGGATAATCCGCAGGCCGTTGTCGTTCCGAAGGGCGTCGTTCACGGATATAAGAATGTTGGAGATATCGACGGGATGGTGATCAACTGCCCGAACCGACTCTACATGGGCGAGGGCAAGCGCGAGCCCATCGACGAGATCCGGCACGAAGACGATCCAGACACGATCTATCGGATGGGGGAATAAGGTCCTAGCTGGAAGTGAAGATCCTCCGAATCATTGCAAGGCTCAACGTGGGCGGGCCGGCGCGCCACGTGGTCTGGCTTACGCAGGCTCTACAGGGTAACGGCGTCGAATCGAAGCTAATTGCCGGCACGGTTCCTGAGGGCGAAGAGGATATGTCCTACTTCGCCGCCGAACACGGTGTCGAGCCGATCTACATCCGTGAGATGAGCCGTGAGCTTTCGGCTAAGGACGCGGTCTCGCTCTGGAAAGTCCTTAAGGCGATCCGCGCCGAACAGCCAGACATTATCCACACGCACACGGCTAAGGCGGGCACGGTTGGGCGGGCAGCAGCTTTTATCTACAAGTGGATCACACCGGGCACTCTGATCGGTCGTCCGCGTCGCGTAAAGGTGGTGCACACGTTTCACGGCCACGTTTTTCATAGCTATTACGGCAAGCGAAAGACTCAGGTATTTGTCCTGATCGAAAAGGCTTTAGCACGTTTTGCCAGCGACAAAATAATCGTCATCACGCCGCAACAGTTTCGGGAGATCCATTCCGAGGTCGGTGTCGGTCGTAAAGAGCAGTTCGAAGTGATACCGCTTGGAATCGATCTATCGAAGTTGGATTCAGACGATGCGGCTCGCCGGGAGTTTCGGGATGAGTTCGGGATTTTGGACGATGCGATACTCGTCGGCTTTGTCGGACGTCTGACAGAGATCAAGAATATACCTCTGCTTCTTAATGCGGCGAAGATCTACTTCGAGTCTGATGGCGCTCCGCTGACGAAATTCATCATCGTCGGTGATGGTCATTTGCGAGGTGATCTTGAACAACTGACCGTGGAGCAGGGCCTGCAAGGAAAAGTTATATTTGCGGGTAATCGTGAAGACCTCGGGCGGGTGTATGCGGGCGTTGACCTGCTCGCCCTCACTTCGCTTAACGAGGGCACTCCGCTCTCGGTTATAGAGGCGATGGCGAGTCGGAGGCCGGTAATCGCGACGATGGTCGGCGGAGTGGTTGATCTTCTCGGATCCGCCGAGCAAGAGACGGAAGGCTTCACGGTCGCCGAACGCGGTGTCGGCGTGCGGTCAGGCGACGCCACCGTCTTCGCGAAGGGCTTGATTTATTTGGCGAAAAATGAAAGATTACGGTTTGACCTGGGCTATAAAGGCCATCAATTCGCAATAAATAACTACGGCAAGGAGCGGCTTATTTCCGATATTCGCTCGCTTTACAGCCGATTGCTTGAGAAACAAACTCAAACTGGGGCGGAAAGGCCCATGAAACAGGAGCCCGACAACTTCCGTTAGCGAAGTTTGTCCGGCGAACATATGCTTCAGACGATCTCAGGTCCGCTGTTTGCGGGAGCCATTAGCATTGCGCTCGCCGCGGCTTTCACATACGCCGTTCGCGCATTTGCCCATCGTACAGGCCAAGTCGCAAAACCGAAGAGCGACCGTTGGCACAAGCGGCCGACGGCAATGCTGGGCGGCCTTGGCATCTTTCTCGCGACCGTCACTGGCTATCTAATTTTTGTGCCGATCTCGGCCGAGTCGCTGGTCATCATGGGCGGCGCGACTTGGTTATTCATAGTTGGCCTCGTCGACGATCTCTACAACGTCAAGCCGTATCAAAAGCTGTTTGGCCAACTCGTCGGAGCGATCATTGTAGTCGGCTACGGGCTCACGCTGCCGCTCACGGGTAATGCCTTGATCGATATCTGGATCACGGTTTTTTGGATCGTTGGCATCACGAACGCGATCAATCTGCTCGACAATATGGATGGCCTTGCCGCCGGGATCACGGCGATCGCCGCGTGCTCTCTTGCATTTGGCCTCCTCGCCAACGGGCAAGGCGGTGAGCTCCTACTTGTCTCTGTTTTCATCGGTGCGCTGATCGGGTTCTTGATGTTCAACTTCAACCCGGCGTCGATATTCATGGGCGATTGCGGGTCGATGTTCATCGGCTTTCTGCTGTCTTCGTCAGTTCTTCTCGGACAGTCCGGTGGGCGCTCGCGCGGTATCTTTACGATCCTGGCTGTACCGGTCCTTATTCTTTTCGTTCCGATATTTGATACGACGTTCGTGACGGTACTAAGAAAGCTGTGGGGACGAAAAGCGTCGCAGGGCGGACGTGACCACACGTCACACAGGCTTGTAGCACTCGGACTTTCAGAGCGTTCTGCCGTGCTGATGCTGTATGGGTTTGCGATCGTGGCCGGCGGCCTTTCGATAGCCGTAGCCCAGCTTTCACTGACCCGGAGCTTCGCGCTCATCGGACTGTTCATAGCGGCACTCACAATTGTCGGAGTCTATCTCTCGAAGGTTAAGGTTTACGACGAAACACAGGAAGACCTTGCCGCGAGCAACAACGCCGTGTTCGCGTTTCTTCTAAACGTCTCGCATAAGCGCCGCATATTTGAGGTTATTCTCGACGTTTTTCTGATCACGGTCTGCTATTACGGAGCTTACGTCTTTCTTTTTGGATCTTTCGAGAATAGCGGCAACTGGGATCTTTTCTTGCGGACCCTGCCGCTGCTCGTCGTACTCAAGCTATTCGCGTTTTTCCTAGTCGGAGTTTATCGGGGTCTATGGCGATACACATCGATCGGTGACTTCGTCGTATACGCCAAGGGTGTCGTCATCGGCAGCGTGCTGAGTGTCGTTGCGATATTGCTGCTCTACAGATTCGAAAATTTCTCGCGCTCCGTTTTTGCCTTAGATGCGATATTGCTTCTGGTCGCTTTGGCCGGCAGCCGAATGGCATTCCGCCTTATCCGTGAACTAATTCCCCTTCCGCATCAGGGCGTTGGACGACGCATCCTTATTTATGGAGCAGGCGATGGCGGAGAGATGCTGCTTCGCGAACTTCGCAAGAATCCCGAATGGAATTACAGCCCGGTTGCGTTTATCGACGACGACCCCTTGAAGCGTGACAAGGTGATCAATGGTCTTAAAGTTTATGATGCAAATGGGTCGCTGGTTTCAGTTTGCCGCGAACAGGAGATTCAGGAGATCCTTATTTCCTCGAAGAAGGTAAAGCCCGAGGTGCTGAAGAGCGTCCGCCAGATGTGTTCAGAGATCGACGTACGATTGATGCAGGCGCAGATAAAGATCGAACCGATCGACTTCGAGTAGTTTCCGTAGTTAATGCCAACCTCACGATTTACACTGACCGCACCCATTCGACACGTGGTCGGCGCAGCCGCCATGACCGGCTTAGCGGTTGGCAGTATGTTCGTGATCATTTGGGCTTTCGCCGACACGCTTGCGCGAAACGCTGATGCGATACAGGCGACGGAATTTGCGGCAGCCCTTTCCCCTGGTGATCCGTATGCCAGATTTCGATACGCTCTCAACCTTGAACGGACCTTTGATCCGACGGCGATCTCGCGTTCGCTGAGGGAATATGAGGCAGCCGTCGCGGCAGGCCCCTTCAATTTCTCGTATTGGCTCGGCTTGGGTCAGGCACGCGAACGGGACGGCGATCGACCGGCAGCCGAGTCTGCATATCGCCGAGCGCTCGAACTCGCCCCGAACTACGCTCGAACCAAATGGGCGCTCGGGAATAATCTAGTCCGACAGGGCCGTACCGACGAAGGTGTTGAACTTATTCGAGCCTCTGTCGACCAGGATGCGGCGTTTGCCGCCCCAGCCGTGATAGCGGCTATGCAGGCATTCGATGGCGACGTCAAGCGGGCGACCGGAATACTCGGACCAAGCCCCGTCGCACGCGCGGAACTCGCTAAGTATCTCGTCAATGGCGGTCGTTTTGAGGAGGGCGTTTCCGTTTGGTTTGCGGCTAACTTCGACCCAAACCTTTCAAAGATAAGCGACGTTGGCATCGCGATCCGTGGGCGCCTAATCGACGCGAAGCGCTTTCGCGATGCCGCTCGTATCGCCGGATCACTCCAGCCGGATGAGAACAAGCGTCCCGCTATCGGGGCAATAGCGAACGGCGGTTTTGAGTTCGGTGTGGCGTCGCAGAATGCCGATTTTTTCGATTGGCAGATAGGGCAGCCATATCCCGTATATGGCCTTTCCGAGAGCCAGCCGAAGGATGGCCGATACAGCCTTCTGGTCCGATTCACCTCTGCATCTAAACTTGAGATGGCAACGATCAGCCGCGCGGTCGCTGTTGAACCCGGCACCTCGTATGATCTTTCGTTCGCCTATCGCAGCGACCTCACCTCCCGTGCCGAGTTTCGATGGGAAGTGCTGTCAGCGGCCGACGCAACTCGGATCGCGATCGGCGAGCCCATCGCGAACAAGTCTGACTGGGCCGAGGCTCGGATAAAATTCACGGTACCCGTGAATTCCGATGGCGTCACCTTCCGCCTCGTGCGCGAGAAATGTGACTCCGCCGCCTGTACCATTTCTGGCAATCTGTGGTTCGACGATTTTAAACTGAACCGCTTTTGAACATATTTTGAGCGAGACCATCACAGCCAGCGAACCTCGAACGAGTAGAACGATCTTCGCTCTGCTGTTCGTTATGCCGATCTTCGCGGTGCTTCTTTACGGCAGTACGGATATTAGCGCGCTGATCCCGCTTACGATCCTGACCTCGATACTCGCCGGGAGCTGGATCGTTCGAAGCTGGAGATCGGGTGCTGTCGAGATCAATCTAGATTCAATACAACTTCCACTTATCGCCCTGCTTGTTCTTGGCCTCATTCAACTTCTTCCGTTTGGCGATCCCGGAATACAGTCCGGCGTTCTTTCCGCTACTCCTTCAAACACCCTTTCGATCGATCCATTTTGGACTCGCATTTTTCTTGTCAGACTGGTTGGCTACATCATATTTTTTGCGGCCGCGCTCACATTCATCGACACGGAAGGACGTTATCGCCGGGCGATCATGGTGATCCTTGTCTTTGGCGGCGTTATAGCTTTTGTCGGCATCCTGCAGAAACTCGCGAGCCCGGACACCATCTACGGAATTCTCAAACATTCTGGAGCGATCCCGTTCGGGCCGTATATCAATTCGCATCATTTTGCATCGCTAATGGTGTTGATCTCGGGAATAGCGATCGCGCATTTGCTCGGAAACGCTGTTACGAAGCAGATCAAACTTCTCGTCGCGATCTCAGCTACCCTAATGGCGATCGCTGTCCCATTCACCAGCTCACGGGGTGGCGTAATTGCTTACGTAGCGATGCTATTCGTCGCGGCGCTCGCGTGGTTCTATCGCGGGAAAGAGAAGGAACGCAGAAGCTGGATACGGATCCTAGCCGGCGGTGCCGGCCTCGCACTAGTCGTGATCGGGAGCCTCGTTTATCTTGGTGGTGAAGCCTCGATGTTACGCGGATTGGGGATCCAGAACGCGACTGACGATATCTCTAGCGGGCGCTTCCATTTCTGGTCGGTAGCCTGGCAGATCTTCCTCGCTAACCCGATTCTCGGTACGGGGTTCGATTCTTTCGCGATGGCATTCACTCGTTTCGATACTCAGAGTGGAATGTTCCGCGTCGAGCAAGCTCACAATGATTATCTACAGATGCTCTCGGACGGCGGCATCATCGCCTTTCTTATCACTATTGGGTTTATTGGGTCGCTTGTGCGAAAGGCGCTGAAACGTATCTGGGAGGAATCGGATGACCTGGTTCGTACTACCGTGATCGGCGGCCTTGCGGGTTGCGTCGGGATCTTCGTTCACAGCCTCTTCGATTTTCCGCTGCGAACAGCGGGAAACGCATATGTGTTTTTGCTGGTCATTGCGGTGATGTTCGCTCCTTTGGCCGTAACCTTGCGCCGATCTAGCGGACGCGGACGATCACGTCCTTCTTCCCGCACGGAGCCTTGAAAGTTACCTGATACATCCCGGTCTTTTCGCTAACCGATCGGATCACATACATCGACCTGCCTGACACGGCACGGAGTTCCGGATCCAGCCTCACTTCAACATCCGCTGGACTGTTTGACGCACCCGTAACCAATTTGATGTCTTCTCCCTGTTCGATCGACACGAGCATCGAAATGCTGCCGCCGTTGTTTATCAAGGAGACTGATTCCTGACTCACCCCGATCTCGCATGGCAACAACTCACCCGTTATCGCCTTGCCCTCGACGATCCTTGGCCGAGCGATGTCGCTTCCGGACGCAGGCTCGTCTGTTTTCTTGATCTCCTCATCAGGCCTTGGCTCTTCGGTGGTCCTATTTTCGGGCGCTGCCCTGGGCGCCGTTGTAGGTTTTGGGATCTTTATAATGATCGGTTCAAAAAGCGGGGCTCCGGCTTTCTTGGGCTCAATCTTTGCGACCATATTTTCGGATGGCGTTGGCGACGGATCTCCCGTCGCGGGCGAAGGCTCCGGCTTTGGAGATTCCGCCGGTGTCGGCGTTGTGTCGGGAGTGACAGTAGCCATCACCGCGGGAACTTCAGGCGAGGGAGATCCTTCGGGGGTCGGGGATGCCTTTACCTCTTCCATTGCTGCCTTCGGCGATGGTGACGATTCGGGAGTCGGCGGTGTAGGTGCTGCCGTAGATTCCATTGCGACGACTGGCGAAGGCGATGTTTCCGGGGTCGGGGTTGCGTCGGTCGGAACCACCGTCTTAGCTTCCGTTTCAGTTGCGACAACCACTTCAACTGTCGGCGAGGGTAATGGCTCGGGCGTGGCATCGGGTTTCGATGCGGCAGTAAAATTCGGCAGCGGATTCGGCCCGATCTTCTCTTCCAGCCCTTCGCGATTGCCGTTCACCTTCGTCCAAAGCTGCTCGATAAGGATGTATCGCGTTGGGTTAGGCTTGTCGATCGCATAGCTCTTGATCATCGTCTCGAGAGCTTCTTTGTCCTTTCCTTCCGCCGCGAGAGCACTGCCGAGATTCCACGTCGCTGATCTCCACCACGCACTGTTTGAGGGCAATACCGTTAAGGCCCGGCGAAATCTGACCGTCGCTTCAGCCGGTCTGCCTTGTCGGAGCAGCGCCAACCCGGTCGTCTCTTCGATCCGGCCGCGCATCAAAGAATTCAGGGTTTGCTTGGGAACGTCAGGGATAAGAAGAAACTCCTCGCGCGAGAACGAAAGGTTGCGGGCCTCATAAAGCTCGGTCGCCATCACGGCCGCACCTGGGTTCGCCACGTCGAGCGATCTGTCGAGTCCCGCTACTGCGGCAGTTGAAAGTTGCACCGCCTCGTCCGTCGCGACACCATTCTGAAGTAGCAGGTTCGCGGCGTAGAGCTTACGGTGAACGGACATATTGTCACTGCCGCCCGCGAAACTCTCCGCGGCCGCGATGATCTCCGCTTCGGCCTTGGTGTCCGCGGCCAGCCGATAGCTAAACTCCATCAAGGCTTTGAGCTGAGCCGCATCCTCCACTGAATCTGCAGCTTGCGGTGAGAAGATACTCGCTCGACGCTCCATGTCGATCGCCTTTGTGAACGAATCTGCTCTTTGCTCGATGCGTCCACCGAGCCTCGTTAATATCGAACCGTCGGCGATCTCAAAGCTCTTGGCTAGTTCCTCGGCCGCCTCGCGAAAGAATCCTGCGTCCAATCTGGCTGACGCTATCTCGTACTGTAGCGTAGGGAAATTTCCGTATTTTCTCGCGGCAACAAGCACCTGCTCAGCCTCGACCGGCTTACCCTGAAGCATCAATCCCCGGCCGAGCGCTATGTGGGACCAAATGTATCGGGGCTCCTTATTGATCGCGCGTCGAGCGTAATCGACCGCCTTGGCTGCGTCCCTATTCGCCGCATACCAATAGGCTGC
Organism: Pyrinomonadaceae bacterium; assembly: GCA_039916585.1. GTDB lineage: Bacteria > Acidobacteriota > Blastocatellia > Pyrinomonadales > Pyrinomonadaceae > OLB17. The sequence continues at coordinate 10,431 of JBDSLC010000099.1, read as the reverse complement.
GCCACCGAGTAATACAACGTTTCCGGGGGATTCTTCCAGAGCCTTCGCCATCTCGGTTTCGGCAGCGGCCTGCTTCCCAAGATCAAAAAGCGAGAGAACCAGCCCGGTACGGGCCTGATTATCCTTTTCATTAACCGTCAGGATCTCTCGATAGATCTTCTCGGCTTCGTCACTCTTTCCGATGGCTCGCTTCATATCCGCGAGCGATCTTTTTGCGATCGTGGATTCAGGGTCTAGCTCGACAGATTTCGCAAATGACGCAGCGGCGGACTCCAAATCAAAATTCAATCGATGGGCGGTAGCGAGTGTCTGATGCGCGGTTGCATTTTTATCGTCGAGCTTGATCGCGGCCTCGGCAAGGCGCTTCGCCTCGTCGCCGTTCTCCGTTCCGAGATAAAAGGTCGACAAGAGGAGCAGTTTGTTGGCGTCGGCCCCGACGTGCGTTTCGATCAGTTTCGCGAGTTCAATTCCCTCCGCCTTATGGCCCCGCCAGTATACGTTCGCCGGAATGGTTGCGATCACTTCTGAAAACAGCCGTTCGCTGTAAGGCTTAGGAGCATTCTCTACCGCAAGCTTGAACAGCCGCATCGCCGCTTCCGAATCACCGGCAGTCAGGCTTTCATCGGCCATCGCGGCCCGCGCGCCTGTAAGCGACTCTTCAGCCCGGGTCTTCAACTCCGACTTCGGATAATCCGCGGTGAACTTAACGAGTAGCTCTGCTTTCTCGGCGGCGGTCGGGGCTGCTATTGCGGCGTCGAAATTGATCTTTTCTTTTGCGGGATCTGCTTTCGGAGTTGCGGCCGCGATCGGCTTGGCTGCAGGTTTCCTGTTGGACGTCGAGGAAGTTCTTGGTTTTTTCGGGGCTGGCCTCCCCTGAGGACCCTGAGCAAGTATTGGGGAGATGAGCGCGAAAAGTAACAGAACGGCCCCGAAATTCCTGAACGGCTGATTGAACACAAAAACTCCTGAGAAAGCTAAATAATACCACGCATTGCATTTACTCCCGCGGCGCAATTATCCTCACACCTGTATGAGCGAGCTTGATCAGCTCTGGGCGCAAATGCTTGACGAGGCTATGGCCGCGGCACGTGCCGCCGGCCGGCATGACGTCGCCGATTACCTCGACTTAAAGGCTCGGAACGATGCCTTGCGGAACGCCGGTGTCCGATGGCTGTTCGAGAGCCTGATCGGTATCGCCGGAGAGGCAACGCGTGGGTTTGCAACGATCACGATGGACCGCGAAGATCCACATAATTTCTCCCATCGCGGAGCGAACATTGCGGGTTCATTGCTTACGTTTCGCTTGGGGGTGAGATGCCTCACGGTTGAGGCCGGTTGGACTCGAACGCCGGGCGACGGCTTTATGCGAGGCGGAGCCCTTGCGATCGCTAAGATCTCGCATTTCGGAATTACCAAAATGAACGCGGAACTTCATTTGAAGCCCGCAGAATCAGGCCCTGGATGGGTCGCGATCCACGCTGACCGAGCCTCGATCCCGGCCGACGAATCGTTCCTCCGCCAGCATTTTTCCGTATTCCTGGGCGAATGACTGCTGCGTACGTTCTTTGTAATTCTTTTTCTACTACGATAAGATACTTGATTGCCATATAGGGAGTATTGAAACGAAGTGAAAGAGGAGTTAGCAAAGTTAGTTGACCTGCAGGTCACCGATACCAACATTCGACGATTGAAGCGATCGATCGAATCTGCTCAGGAAAGGCGTGCGAGTCTCGAACAAGAGTTTGAACAGCACGCCTTTTCTATTCGCGAGATCCAAAAACGCCGGGATGATCTGAACGCTGAACGCGCATCGAACGAAGCTCAGATCGCGGAAAATAAGACTTACCTCGAACGTGCCGACCGCAACCTGAAACACGCCCAAAATCAGAAAGAGTACGAAACCGCGATGCGCGAGATCGATGCTCTGCAAAAGCAGGTCACGGTTCACGAAACCAAGGTCGTCGAGTTAATGACCTCGGTAGAAGAGGTTGAGACTGAGCTTTCATCGCGTGCGGACGAGATCAATACGCTGGACAGCAAACGTGACGAAGCTCTTGCCGCCTTCGACTCTCAGATCTCGAAGGATAAAGCGGAGATCACGAAAGAAACCACGAAACGCGAGAAGGTTTTTGTTACGCTTCCGGATCAGCTTGCCGGAGTTTACAACCGACTCGCCCAGCGGAGCCGCGACGGGATCGCGGTCGCCGAGGTCGTGAACGGCTCGTGTGCGGCTTGTAATATGTCGCTGCGTCCGCAAATGAGTGTCGAGGTGAAAAAGGGCGACAAGATCATGACGTGCGAAAGCTGCTCCCGTATTCTTTACATCGCGACGCAGAAAGAGGCTGAGGCAGCCGCATCCTAAGCGTCGGATCAAGGATTTTTCGAGTCGGGCTTTTCGGCCCGACTTTTTTTGCGCTCTCGCCCTCCGGAATATGGGATAATGACCACGGCGTCGAACTCTCACATCCTCAAGACGTCCTCCATTATGAAAACTTTCCTTTCGCTCGCCTTTGCGCTTTCTCTTTCAGTTTCGCTCCACGCGCAGGCCAAAACCAACGCAGCCATCGAGCATCAAGTTCAGTCGTCCGGTGCAAACGCTACCGTTCATTTCGACCCGAATTCGAAAGTTACAACGCTAAAAGGCGTGGCAGAGAACTTCTCGGATTCAGATACGAAACGCGCGGGCGTCAAAGCGATGAATTTCGCCGTTGGAGCACTCTATTCCGGTGACAAGATCGAACGCGCGATCGAGCCTTTGACGCTTTCGTTTTGGATAATGTCCGGAAAGCCGCGGTTCGGCGAGGATCAAACACTCGTCGCTGTGAGCAGTTCAGATCGGACCGATCTCGGTGCCGGACGGTACGTAGCTCGGCGGGACGGGATGGAGTACATCAACTTCACTCTTACGCGCGAACAATTTTCAAAGATCTGTGGGGCCGATTCCTTCATTCTCGGCGGCAAGCAGTTTTCTCCAACCAATTCACAGAAAAAACTTCTCCGCGAGATCCTGGTCGTGACTCAGGCGAACTAGGACTTCGACCATTCGTCGGCGATGTGCACGTCGGTCTTTATCGGCACCCGCGAGACAAAATCGCGGCCGGCGACGACCATTGCCTCGTCTAGCTTTATCGCGATCACATCCGCCTCGTTCGCATCACACTCAACCATCACCTCGTCATGCACGATATTGACGAGCTTGCCGGACGTACCGCGAAGCGAGTCGTGAAGCAGGCGTAAGCATCGTTTCAGAATATCGGCAGACGTCCCCTGGATCGGCATGTTCACACCGTACCTTCGCGCAGAGCCGATCGACGCACGGTCGCCCTCTTCGTACCGGATCCGCAGCAGGCGTCCGGAAGCGGTTCGGGCAACACGGTCGTCCAGAACTGAACGGCCTGCGTTTCGCAGGTATTCGTCCAGCTTTCGATAGGTGCCGAAATACTTTCGCATCGTATCTTCCGCGTCCGACTGTGAAAGGCCCGTCATCAATCCAAATCGCGACGCTCCGACGCCGTAAACGATCCCGAAATTCAACCGCTTCGCGAACGAACGCTGGTCTGCTGACACTTCGTCGACCGGAGTATTAAAGACCTGCGACGCGGTCATCGCGTGAAAGTCCTGGCCGCTCTCGAACGCCTTAATAAAATTTTCGTCACCCGAAAAATCCGCGAGGATCCGAAGCTCGATCTGCGAATAGTCGGCGATCACGAGTTTTCTGCCTTCGGGAGCGCGGAAGCATCGCCTGTACGCCGCCTCGTGCGGGATCTGTTGGAGGTTTGGGTTAGAGCATGAGAAACGTCCGGTCGGCGCACCGATCTGTCGAAAGTCCGCATGCACGCGCCCTGTCGCGGGCTCGACAAATTCAAGCGTATTCTCGCCAAAGCTCGTCATCGATTTTTGTGCGGCACGGTAGTCGAGCAACTTTCCCACCACCGGATATTTTTCCACGAGCGGCTGCAGCTCCCATGCACGCGTCGAATTGGGCATCGGAACGCCGAGATTTATCAGGGCGTCGGTCACCTGCTGCTGAGAGTCAAGATTGATCTCCGGCCGCCCGAAAAGGGAAGCTTGGGCCACACCGGCTGCCAGCATTTCCTGCAGATCGCTCGCCGCTACTGCCTGTATGGCCTTCACCTTTTCAAGCTGTTCGCGCCATCGCTCGGAATCCAGAAAGATGCCGTTGAGTTCCATGTCAGCGATCGGCATCAGACAGTCGAACTCGAGCTCCGCAACACGGGTCAGCCCGTCGGCTGCGAGCCGATCCGCCATCTGCTCGTGCAGCGAAAGCATCACCTGCGCATCTCGGGCGGCGTATGTCAATTGCGACGGCGACAGATCAGGAGCATTCCAATCGCTTATCTGCTCTGACTTATCGAGTTCTACATCGGTGAAAAACTTCGCCACGTCGGCGAGCGAATGTCGACGATCACCGTCGCCCGCCGCGATAAGCACGCTCGCAAGATACGTATCGAAAATGCCATTCGTCTCGCAACCGAGATGATGCCGGACCCACTTAAGGTCGAACTTCGCGTTGTGGGCTACCTTCTTGACGGACGCGTCTTCGAGAAGTTCTCGCAGCGGGGCGAGTTCTTGCGACGTACGCGAATCTTCGCCGAGCTTGTAGACATCGAAAACATACGTGCTCCGACCCGAACTTAACTGAACAAGCCGGAGACGTCCCTTGTACGGGTCAAGCTCAGTGGTCTCGGTGTCGAACCCAAGCGTCCCCTCTCGCCGCAGCTCCTCTATCGCCCTCGCGGCCGCATCGCCTTCGGTCACGTATTGAAACTGAATATCCAAACTTCTCTCTGGTGTCATCGGTGTCACAAGTATAGTCTCTACATTGCCCGACCTCCATCGCGTGTTTCGTTCATTTCGCGTGCCGTTTGAAACGGGATTTGAAACGCCAAATGAAACACCTTGCCCGATCGGATAAGTGGTTGAGAGAGAACAAGTTGGAAAAGCGAGTGTTTCATTTGCTTTCTTTCCCGGTCAAATGAAACGCTAAATGAAACACTTTTTGAAACAGGAGGTGAAACATCAGACCTCGTTTTGAGCTTTTAGACAGCGGTTTACAGTTGCGGGAGAGTGGCCGACCTCGTCGATCAGGAGATTGTGATAACTTTCGACGAAATCGATATTGAGAAATCGGTCTTTCGTCGCTACGCGATCGGGGATTTTAGGTCACCCCCTTCCGTGGGTTAGGACCCACGGCTACAATCAGCTACGCAATGAAGGACATTGGACATTCAGTAAGCGCGGGCGGGGACGAGACCAAAGGAACCACGAAAGAAGAAAAGAAGAAACAAGAAAAGGCTGCCTTGCGGGGCAGCCCTTGTCTTGATTGCTTGAGTTGAACGAATTTTAGCTTTAGTAGCCTACCGGCAGAAGACGCGGGTTGGCCTTTTTCTTTAGGAGTTTACGCAGTTTTAGTCTTGCTTTGTGGAGCTGCGATTTGGATGTTCCGACGGAGCAGCCGAGGATCTTGGCTACTTCTTCGTGCTCGAAGCCTTCGACGTCGTGCAGGACGAAAACGTTCTTGTAGCCGTCGGGCAGTTGGTCGATCGCGCTTTCGAGTGCGAGTTTATCGACGATGGGCATCTTCTCAGGGTTAGCCGTGCCCGCTACCACCTGATCAGGGGTTTCGCCATCTTCGGTCGTCTTTTCGAACTTCACGTTCCGCTTGCGAAAGTGCATCAGAACCTGGTTGACCGTCATGCGGTGCAGCCACGTCGTGAAGGCTGAATCTCCGCGGAAACTGCCGATCTTCCGGTAAAGCTGGATAAAGACGTCCTGCGTCAGATCTTCCGCTTCGTGAGCGTTCTGAAGCATTCGGAGACAGATAGAGTATACCCGACGATGATGTCGCTGGTAGACCTCTTCAAAAGCCACCATATCTCCGGCGGCCGCTGCCTGTGTCAGGTCGAAATCTTTGACCTTGACCGGGGCCGCCGCCTTTAAAGCCGCCTCGCCGCCGCTAATTACCGGAAAATTTAATGTGTTTGCTGTCATTTCCTTGTTCCCCCTTGCTACCCAACTTCAAGCGCCGTGCCAAAGTGGCGCGTGGGTTGTCCGGTTATTTGATTAGACGTCGAAAATGTAATTTTGTTCCTTATTTATGGGCATACCTTTCATTTCGCCTATCATCAAAACTGAGATTCAGTGTGTACCTCCTGCGTGCCCTGATGCATACGGCGCACGAAATGGTATACGTATCGTATCGGTACAGATTGTCGGTCGTTTGCCATGGTGCTACGATAATTATTCCTTTTTGAGAACGCATTATTCCGGTGTGAATTGCACCAATATATGAAGAAGTTTCCCCTTCAAATTCTTCTCTTGATAGTCGCTACCGCCTCGGTTTTTGGTCAATATCAGAGTCAGGAAGTATCGGACGTCGACGGAGTGCCCGTCCTGATCAAGCATTTGCCGGATTGGGAGTCGGTCAAAGGACAGGCGAAGATCACTAACAGCGTCGACGAGATCCGCCGGGAGTTTGGTAATCCCGCGGTCTTGAATGCCATCGATCTGAACGGGGGCGCCGAAGCTGCGTATGCTGCGTACGGCGATTCGCGATTGCTGCTTATTGAATATCCGACCCCACAGGCTTCGTTGTCGGCGGACGCCGCGATCCAGTCGGCGATTGGTGGTTCGGCGGGAGTGGTTTATAAGCGGATCGGCAATTACAACGCGTTTGTTTTTGGAGCTGCGGATCCTGCCGCGGCCGAGGCGTTATTGGGGAAGATCGAGTACGGGAAGAAGGTGCAGTGGCTGGGGGACGATCCGTTTTACCTGCAGAAATTTGAAAGATACGTCGCCCAGACTGGGGCCGATGTCGCGGTCTCGACAGTTTTCTTTATCCTCGGGATCTTTGCTACGGCAATCTTGCTGGGCGTGGGGGTCGGGTATGTATTCTTTCGTATTCGTGAGAACGAACGTGCCCACCGCACAGCTTATTCAGACGCGGGCGGCCTCACGCGGCTTAATCTTGACGAGCTTTCCGAATAATTAGGGCAGGTGCTCGACCAGCCGTTCGATGTCTTCCTGATTGTTGAAGAAGTGTGGGGCAATTCGAAGCCGGTCGTTGCGAGGGCTGACGATGATGTTCGCCTCGCGAAGTGTCTTCGCAATGTCGCTGCAATGAATCCCGCCGCGATGTTTGACGCAGACTATCGCTGACTTTTCGCCGGGGGCACGTGAACTGAGGATGTCGTAATCCTTACCCGCGAGCATTTCGCAAAGCTGATCCGTGAGGCCTCCCAGATAGCCTTCGATCTTTTCTAGGCCAGTGTCGGTCAACAGTTTTAGGCTCTGCTCGAGTCCGTAGAATAACGACGAGCATCCCGTCCCGCTTTCCCACGCCAGGGCGTCCGAACGCCATGGCTGTTCCCGATCCTCAAAGTCCCACGGAGTCTCGACGCTGATCCAACCTGTAAGCATCGGCTTTACGCGGTTGCGAGCATCGTCCGACAAGTATAAAAATCCGCATCCTTCGGGAGCACACAGCCACTTATGGCTCGCGCTCGATGCGATGTCGACGCCGAGGGCGGGTAGGTCGAAACCGCGTGCCCCGAGTGCCTGAATGATGTCGACGGCGAACAAGGCATCAACAATGTGTGCAGCCTCCGCGATGCGACCAAGATCGGCTTGGAAGCCGCTGGCGAATTGGGTCGCGCTGATAGCTACGAGTCTTGTGTTGCTGTCGATGAGGGCGCACAATTCGTCGAGGTCGATACGGCCTTCGCGCTCGGGGGCCAGTCGAAGTTCGACGCCGTACTCATCGCGAACCCGTCGCCACGGATAGAAATTCGAAGGGAATTCGCCCGCAAAACTAACGATGTTGTCGCCCTCCGCCCAGTCGATGCCGGCTGCGACGGATGCGAATCCGTCGGACGTGTTTCGCATGAAGGCGATCTGTTCAGGCCCGACATTCAGCATCAGGCCAAGCAGGTCTCGGGCACGACTCTTCGTCGCGATCCAGTCGGTGTAGTGCTCCGAGCCGTGGTTCGAGACGTCGGCGATTTGTGCCATAACGGCGTCTGCGGCGGTCGACGGCATCGGCGCGACAGCCGCACTATTAAGGTATGTGTAGTTATTCGCAGCGGGAAAGAGTGATCTGATGTGCTCGTTCATGGCGGAATTCTTTGACAAAGACGCGCCGCAAAGCTAACTTCTATCGTGACAACGCTTTTGCGACGGTCGCTCCCAGGTTCACCCCAGATTATGGCCCTTTTCTCAAACAAAGACCAATATGATTTTGGGCTTGTATCTTCAGGTGATGACGCGGGGATCGAGTCGCGCGATCTGCGGAAAGAGGCCTCGCGGAGCTTTTGGTGGGAGACGCTTCGGCTCGTTCGGGACGTATTTCTAATAATCGTCACGTTCATACTTTTCGGCGTGTTTTTCGTTCAGCCGGTGGTGGTCGACGGCAGTTCGATGGTGCCGCAGCTGCATGATGGCGAACGGCTTCTGGTAAATAAGTTCATTTATTACGACATCAAGAGCGTGAGCTTTGGCCATCTTGAACGCGGCGACATCGTCGTATTCTGGTATCCCGAAGACCCTTCGAAAAGCTATGTAAAACGGCTGATCGCGTTTCCCGGCGAAACCGTTGAGATCAAAGAGGGCAAGGTTTTCGTTAATGATCACGAACTAATCGAGCCCTACATATCCGCCGAGCAAAATCATTCGCGATATCCTTACCCCCGAACCGAGGTAAAGACTCACACCTATTTTGTGATGGGAGACAATCGCGACAATTCGGCAGATTCGCGTACGTGGGGATTTGTGCCGGAGAAATATATCTACGGAAGGGCATTTTTTCGATATTGGAAGCCGCAGAATATCGGATTTGTAAGGCACGCGGAATATCCGGACGTGCCGACGCCGCCGATCACGGATATGAGGGCGGGTGACGGCGAATTCAAGTAGATCGGATCGCAAAGGACGTCGAGGCGCCGAGATAGCTGCATAGCTCTCTTCGGCGTCTCGGCTTTTTTCGGTAAACTAACTTTGCAATGACAGAGCGAACCAAAGCGATCCTGGTTTTAGAGGACGGACGGACATTTACGGGCTTGGCCTTCGGTGCCGCGGGCGAGACGTTTGGCGAGATGGTATTTAATACGTCGATGACCGGCTATCAAGAGATCTTGACCGACCCGAGCTACGCCGGACAGATCGTCTGTATGACGTATCCGCTTATCGGTAACTACGGCGTGAATGAAGACGATGTCGAATCGCGTAGGCCGTGGGTCGAGGGATTTGTTGTAAAAGAGGCCAGCCGGATCAGGTCGAATTGGCGTGCGACGCAATCGCTCGATGAATATCTGGCTGAGCACGACATCGTTGGCATCGAGCATATAGATACCCGTGCGCTTGTTCGGCATATCCGCGATAAAGGTGCGATGCGTGCAGGATTATCATCCGTTGAATCAGATCCGAAGGCACTGCTTGAGCGCGTGCTCGCTTCGCCGGATATGAAGAACCGCGAGCTTGCGACAACGGTCACCGTCGAGGAGACGTTCGACTATCCGGCGATTGACGAGACGAAGTTTCACGTCGTCGCGTACGATTTCGGCGTGAAGACTAATTCGCTGCGGGAGTTCGCGAAGTACGGCTGCAAGATCACGGTCGTCCCCGCCGGCGCATCTGCGGAAGAAGTGTTAGCGCTCAAACCGGACGGCATCTTCCTATCGAACGGCCCGGGCGATCCGGCTTCAATGCAGGCTGTTGTGGACGAGATCAAGAAGCTGACCGAATCCGAAGTGCCGATGTTCGGCATCTGCCTCGGCCATCAGATCATCGGCCAGGTCTTCGGCGGCGAGACGTTCAAGATGAAATTCGGCCACCGCGGCGGCAATCAGCCGATCAAGGACCTGACAACAGGCAAGGTTGAGATCACCGCACACAATCACGGATTCGCGGTCGACCCCGATTCGCTGCCCGCTGATGTCGAGGTAACCCACGTCAACCTCAACGACAACACCGTAGCCGGTCTCCGCCACAAGACCTTGCCGATCTTCTCGGTCCAATATCACCCGGAATCCGCTCCCGGCCCGCATGATTCAGAGTATCTGTTCGAGCGGTTCATCCAGCTGATGTCGAAGCCCTAGGTTGTCCGCTCTCCAATGAATATTGTATCGCTCGAAAATATCTCAAAGAACTATGGCTTTAAGCCGCTGTTTGAGAGCGTCACGCTGGGGCTTGAGGATCGCGATAAGATCGGGATAATCGGCGCGAACGGTTCGGGCAAGACGACGCTGTTGCGGATCATCGCTGGCCTGGAAGAGCCTGACACCGGCCGGGTTGTTCGCGCTAAAGGGCAGACGCTTGCTTATCTTTCGCAGAATCCACCCTACGACGAAAACCTGACGGTGCTGGAGACGATCTTTGCTTCGAGCAGCGGCGTTATGCAGACGATCGCGGATTACG